>CAZIUI010000023.1:0-39931 GCA_964542585.1 uncultured Sphingobacteriales bacterium | reverse complement strand
CCAGGTTGATAGCCAGCCGGGCATCGTCAAACTGCCCATCGCGGTAAACCACGCCCCCTTTCAGGCTGCCCGGATTTAGGTTGGGTAGGCGCCTGGCGGTCTCATCGGCAGACAGGCTGGCGGCCTTACCAATGCCAAGGCGTCCGGCCAGCATATCGTACACCTTCATACCGAAGTAGTAGTAAGGCTGGCGCCACCATTGGTAATTGGGGATTAAGAAGGACTGGCGATAGAAAAGGTGAGGGGCTATGTGTGCCATAATGCCCCTTTCCCGGAGCGCCTCTTGTACCAGGCCAATCTGACCCTGCGCCAGGTAACGGACCCCGCCATGAGCCAGCTTAGTGGCTTTGCTGGAAGTGCCCTTGGCAAAGTCTGCCTTCTCCAGAACCAGGGGGCGAAAGCCACGGCTGATCGCATCAAAAGCAACCCCTAAGCCACTGGCTCCACCACCGATGACGATCAGATCCCCATGGGTTTTTGCTTTTAATGCTTTGATTAAACTTTCACGGCCATAAGACATAGTAGGACATTGAAAATTTTTGTAACAAAAGATTATTTGTTATAAACGAAAGTATTCAAAATATTTCGAAATCAAAGAGCAAAAGCTTAAATTTTTGCAAAAATTCTTGGCACTTTTTGAGCTAAATAAAACTAAATTAATGAATTTCAATTAATTAAAAATTTACTGAATAATTTAAAAGGTAATATTTGGTTCTTCAACGCTTTTAATGTGGGCCCATGTAAAGTTTTGTAAAGTTTCGAAAATAAATAAATCGAAATATTATCAAAAGAAAATGATCTGGTAAGGTCAAAGGCTTTGTTCTTCTAATGGCTTAAAGTAAGCCGTTTCGACCTTATCTGAAGGTTTTTTGATATTTGCAAGTAGGTTTTTTGAAACAATTAAGAACCCAATTAAAACCTAAAAAAGGTTTAATTAGCTAATATGAATCGACATGAGGCGATCTTAGAGCTTTTGCAGCAAAAGCAAGATTTGGAGGTCAATGAGCTTCAAGATAAGCTCGATGTCTCGGCTGTAACTATACGGAAAGATCTGAACCAATTAGCTAAAAAAGGACTTTTATTTCGCACCCGTGGTGGAGCGACCCTCCGAAACATTTACACGCTTGATCGATCGGTTAATGAAAAAGAAAATGTTCATCAAGATGAGAAAATCGCCATTGCTAAAAAAGCCGATGAACTGATAGAAGAATATCATTCTGTTATCATAGCATCTGGTACGACCGTTTTAAATCTTGCCCGCTTCCTAAGGGAGAAAGAACAGCTTACTGCTGTTACCAATTCTGTTCAGGTTGCTATGGCACTTGCTCATAAACAAGGCGTTCACGTGATTCAATTAGGTGGTGAATTACGGCGAAGCTCCTTCTCAGCTACGGGCTACTATGCTGAGCAGGCTTTGAAGGAAATGACCTGTGAATTACTATTTCTCGGAGTAGATGGTATTGATATTAATCACGGTCTAACGACTACTAGTTTAGGGGAGGCCTGGTTAAATAAACAGATGATCACTAGCTCAGAGTCCGTAATTGTTCTGGCTGATTCCTCTAAGTTTGGTCGGAAAGGGTTTGGGCGAATTTGTGGATTTAATCAGGTAAACACGATCGTTACGGATCAGGGCATTGAAGCTGAAACCCAACATTACCTTGAACAGTTGGATATACAGGTATTGATTGCAAGCCCATGATAGTGAATAATACCCTAATTCCCCTATTAAAATTTTGAAACTCCCTTTTTTAAAATGACTCAACACCCTGGCAAGCATTCCGTAACCCTTATTACAGGTTTCCTGGGATCCGGTAAAACCACCTTTCTGAATGCCCTCATGGCCTGGAAGCCTGATACCCGTTTTGCGGTGATCGAAAATGAAGTAGGGGAAAGGGGTATTGATGGTGACCTTATCGTGGGAGCAGAGAATAACCTGATGGCCTTGAACAATGGTTGTATCTGTTGCTCGCTGAACGGAAATTTTATTGATATCCTGCAAAATCTGCATGAGCGAAGGGATGAATGGGACGATTTACTAATTGAAGCCACCGGGATAGCCAATCCAGCCGGTGTTGCTTCTCCTTTTTTTAATCATCCCGCTATCCGCAAATATTTTGAGTTGCGTCAGGTTATAGGTCTTGTGGATGGGTTGGCTATTGAGGAGCAACTACAGGCTAATGATGAGGCTGGTAAGCAAGTGGCTTTTAGTGATACTCTCCTGATCAACAAATCCGATCAAATATCAGATGAACAACAGCTGAATATCACCACTATGCTGCAGGAGCGCAATCCAGAGGCTAACGTTTATTCAGGTAGCGCTGGCAGTTATCCTTTCAAAAAACTGCTCAATCCTTCGAAGGCTTTCCAATGGTTAAAACATGGGGATGCTCATGAAGATGGTCATGATAACAACCATGAGCATGGCATACACTCCCTAACGCTCCAATTTGAAAAGCCTTTTGATGTTCACAGGCTACACAATGCGCTGAAGGCTTTCCTGATGTTTCAGGCCAGTGATGTTTACCGGGTAAAAGGGGTTGTTTTTGACCCGAATTACAAGCATAAACAGTGGATACAAACCGTTATGGATACCGTAGTCATTGAGGAAGGAGCAGAATGGCAATCCTATAATATACCTGTAAGCGAATTTGTGGTAATTGGTAAAAACCTGAATAAAAAAGCGTATGAGCGGCTTTTCAAAAAAGGTTTTGCCTGGTCTTAATTTGTTAGTTGGTTAGGATAACTTCCAGAACATCACCTACATAATAAGCAATTATGGCAGCTAATCCCCCAAGTAAAAGGGTTTCAATTACACTTCTTAGGATACGGGTTTCCGTTACATAGCTTTTCAACAACCCTATCAGGGCGAACGCTATGCCGGTCATGATAGAAGAAGTAAGGAACATGTTCTCACCTCCTACACCCATTGCATAATCAAGCACATAAGAAAAAAGTGGGATAAACCCCACTAATACAAAAGATCCAAAAGTTACCGCAGCGGTATTAACAGGAGACCTTGATTCTTGCTGCATTTCCAGTTCTTCTTTCATCATAACATCCACCCATCGATCCTTATCACTTGTTATCACATCCACTACATTTTCCAGGGTTTCTCCTTCAAGTCCCTTTTGCCGGTAGATTTCACGAATCTCTTCTTTCTCATTATCCGGCATATTGTCTACTTCCCAATATTCGATCTTCCGGTGCTTTTTGTAATTATCAATATTGGCTTTGGTAGAGAAGAAATCGCCTACCGACATGGAAAAGCCATCAGCGATCAAGTTGGCAAATCCAAGGATCAGGATTATTGATGTTTCAAGGCTGGCTCCCGTAGATCCCGCAACAACGGCAAAAGTGGTAACACTACCATCTATACCCCCGTAAACGAATTCCCCAATGTAATCCTTTATAGAAGTTCCACTCTTTGGTAGGCTATGAATTTGCCTCTCAGAATGATCTGATGGGTTCCCTTCAGTTGTCATGAGCTTAATTTAGTATTACAGCAATTTAACAACTTCATACGGGTTACTATCTTGTAATTGAGGAGGAGAAAAAAATTTATAAGCGGTCTAAATTAGCGCGGTAAATGGTTTTGAAGCCACTGTACAGGTTAAGTTGTAGCTGAGGCTTGGGTATCCTGGGGAGTCATGACTACATGGCCCCGATGCTTGGTGAGGTTGTAACGTTCATTTAGATGGGGAACAGTAACATTTCGGTAGCCAACTTGCTGTAACCGTTCTTTCATTTGGGATAAGGCCTCTTCTTCACCATGAACCAGGAATAGGTGTTCTAGTTTGTCCGGGTCTTGGCAGCTTAAGTAATCGACAAGCTCTTGGGCATCCGCATGGGCGCTGAAGCCGTCAATGGCTTTTACCTGGGCGCGTACTTGGTAAGATTTGCCAAAGATCATAACCGCTTCGTTCCGGTCAATAAATTCCCGACCCAGGGTGCCGGGAGCACTGAAACCAACTATGAGCAGCGTATTTTGAGGTTCTTCGATGTGGTGGATCAAATGATGAACAATACGGCCACCTTCCATCATACCCGAAGATGAAATAATTACAGCAGGCTCCTGGATGTGATTTAGTGCTTTGGAATCGTCTTTTCCTTCCGTGTAATAGAGGGTTTCAAATTGGAATGGTTGCGGGTTTTCTCGCATTTTTTTCAGCATATCATGGTTAAATGTGCTTGTATTTTCCCGCATGATAGTCGTGACTTTATTGGCTAAAGGGCTATCCACAAATATTTTCACGTTCGGTAGCTTTCCCTGCTGATAGAGGTTATTCAGGATATAAACTAAGTCCTGTGTACGATCAAGGCTAAAAGCCGGGATCAAAAGTTTCCCATGGTTTTTATCACAAGCTTCCCACACGGCATCCGCCAGTTTTTGATCTAGGGTGTCTGGAGCATCGTGCTTTTTTATGCCGTATGTTGATTCTGTTAGCACAACATCTGCTTGCCGGAAAGGCTCGGGGCTTCGTAAAATCTTGTCACCTGGACGGCCTACATCTCCTGTAAAACTTAATTTTATTGGCTCTTCCATTTCCTCAGGATCTTCCTGAACCTGTAAATGAATGGCTGCGCTGCCGAGGATGTGCCCGGTATCAGTAAAATGGAAAGACACCCCATCCAGGATCTCGATCTCCCGTTCAAGGCCCACATCTATGAAGTATTCGAGGGCTTTGCGGACATCGCTTTTCTTGTAAAGCGGCTTAACAGCTTTCTTTCCAGCTGCAATGCGGTCTTTGTTAAGTTCCTCTGTATCTATTTGCTGGATGTGCGCACTATCTTCAAGCATTACCTGGCACAGGTCCTTGGTTTGCGGAGTGGTGTAGATGAGTCCATTAAAACCTTCCTTTACTAACATGGGAATCAGGCCAGAATGGTCTATATGGGCGTGTGACAGGATTAAGCAATCAATTGATTGTGGGTCAAAACCCAAGTGCTCATTCCTGAAGTAGGTGTCTTCATCGGTTTCCCCTCCCTGAAAGAGGCCACAGTCTAGTAAGATCTTATGCCCGTTGTTCAGGGTTATGAGGTGTTTACTACCAGTAACTTCCCCGGCTGCACCAAAAAATTGGATATCCATAGCGTTAAAATTCGATTAAGGTTATTGTATTACCTAAAAAGAAGAGATAGGAAAAGTTTAAAAAATTTCCATTACCCCTCTGGTCTAGTTTTATGCAAAGTTAGGGGTCCGGATTTCTTTTGGCTTCTGTGGGGCAAAAAAAAACCCTAACTTATTGAAAAGCCAGGGTTTAACATTTTGGGCGCTAGCCCTAATTGATGAATAAGCGTGGTGTTTACCACTCGGCATTCGGATCAATTTGCAGCACTTCGGTCATCTCGTTTAGTAGCGGCTGCAGATGTTCCGTGTGCTTTCCCTGCCGGCCACCAAAAGAAGGGTTTACTGAATCAGGATCAGGCATCGTAAGATTACCATTGTTCAGGGGCTCCTGAATCTGGTCAAGCCATTTTTCCCGTAATACGGATTCACCTTCGAAAATACCCTCCTGCTTGAGGGTTTCCTCATGGTCACTAGGCTCAAATAAGCCCAGCGCTAAGGGGAAAGCGGTATCAAGTGCCTGTTGGAGTCGAAGATTGCTTTCTTCCCCGCCATTACCTAGCTGCTTAATGAGGGTATTGGCATGGAAAACATGGTATTTGACTTCGCCCCTTAGTTTCTTAGAAAGGTTGGCAAGCGGCTCATAAGCGGACCCTGTTAACATATCTATTCGTAAATATTCAGCATGATCCATTAGAAAGTGCCGAACCAAGCTGAATTCATAACCCTCTGCCGGATATTCTACAAATTGCGAACATCGGTATTGGTGGGCTTGTCGTTGAAAAGCTACATGATCAGGATCACCCTCGCCCAGCTGCTCTAAAAGGCGATACATGTTATAAGCATGACCCACTTTATCCTGTGCTACTGAGCTAAAGGAAATGTCTTCTTCGAGCGTTGGACCAATTCCGGTCCATTCCGAGTTTCGGTGACCATAAAAAAGTTGATCATCTGCCATTTTGTATAGCAAGGCCTTCAGGGCCTCAGGATTCGTTGCTGTCATCTGCCTTTTGTTCTTTGTATTGTTTGATCTTTTCTTTCACCTTATAGGTTCCCGGTTCCCGGTGAACTTTATCAGGGGCCGGCTCAAAAATATCGGCATCATCATAGCTCGTAGCCAAAACCTCTGAGGATTTCACCACCCAAACGTTAATGGCTTCGCCCCGCCTGGTAAATTGCTCTTTGGCAAATACCAGTGCGGTCTCAGCATCTGGTGCATGTACGATTCCAGCATGGCTGTGCTGGGTGCCCTTCTTCTTTTGAATGAACACCTCGTAGGTAACACCGTAATCCTGCTGATCAACTACCTGTTCCCCTTTTTGCGTTTCCTCAGGCAGGTTCATCCGGTTTACCCGTGGATCTATGGACAGCTCTTTCATACAGCGCAAAGTTTAAGCGTAAGGTGTAACGTATTCTTCGCCACGTGCATAACGTTTCATGGCTTCTTTTACCCATTTGCCATTTTCCTCAGCCCACCGGCGCACCTGGAGCCGTTCTTTGTTGCAAGGGCCATCACCTTTAATAACCCGGAAAAATTCGTCCCAATCAGGTTCGGTAAAATGGTATTCCTTAGTTTCCGGATCCCGGTAAAGATTGGGATCAGGAATTTCAAGGTCCAAGTCCTGAATTTTGGGAACGTACATGGAAAGGAATTGCTGGCGCATCTCATCATTGGAAGCCATTTTCACTTTCCACCTCATTAGCTTATCGGTATGCTCAGAATCTTTGTCAGAAGGACCAAAGAAGTGCATGAGGGGTTGCCACCATCGATTCAGGGCTGCCTGTAGCATTTCCCGTTGTTTTGAGGTTCCGGTACCCAATGCTACAAAAGCATCATGCCCCTGCTTTAGGTGAAAGGATTCCTCGTAATTAATGCGCTCCAGAGCCCTTACATAAGGACCATAGGAGCCTTTAGCGTTGTTAACCTGGTTAACAATAGCTGCTGCATCTACCAAAAAGCCAATGACTGTAACATCCGCCCAGGTAACAGCCGGATAGTTAAAGACGTTAGAATATTTGGATTTGCCGTTCAGGAGGTCATTGATCATTTGCTCCCGTGACTTGCCAAGGGTTTCAGCTGCGCCATAAAGAAGCTGACCGTGACCTACTTCGTCCTGAACCTTAGCTATTAAAGCCATTTTCCGCTTGAAGCTTGGCGCCCTGGTGATCCAAGTACCTTCTGGCAGCGCTCCTACAATTTCAGAGTGAGCATGTTGCTCTATCATCCTCATTACCTGCTTTTTATACTCAGCAGGCATCCAATCCTGAGGCTCGATCTTTTCGCCCCTTTGAACCTTATCCTCGAATTCCTGCAGCATCACAGGATCTTCTTCCTGCATCGCTGCCTGGCTCTGGGCCTTTTCATTTTCAGGTACATAAGCATTTCCGTACATAAGTTTTTATTTTTCGTGCTACAAATCAATTTTGTCGAATGCCATTCAATAACATATCAGCCAGATATCCTCCAATATCATCAGCCGACATCGGACCATCTGGTTTATACCATTCAAATGTCCAATTAAGGGCAGATAAAATGGTTAGAACTGTAAACTTTTCATCATATACTTTGAATCGCTCAAGCTTCATCCCTTCTTCAACCATTGCCTGAAATTCATTTTCGTAAAGCTCCCGCTGGTGCTTAAAACGCTCGAGTTTATCCTGGGAAAGGTACTGCCAATCGTGGAGGAAAACAGCTGAAGCATTAATATTTCTGGTTATAACCCTTATGTGGCCTTTAATAGCAGCAATTAGTTTATCTTCCGGATCATCTTCGGCTCCTTGCTTAGCATTTTCCAGAGACTCAAAAAATTCATCAGCCATCCCGAAACATATGCTTGACAGGATCTCTTCTTTGGAATCAACATGGCTATAAATAGAAGCCGGTTCAATGCCGATTTCCTTGGCTAAGTGCCGGATAGATGTCGCATTGTAGCCATTGCTTCGAAACAAGCGCTGGGCGATTTCAAATATTTGTTCTCTGCGACTCTGTAGGGTTTCTACTTCCATTTATATTTCTTGTAACTGTTAAAACTAACGTTCGTTAGCAAAAATAAGTTGTCCTTTTGATTTTTTCAACATTATACAGGAATTTTTTATGGAAGGACGTCAGGCTTTTCGTAACTTCCGAAAAATTGTTGGACACTACGGCTGACGAAACCTGAGAGCACTTTTAGCCGGTACGGTTTGTAAGACCCGAAGCGCTGGTTGAGTTTCTGAAGGTGATACACCTCAGCCTGAAAATCATCATCATTAACTGCTGCCAAACGCTCGTGAAATTGGGATGCTACGTAATTATAGAGCTCCAAATCCATCTGATTGTAGCGCCTGATGGCGTCTAAAGTCTCGGGCAACTCTTCATCTTGCCTTTTCCGGGATTTGGTCACATTTTTTTGAGCATAGATGGGATAGCCCTGCCATCCCATTTGCCGTTTCAATAAAATCAAGGATTGGTTGAAATACTCGTTCAACCCTACGAAGCCGAAGTATTTATCAATGTTCTGCTTGGCCATTTCAACAATTTCCGGATAGTAGTAACCACCGCGGAAATATTGCCTTTCAGCGCCGGTCATCCAGAAAGTCTGCACATTAGGGTTTAGGTAATTTTCCTCTAGAAGGGTTTTCAGGCTAAGGTCGTAGCGGTTTACAACGTCATAAAGCCGGTGCTTGGGCTGCCGCTTAAGGTAATAGTATTGTGATAGTACGCGCGACACGGGTTCGCGCAGAACGGTGAAGTATCGAAAATTAGTAAATGGCAATGCCTCATGCATACCGAATGTAGAGTGTCCCGCTACTAAACGAATATTGGCGAGGTCATTGGCGCTCATATTTTGAGCCTTTTCAGCAAGGTAGGCTTTGCTTTTTGCCCATAATATCTGGTTCCACCAATAGAGCCATAAGAATATAATCCGCATAGTTGTGCCGGCTGTCTTGGGCACATGAACATAATAGAGTACGGGTTGATTATAGCTCTGCATCGCTCAATTTTAAGGTGTAGTGTTAATCCTCGCTAAAACGCCCTTCCTGAATGGCATTGATGAATTTTGACCAGGCAAAGGGGTTGAGCAAACTACCTGGAACAGGTGTGCCACTACCAGCAAAGTTTGTAAAGTATCTTAAGTTACCGCCGGATCTGAATGACTGATTGTGAAAGCGCTGCTGAGCAAGGGTGTATTGCTCCCGAGCGTCTTTTGGAAGTTTTCGGGCAATTTGATTCAACCTTCTTGATTGCAAATTTCGCTGGGCAATGGTGTACTTGTCATCTGGCAATTGAAGGTTCATGAAAGCCTCTTTAAACTCATCTTTGGTTGGATAAGGTCTTATAACAGCCTCTTCAAAAGTTGTGGTGTCAGTAACTAAAGGCTGTACATGCTTTAGTTTCTTGTTTTGAGTATGATTAGCAACAATAAAAGTATCTGCTTTGAACCCTACCGATGAAAACCGAATCGTATCCCGATATTCAACCACTGTTGAGAAAAAACCCTCTGGATTGGATACAGCTCCTCTAGGTTCGCCTATTACTTTGATGAAAGCATAGGGAACCGGAGCTGCGCTATCGGCAGTAATAACAAAGCCTGAGAATTGAATAAGGGCTGTATCAGCCGGCTCCTGAGCTTTTAAGGGCGAGTTTAGGAAGAAAAGAATTGCACCTAGGAAAGCTGCAAAAGCATATTTAAGAAGAAGTCGGTTATTACCCATCATTACCAGGATCTATTTGCATCATTCAAAATTAACACATTAAAGGTCTATTCTCATTCCTGTCAAAAAAGGAACCCTAAGAGTAAGCAAAAAACCACTATGGCAGGCGAAGGGATTCTTGTAAACATCAGCAGTAAGAACGTACCTATGGCTACCCCGATATTCAGGAAGTCAAACCCTATGGACTGCATCAACAAAAAAGCCGCAGCTGCAACCATTCCAGCCGCTACAGCATTCACCCCTTCCAGGGATCGCTGAATAAAGGGATATTGTTTGAGGCTTTCCCAAATAGGGGTGACAAAAAATATGAGCAGGGTTCCTGGAAGAAAGATCCCAACTGTACCTATCAGTGCCCCAATAATATGACCAGTGGTACCCATATCTTTCAAAGCCATGCCTCCTACATAAGTGGAAAAAGAGAATACTGGTCCCGGCAAAGCTTGCACCATACCATAACCGGCCAGGAACTCTTCTGACGTTAGGTAGTCTTTAAAATTGACGAATTGTTCATACATCATCGGAATAAGGACGTGGCCACCGCCAAAAACGATACTTCCGTAACGGTAAGTATTTTCAAAAAGAATAACCGGTTTGAAATTACTGATAGCACCGAGAATGGCCGCTAAGGCTAATATGGCAAAGAAGGCCGTTAAGTACCTCCAATGGATTTCAAAGCGTTTATTTTTCTGATGGGTAGGTGCATGACCGGTGAAATTCGTGATCAACCCCCCTGCGAGGAGTGCAACCGGATAAATAACAGGAGTGCGCAAGAAGATGGTCAGTAAAGTAGCACCGATGATAATAAGCGTCTGAATTCTCGTTTTTATAATGGTGCGGGTTATGTGAATAGCCGCATAGAGAACAAAGCCAATAGCCATGGGTTTAAGGAAACGAATAAAATCGAAAGAAAGCCCCGCGTCTTCTATATAAGAGAAGATTAAAACAACTGCTGTCATGATGATAACAGCCGGTAACATCCAAAAGAGTAAGGTTACAAAAGCCAGCAGTTTACCACCTTTTTTTAGCCCAATTGCTGTGATTATTTGGGTTGAGGAAGGCCCCGGCAGGATCTGGCATAAAGCTATCAACTCCAGTAGATCCTGCTCTTTGATGTATTGCTTTTGGTTTACCAGCTTATTCAAGATCATGGCCAAGTGAGCCTGGGGTCCGCCAAAAGCGGTAACCGCAATGACAAAAATGTCCTTAAGAAACTCCAGATGCCTGAAAAACATCAGGATGCTGGTTTGGATTTTGGGAATGTTGGAATTTCCAGTTCCTTTGCGTTAAGTCTTCCTGGAATTAAGAATCATGAAATACCCTTCCATGTCTACAAAGGTATTAATTGGTACGAGCATTATAACGCTGGCCTGCTTTTTCCTCTTTCAAAGTTGCGGAAATCGGGATATGAGCCAGCAAATTAGAAAGGTCGATAGCCTTAAAAACAAGGTGAAAGAGGCTGAAAATACCATGGTAATTGATATAAGTACCATTAAAGCCCGTTATGACACGATTCAACGCATGGATTCCGTTATAAAAAAGGATTACGACCGGAAGGTTACCGATCGTTTTTCCAGTATTATGAATCAATATAGCGCCATAAAATCAAATTATAGAAATTTTATAAAAAATTACAAGCTCGTCCAATACGAAAATGAGAAGCATCGCAAGCGATTAAATGACTTGAAAAAAGATTTGATCAAAAGTAACATCACGCGTAAAAAGTTTAAATCCATCTACCAAGAAGAGAAAAAGATCATTGACGATCACTTAAAGCGCGTCAAAAACCTGGTAGCGTCTATAACCCGCATAGAGCAACAATACCGCCGAACACAAGAAAAGGTAGCCAAGCGATACCGGATGCTAAAGCAGGATAACTCTTAAGGGATAAATTTTAAAGCAACGGCACCAACTTTTCACTGGCATTTTACGTCAAAGTAAAAAAAACAAATGCTATGGAATCAGATACCAACGAGATAATGAAAGAGGCTGAAAACGGCATGCAAGATGCTATCAACCACCTTCATGATGAATTCAAAAAAATACGAGCGGGTAAAGCAACACCCAGTATCCTGGATGGGATTTTCGTTACCTATTACGGTTACAATGCCCCTCTAAACCAATTAGCAACGGTTAACACCCCTGATGCTAAAACCATCAGTATCCAGCCATGGGAAAAAAGTATGATCCAGCCGATAGAAAAAGCCATTCAAGCGGCTAACCTTGGGCTGAATCCCCAAAACGATGGAGACACCATCAGGGTCAATATTCCGGCTTTAACTGAGGAAAGGCGAAAAGAGTTAAGTAAGTATATCAAGAATGAGAGTGAGTCTGCTAAAATTTCCGTCCGGAATGTCAGGCAGGAAATAAAAGATAAGCTTAAAAAACTTCAGAAAGAAGGCCTTCCGGAGGATGAAGCCAAATCCAAGGAACAAGAGCTTCAAAAGCTTACGGATAAGTACATTGATCAAATCAGTAAGCTTAATGAGGAAAAAGAAGAGGAGCTAATGAAAGTCTAGGGCGGGATTTTGTTCACCTTGAATTTACTATCCTATTGGCATGCTAAAAAGGGTTTATTCAAGCTTTATTTAAAAGCGTTAGCTTTGCAATTTAAACCCTGAAATTAAACGCTGTTTTGGCCGTTTCACTATCAGAAATTGAGCATATTATTCCGCAGGTTAAACGGGATATCCTGCGAATGGTCCATAATGCCCAGAGCGGTCATCCGGGAGGTTCTTTAGGATGTACCGAGTTCATGACCACCCTTTTTTACAGGTACTTGCTTCATGACCCTGAAAACTTCACAATGGATGCCACAGGGGAAGATGTTTTTATTCTTTCCAACGGCCACATTTCTCCGGTTTATTACAGTATCCTTGCTAGGCGTGGTTACTTCCCTTTACAAGAATTGGATTCGTTTAGAAAGATAAACTCCCGTCTTCAAGGCCATCCCGCTACAGCTGAGGGCCTTCCCGGCATCCGCATTGCCACTGGATCATTGGGCCAGGGATTAAGTGTGGCGATTGGAGCTGCGCTCGCTAAAAAACAAAACGATGAAGATCGCCTGGTTTATTCCCTTCACGGAGACGGAGAGATGCAAGAGGGTCAGAATTGGGAAGCTTTCATGTTTGGTGCCCATCACCAGGTGGATAACCTTATAATGACGATCGACTTCAACAATGCTCAGATTGATGGCCCCATGCGGGAAATCATGTCCCTTGGTGATATGAAAGCGAAGGTGGAAAGCTTTGGATGGATAGGCTTAACCATGAATGGTAACGATTTAAAGGAAGTTGAACAGGTCTTGGATAAAGCCCGATCCTTAACCGGTAGGCGGCAACCTGTAAGTATTATTATGTACACCTCGATGGGCCATGGCATTGATTACATGGAAGGGCATTACGGATGGCATGGAGTACCACCTAGTGATGAACAACTAACCCAAGGCTTGGACCAGCTGGAAGAGACCCTCGGGGATTATTAGCCGTTTATGCGCTATTTGGTTCAAATACTGTTATTATTCGGGGCACTACTACTCTTTACGGATATTGCGGAAGCCCAGCGCCACAAGCGTACCCGAATCCTATTTGTTTTTGATGCTTCCTACAGCATGTTTGGGAAACTTGACGAGCAGAAAAAGATTGCCGTAGCTAAAAATCTTCTAGGTAGTCTTATTGATAGTTTGGCAGAAAAACCGAACGTCAAACTGGGTTTCAGGGCTTACGGGCACCAGACTCCTCGCAGGAAGTATGATTGTCAGGATACAAAACTGGAAGTCGGTTTTTACCCGGATAACAAACAGGATATTCTGGATGAGCTCAAAAAAATTGAGCCTAAAGGCACTACGCCAATTGCTTACTCGCTACAGCAGGCCGGAGGCGACTTTCCTGACGCTCCGAGTGCTCGAAATGTAATAATCCTCCTAACAGATGGCATTGAAGAATGTCAAGGAGATCCTTGTAAGGTTTCGCGCTCTTTGCAGCGCAATAATGTGATTCTAAAGCCTTTTGTTATCGGAATTGGCATTGAAAAGCAATATAAAAATCAGCTTGATTGCCTGGGTCGTTACTTTAACGCTGGCAATAAACAAGAATTTCGTAAGGCCTTGTCCGTTGTCGTATCCCAGGCAGTGAATGCTACCAGCGCACAGGTCAAGTTATTGGATGTAAATGGTAAGGCAACGGAAACGGATGTTAACATGACCTTTTATGATAAGGAACAGGGGTTAATCCTGGATAACTTATACCACACCATGGATGCTACAGGTCGGCCGGACACCCTTTACCTTGACCCATCCCCAACCTATAACCTTCAGGTACATACCACCCCACCCGTTAGGAAAAGGGATATAAGGTTGGAAGCGGGTCAGCACAACAATATACTGCTTAGGGCCCCGCAGGGACGAATTGCATTTAACGTTAACGGATCTAAACTCTACAGCCGTTTACCAATGGTTGTGAGGGAGGTTGGTAAAAACTGTGACGTTATCAATAAGCAAATGGCAGGTACTTCCCATCGTTACCTTGTAGGAAAGTATGATGCCACTATTTTAACGACCCCCCGCATTCATTTAAACAATGTAAAAGTTGAGCAGGATAAGGTTAATAAAGTCAATATTCCAGCGCCTGGAAAGGTTTATGTTAGCAAATCCACGAATATGCATGGAAGTATTTACCAAAAAGTCAGAGGCAAAATGAAGTGGGTCTGTAACATCGAAGAAAAGTTGAGGCGGGAACGGATTATTCTTCAACCAGGCGATTATCGAATTGTCGCCCGTCCCTCCAACGCAACCAATACCACTACAACAACGGTAAAAGAATTCAAGGTCAAATCAGGCTCATCCATTAAAATAAAGGTCAACTAATGGTTTCTTACCCGGAACTCAGTCGTAAAGCAACCAGGGAGGGCTTTGGGGATGCCCTGCTTTACCTGGGCCAACAGGATCCGAACGTGATCGGGCTATCAGCTGATTTAGCCGGTTCTCTCAAAATGAGTAAGTTCTGGGATACCTTTCCTCAACGATTTTATCAGTGTGGTGTAGCGGAAGCAAACATGATGGGTGTGGCAGCCGGCCTAACCATCGGAAAAAAAATTCCCTTTGTTGGAACATTTGCAAATTTTGCCACGGGGCGTGTTTTTGACCAGATCAGGCAATCCATAGCTTATTCTCATAAAAACGTCAAAATATGCGCTTCTCACGCAGGGGTGACTTTAGGAGAGGACGGAGCTACCCACCAAATTCTTGAAGATATCGGGCTCATGAGAATGCTTCCGAATTTAACGGTTATCAATCCTTGTGATTATAACCAGACTTATCAAGCTACCAAGGCAGTTTATGAGCGGTGGGGGCCAAGTTATGTCAGATTCGGACGACCCAAAGTGCCCAATTTTATTCCTGAAGATACAGCTTTTGAGATCGGCAAGGCGCTCCCGCTTAAAGATGGTAAAGACATCACTATATTAGCAACAGGTCACTTGGTTTGGGAGGCCCTTAAAGCTGAAAACACCCTGGCGGAAGCTGGAATTGATGCACAAGTGGTTAATATTCACACGATTAAACCGTTGGATGAATCCTTCATATTAGATGCAGCGGCTAAGACAGGATGTATCGTAACAGCGGAAGAGCATCAAATGAATGGAGGGCTAGGAGATGCTGTAGCCCAGTTACTTGCCCGTAAGCGCCCAACCAAGATGGGCATGGTAGCGGTTCATGATCGTTTTGGTGAAAGTGGTAAACCGGATACTTTGCTTGAAAAATACGGGCTAAATGCTGAGGAGATCCATCGGACGGTCATCCATACCCTTGATCTGACCTACAATAAAGCTTAAGCATCGGAACTCACAAAGCGCCGGTAAACCAGTTCCATAAAATCTTCCACGGCTTTTTGATGATTATCCCACTGGTGAGCCGGTTTCACGGTGTACTCTAGGTATTGTAGGGCTTCATTGTAAGTCCCCATACGATTAAGCGCCTCTATGGTGTCAAAATAGGCTTGACGCTTTCCATCAAAAAGCTCCTTGATGAACTTTGCACGCTCATTTAAACCTATTGCTGATCTAAGATCATCTATTGGAGCATTTTTAAAACGATCAAGTAGTGATTTGCCGCTGTTGTTGGCCACTAACTGTTCATGAAGGGAAATTTGTTTCCCCTCAAATTTCTCGTGTAAAGCTTGTCCGCGTTGGTTTTGGTATCGCTCTTGGGTAGAAGACCACTCAGATTGATCTTTCAGATCTTTGGCGCCGAAATCCGGTTTTTGACCGCTATCGCCTGCCTTTTGATCGGCTGGCTCAGCGTTCTCTGCTTCAGGTGTCGTTGTCTCTCCTGGCGGTTGTTCTGACAAAACATTGCTGTTTTCATCGTTCGCTTGGCCTTTTTCTACTGGTGTTTCATTGCCGTGTTCTTCTTGTGGATCTTCATGTGATGAAATAGTTCGTTCATGGGTATGGGCTGTTGTTTCCCAATCACTGGTGGTATTATCTGATTGCTTGAAAGTAGAAGTCCGTTCCTGTTTATTTTCACCATCATCGGGAATGTTGTAGTTGCCCTCCTCTTGACCCGGTGTAAACGCTTGGTAGTCAGTCTTTGGCTGGTTATCATCCGCATTATGCTTTACGGGCTTGTCGGCCTGATCTTGTTCATGGGAGGCTTTTTCTTCTTGATGGCCCGCTCTTTTCTGATTGTGGTTTTCGGTAGCCGGAGGTTGATCAGTTACCGTTTGCTGAAGATCTAATGCAGCCGCATATAATTTCCTTATCTGGTCCAGTAGAAAGTCAGCTTCTATTCGGGAACATTGGTCCTGATTTTTGACCTGTCGCAGGCCTTTTTCCAAGTTGTGGAGCTCATCTCTTAAGGCTTCTAGCGGTTGTTTAGAATTATTCATGAGATTTTATATCGTTAGCTTTAAACGAATTTTTTAGTTGCTTAAAATTAGCATAAAACTGTTGCTTCCCCAACGAAAGGGGCGATTTAATTTTTATCAGACCTGTCGCTCGAAAAGGCTTACCAGAATTTTCAGACCTTTGATCAAAAACAATCTCATGTTCATTGAGCCTTCCTACAGTAACATTGGTCATCGTGGCTGGATCGAAGTTATAGCCGGCCCGATGTTTTCCGGTAAAACGGAAGAGCTCATTAGGCGGATTAAGCGTGCTCAAATTGCTCAACAACCAGTGGCCTTGTTCAAATCTTCCCTCGACCAGCGCTATGAGGATAAAGCTGTTGTCTCCCATGATCAGAATAACATCCCTTCCGTAAACTTGAATAAGCCCATGGATACCTTTCAGCACATAGATAAGGCACGGGTTGTGGGTTTTGATGAATCGCAATTTTTTGATGACGAGTTGGTAAATGTCGCCCGGCAGTTAGCGCTTGATAATTATCGCGTCATAATTGCTGGCCTGGATATGGATTATGAAGGGAAGCCTTTTTCCCCAATTCCGGAATTATTGGCTGTTGCTGAGTACATTACTAAAGTGCACGCGATTTGTGTCCAGTGCCGCAACTTGGCTACCCACTCCTTTCGCAAGGGATTCAATGGTGATCAGATTAAAGTAGGTGCAGAAGAGGTTTATGAACCCCGTTGTCGTAAATGTTTCCATGACGGGTTGGCCACCCAAAAAGCTGGCTCTAATGTCGTTTAGGGTTTTGATAAATGGAACTTTTACAAGGTTAAAAGGAATTTAAGTTATGGACTGTCAACCACCCTGTCGCTCCAGTCTAAAGGCTGGAGAGGAAAGTCCGGGCAACACAGAGCACTGCACTGCCGAAACGGCAGGAGCCAAGGCTAAAAGCCCTGGCTACGGAAAGTGCCACAGAAACCAGACCGGGGGGTGGATCAAAATTGAAAATATCCGAATTTTCAATTTTAAAAGCATTTTGGTAAAGCAAAATGCTTTTGATCCACCCCCTAAGGGTGAAAGGGTGAGGTAAGAGCTCACCGCCATCGGTGGCGACACTGATGCGGCAGGTAAACCCTGCAGGTTGCAAGGCCAAGCATACCGGAGTGGGGATGGATCACAAGCAGAAAAGCATTTTCTGCTTTTAAACACTTCTTAAGGAATTAAAAAGTGTTTGATCAATTCCCCTAAGGGTTGCTCGCCCAAAGCTCCGGGGGGTAGGCCGCTCATGAGTCTGCCAGCAATGGCAGGCCTAGATAAATGACAGGGCCCTAATGCTTACAGCATCAGGCGACAGAACCCGGCTTATCGGTTGGCAGTCTTTTTTTATCTAGTAAGTAAAAACGCGTTATCCTTTGGCTACTTTTAGCAAGGAGCTTTAATTGTTTTTCTTTCCAGCGCTGGTGATAGGCGCGGAAATATTTTAGGTAATGTGGTTTTTGGCTTATTTTAAATAGCGTATTTAGGTGATACTTAAAAGTTTTTTGTTTTTGAACGATTAGGTTACTTTGTGAGACGTTGATATTGTTTGGCAATGCAAAATTTCAAATGGAGCCTGTTGATCGTAGGGCTATTACTAGGAGGATGCAATGTAGCTCTTGAAACATCTGACAGTGGATTTTATCTAAGAAAACAAACGGTCAATGTTGATGGCAATCTAAAGAACGCCAATCAAGAACAGGTAAAGCAAGTAGATCCTAAAAAAGCGGCAATCTTTTCATTAGGAACATTGGACAAATCCCATAAGGCCACAAAAAGTAAAAAAATAGACCAATTCACCCTTCCCAAATTTCAAAAAGAGCAAAAGCCATTATGGGGTAAACAAATCGAGTTGGATTCGATACGAGCCAATAAAGAAAATAGTCTATCCTCGCTTTATTCAACCTATTTCCATAAAAATAACCAAAGCGAAACCGCTAGCAGTATTGGAAATCAGAATCCGTTTTTTGGAATAATAAATTTCTTTATGAAATTTTTAGCGCTTGTATTTTTAATTTCAGCTATTGCGTTAATCTTGTATGCTGCTAATTATGGCGTATCGACACCAGGGTTTTCTCTCATATTAGCTTCTTATCTTTTACTTATGGGTTTGTTACTCTTGGGATTTACTTAATGGAAGTAGGCACCTTGGCAGTACCAGTAAAAATAAATGATGGATTCTGGTTTTTTAAAGGTATAAGGCTTAAGCCTATTTTCGGCCACAAACCTCGTTAAACAAAACATAAGGGGGTTTTTTAACTTTTCCATCATAAAGGAGGCATAGAGCGGAAGCGCAGTCAAAACCCGGCGATGGGTAAGGCTCATGCGCTATCCAGCCGTTTCTTTTAAACAAGCTTTCAACGCGCTTTAAAACCGCCAGAGCAATAAGTTTCTTTCATTTACTAAAGCCAATAAAGCTACTTCAAATCATGAATAAGCCAGTGAATTGATTAAGCATCTACTTCTATTATTCAAATCGCTTCAAACGAAAATAGCATCAAAAGATAGCCATCTGATGCCGTTTTCATTTTATTTAGTTTTCACTTCCAAATAGGGGATACATCAAAGAATCGGCTAATGCATTACGAAAATTCTTAATTAGCTGCTACTTTCGAGGTTCCACAAATGATGAATTATGGCCCAAAATCAGCAAAAGGAAGACCTGCAATTCAATAAAAATAAAGACGAGCATAAGCTGGCATTTGATCACATAGAAGCTGTAAGGGAACAAATGCAAGCTGGCGGTGGTGAAAAGAAAGCTCAAAAACAAAAAGATAAAGGCAAACTCCTGGCAAGGCAGCGCATTGCCTACTTACTAGACAATGATACCGAAGCGATAGAAATAGGCGCTTTTGCTGGCTACGGGATGTATGAAGAGCACGGTGGCTGCCCATCGGGTGGAGTAGTGGTTAAAATTGGAAAAGTTGAAGGACGTCAGTGCATCGTAGTAGCTAACGACCCGACTGTTAAAGCCGGTGCCTGGTTCCCGATCACGGCCAAGAAGAACCTTCGCGCCCAAGAGATCGCCATGGAAAACCGGATTCCCATCATCTACCTGGTGGATAGTGCGGGCGTGTACCTGCCTATGCAGGATGAGATTTTCCCGGATAAGGACCATTTTGGAAGGATCTTCCGTAACAATGCCATTATGTCCTCTGAAGGGATCCAACAGATTGCAGCAATCATGGGGAGCTGTGTGGCTGGAGGCGCTTACCTGCCCATTATGTCGGATGAAGCCATGATTGTGGAGGATACCGGATCCATTTTTTTGGCCGGGCCTTACCTGGTAAAAGCCGCTATCGGTGAGGATGTTTCAGCTGAGGAGCTAGGTGGAGCCACTACCCAATCTGAAATATCAGGGGTGACCGATAACAAATACCCGGACGATGAGAGCTGCCTTAATGCTATTCGGAACACGATGGCTAAAACTGGTTACAGCGAAAAAGCCGGATTCGATCGGATTGAAGCAAAACAACCCGCAAAAGATCCCGAAGAAATTCCCGGATACCTACCAGCAGATCGCTCCAAGCCTTATGATACCATGGATATTATTGAGCGGTTAGTGGATAATTCTGATTTTCAATCCTTTAAAGAAGGCTATGGTAAAACCATGGTCTGTGGATACGCCCGAATTGATGGATGGGCTGTTGGTATTGTCGCTAACCAACGGCAGGTTGTGAAAAGTAAAAAAGGAGAGATGCAGGTTGGGGGTGTTATCTACTCGGATGGGGCTGACAAGGCCGCCCGATTTGTTATGAATTGTAATCAAAAGCATGTTCCATTGGTTTTTTTGCAGGACGTGACAGGTTTCATGGTAGGTAGCCGTGCTGAGCAGGGCGGGATTATTAAAGATGGGGCCAAGCTTGTTAATGCCGTAGCAAATTCAGTTGTTCCCAAATTTACTGTCATAACGGGCAATTCTTACGGTGCTGGAAATTACGCAATGTGTGGGAAAGCTTATGACCCCCGGTTAATCCTAGCCTGGCCGAGTGCACGCATAGCAGTAATGGGTGGTAGCCAAGCTGCTACAACCCTAACCCAGATCCAGGTATCCCAAATGAAAGCGAAGGGCGAAGAACCCGATGAAGAGAAAAAACAAGAGCTAGAGGAAAAGGTGAAAGCGGATTATGAAGGACAAACGAAACCCCTTTATGCAGCGGCTCGTCTTTGGGTTGACGACATTATTGATCCACGCGAAACCCGGAAAGTCATTTCGCAAGGCATTGAAACCGCTAACCACGCGCCCATCACTAAGCAGTTCAATCCAGGTGTTATTCAGACCTGAAAAGGGCTGGTGGAGCGTTTTTAATTGGCTAATAACCTGGTGAAATGCTGCTTCTAGTCATTACCAATACCAAGGATTTCAATGGTTTCGGTGAGGTCTTTCTGAATTTGGGAAATCCGCAGGCCTCGTCTGGTCTTAACAAAGGTCACTACCTTTTTAGCCGTTGACTGCTCCTGCTTCCCGGATAATACTTCACCCTGCTTGTTACGATCCATGTCTGTTTTATTGTTGGTTTTAGCATGGATCAATAGCTGTTTGGGAAAGCTGTCTTTAAGCTGCCATTCAATCTCCCGCTTAGTATCGTAGCTATAAGTCTGAAGGCCTGAGTAGGAAAACGCTTTAGTTCTTACATCATAAAACTGGCGAATGGTATCCGGTATTACCTCGTAAAAACTGATTATTTCATTGTTTGACCGATTGTACGTCCATTGCCGCTTAGTAGCGATCTCGTAAGCATTAGGGCTTCCAATTGACTTGAAGTAAAAAACAAAATCACCGGTCTGATACTGGTCTGAAAGGTGATGACTTATCCGCCCCGGGACTTTGTGAAGGCGACTACCTTTCCGGTAGAACACCGCGATGTCATGGGTCCGCTTACTTCTTAGCTGAACAATAACCTCTGGACGGCTACTACCAAAGAGGTTCCTGGAAAAGGTGTCGATGCTTAGCTTATTCCTGTGGTAGCGCCAATCAGAAGTACCCGCCGGTGCCCGTTTACTAGAGAGGGAAGGGTTAGCGATCAGATTGTGCCGATACAGTAATTTATTCAGCGCCCTGTTTGAGGGCTGAGCTCGAATAGCTTGTAGTAGTTGCGCAATACCCCTGTAGCTCGTGTCCTGGCTGTAAGGCTGAAATGCTCTAACTGGTTTTGGCTGGTGAAATCCGCTAGTATCAAGCTTCCTGAGACGCCAAGCTTGCTGATCAATAGCCTGATCAGAACTGCTGAGGCGTGAGTGGGTAGCCTCAAGGGCAAAATAAGCCCCTGCTTCGGGCATTGTACGCAGATCAACCACTTGATCGGCCGCTTTTCCTCCATAAAACTGCTCCCATTGGAGCTTCCCGTTAGCATTGGTTCCTCCGATCCAGCTATTTTCCTCCGCTAGATCAATACTACCGCGGTCTTTGCGGGAATGACCTCCGAATACCAGCCCTAAGCCCGAAAGCCGGGCAACGGCATGGACCGCATTGGCTTCTTCATGGGCATAAACGGCCTGCCACTGCACTTCGCCTGCCTCATTAATCTTGCTTAACCAACCATGCGGGCCGTTTTTCCTGTTTTTTTCATACACCGCTCCTCCTAGCAGCCAATGATTATCAGAAGTTTGGTAAACGGTATTAACCGTAAGGTTTTGGTAATCACCGTTTGGCAGGCCTAAGGGCTTTAACTGATCAAGAAGAAGTTGGCCCTCTACCTTATCAGCTTTCACCCAGAAAACACGTTGGCCGCGTGTAGCCACAATGGAATAAGTCCGCTGATCAATACGGCTTAGGCTAATCGGCTGAAGGGTTTTTTTGTAACCCAAGTTATTTTTATGCTCCAACTCACCTTGGTTATTGAGTTTAAGAACAAAAAGCCCTTTTTCGCTCCATTCGAGATTCTGTTCGTTATAGCGGCTATCAATGGTCGGCTTACCCGTTATGAAAAAGGCAGAGTCAGAAGTGGGAGCTGCCAGCCAGGGGGCATGACCTTGCTTCCCGCCAAAAGTTTTTTTCCAGACAGGTTTACCGTCTTCGTTTAGCTTCCAAACGAGGTTATGGTATTGATCTGGTTTGCGCAGCGTTGCGGTAAGGAGGTACCCGCCATCGTGAGAGCTGATAATGTCTCCGGCCTTCACGAAGCCATCAAATGGAAAAGCTTGCTGCCAAACAAGCTGGCCCCCTGTGTCAAATTGCGTAACATGAAGATGGGTGGTTCCCGGATAGTACTTGACATCCTGATGGGAATGGCCATAGACAACCTGATGCTGGTTATCCGTTGTCATCAACTGACTTACATGGTCTACTTTTTCAGTTCCGTAAAGGCGTTCCCACAGGAGGTTTTGGGCCAGCCCTGCCGGGCAGCATGCCATTGACATAGCCCCAAGGAGGCCTATTCGAAACAATTGGAAAGCATTCTTAAAACCAAGGTTATAGCTATAACTATATGACCGTGATAAACCAATAACTAAGAACCAAACGGCAATTAGGAAGAAGGGCATAACCCGTTATTGTATCCCAATTTTCTTGGTATACAGCCCTCGGTTTGATGAGCCCTGAAGAATGTAGAGCCCTGACGAAAGCTCATCTGTGCTCATCTTAATCTTTGACTGACCTTGGCGAAGCCTGTCACTACGGACCATTTGCCCTTTTGTGTTGTAAAGGCGTAGGAATCGGTCGTTAGGTGTATTTCGTTGAAAGGAAACTTGGATATGGCCTTTCTTACCTTGGAAAATCTTTAATGGCGCTTCCTTCTTCGGGGTAAATGCGTTATTGGTACTCCTAACGCCTTCTCCATTAATCCGGAAAGTATAAGGCGTACGGCTACTGTCATTGCTGCGAATTTCCACAGTGGCTGTTTGTAATTTTTGCGTATCGGGATCAAATTGAATCAGGAATGAAGTAGAATCTCCCGGACCTAAACGGCTATCTGGCTGTTCCTCTACCCGGAAAGTCAGGGTATCAGTCCCTTTAAGCTGAATAGTTCCGGGATTACGCATTTGAAGGATCTCATCCCCCGTGTTAGTGATGGTAAAACGGTGCTTAGGGATAGAACCAAAAACCTCCACTTGCCCAAAGGCAGTGTTGTTGACGCGCTTAGTTATCGTGTCTCCGTTATTTACCTTTACGCCTTTCCCTCGAATAGTTATAACCGGACCCTCAGGTCTGTCAGCATGCTTAGAGTGATCATCAGTCAGATGTTGGCCAAAAGTGGAATGGGGCCCAATAACTGCCAGGAGTAAAAACAAGCAAACGGTAACAAAAGAAGTTTGCTTATGGGGATTTTTGGGCGCTTGCAACATAAGGGAAGTATTTATTTCGGATAACGCTAAAAGCGCCCTTATGGTTGCTTAGAGACCCTAATTGGTCGTAATCCATTTCAATAATTCCCTTGGCGTCACTTTCTTGCCATACATCAAAATGCCGGTGCGGTAAACTTTAGCAGCTAACCATACACATACCAGAAAGCCCAATATCATCAGTACAAAGCTACTGATCAGCTCAATAGGCGGAACGCCAAAGGGAATTCTTGCCATCATGATTACCGGAGCTGTGAAGGGGATCATTGAGCCGACTACAGCAATTGTACTGGACGGATTATTCAGAATAACAGTTGGCGTAATGGCAATCGCTAACAGTAGGGGAATAGATAACGGAAACATGAATTGCCGCATGTCTGTCTGGTTATCCACAGCTGCGGCTACGGCAGCAAACATGGAGCTGTAGGTGAAGTAACCAAATAGGAAAAAGAAAAGAAAAGCAAAAATGACCATAAGCAGGTTGATACCCCCTAAGGCACTAGAAAGGGCTTGAACAAAAGCGCTTTCCTGTGCGGGAGCTGACCCTACAACAGGTCCGGTACTTCCGCTAGCTGCCATTAAACTTTCGGGCCCCATCAAAAGCATCAAACCACCTGATATAACAGCCGTTAAAATTATCCACAGTAAAAACTGGGTTAAACCTACTAAGGCAATGCCGATAATTTTACCAAACATGAGCTGAATAGGCCTAATACTGGAAGCCAAAACCTCTACAATGCGGCTTGTTTTTTCCTCATGCACCCCGGATGTGACCTGACCTCCATACATAAAAATGAAAAAGTAAATCGCAAAGCCTCCGATCATACTAATAGAGGAAGCCAACGCTGTGCTTCCTTTGGATTTTTTACCACTTTCACTCAGCACAATGCTAGCCAGGCTTATGTCGGTCTCGATACTTGCTAATTTATCCCGACTAAGGCCCGCGTTTCTTATGCGAAGTTCCCGAACCCTTTTTTCCAAAATACTTTCCAGGTCATTGGAAAGCCCCATGCTAGGACTCTTTTTTCCAATTAGGCGGAATTTTTCAGTGTTTTTGACCGGATCTTCGGGAATTGCTAAAAGGTATGCATCCTGATTGTCCCCCAATAATACCTCTTGCGCTTTGGCTACTGACTTATCTACAATTTCAAATTGGATATCTTCCCGGTCTTTCAATCCCTCATGGAAACCATCGCTTTTATCCACCACATATACGGTATCTTTTGAACCGCTCATTTGGGCTAAAAAAGCAGGCCCTATCATTAAAAGGGCAAAAAGTAATGGTGCGATGAACGTTATAAGTAGAAAGGTCTTCTTCTTAACCCGTGTAGCGTATTCACGCTGAATGATTAACAGAACCTTCTTCATGGGTTTCAGCTTCTTGTACGTTGGCCAGGAAAATATCGTGCATACTAGGGATAACCTCGCGAAATCCCTCGATTTCGTGTTGACCCATAAGATCACGTATCAGCGCATTCGGCTTTTGGGCTTGTTCTACTTCCAGGCGGGCTATACTTTGGTTTGTGGAGGAATGGTAGGTAAGCTCATGAAGATGCATTCCAACGCCTAAGGGAATAGCCGTTTCGCTTACCCATCCACTGAGGGTAACCTCATAGGTTTGGTTCCGGTACGAGGCCTTGATCTCTTCAATGGAGCCATCCAGCACTTTTTGAGCTTTATTGATCAGGGCTACATACTCGCACATGGTTTCTACATTCTCCATACGATGGGTGGATAACATGATCGTGGTCCCCTGGTTTTTGAGGTCCATGATCTTTTGCTTGACCACCTCGGCATTGATCGGGTCAAAGCCGCTAAAAGGCTCATCAAGAATGATGAAGTTAGGCTGATGCACTACAGTGGCGATGAATTGTAACTTCTGAGCCATGCCTTTGGAAAGCTCTTCAACCTTATTCCACCACCAGTTCATGATATCGAATTCATAAAGCCAGGATTTCACAGCATCATAGGCTTTCTGACGGCTCAAGCCTTTTAACCGCGCCAGGTATACCATATGTTCGCCCACGGTCATTTTTGGGTACAATCCCCGCTCTTCCGGCAGATAACCAATTTTCTCCACATCTGCTTGTCTTACAGGGCGGCCGGCTAGGAACACTTCCCCTTGATCAGGACCTATGATCTTGTTAATGATCCGGATCAGGGTTGTTTTTCCCGCACCGTTCGGACCCAATAGGCCATGAATTGTGCCCCGTGGCACGGAAAGGCTTACCTGGTCTAATGCTGTATGCTGATTGAATTGCTTGCTGACATTGGATACTTCCAAAAGCGAATCTTTAGCCATAGAATTCATTCGCGATCCTGGTTAAAAAAAAGTTCATTTCAAGGATGGCAATGGCTGTTTACCTCTCATATTCCACTTTCTTAGCCTTTCAATCGTGATTATTTATGTTACCGGAGTCCCTTTTTTGAGCGCTACCAGGTGCTGGAAAAACAACGGAATGGTTTCAATGCCTTTGTAAAAGTTATCCGTATTAAATTTTTCATTCGGTGAGTGAATGGCATCGGAATCCAACCCAAAACCCATCATGATGGGAACCATGCCCATTTGTTGAGAGAAAAAGGCCACTATAGGAATACTCCCTCCTGTGCGAACGGGTAAAGGTGCTTTCCCGAAGGTATCCTGGTAGGCCTTGCTAGCTGCTTGGTATTCTTCTCGGTCTGTAGAGACCATGACGGGTTTAGCGCCATGTAGTTTATCAACTTTTACCTTGACGGAATCAGGAGCAATATTATGCAAGTGTTGAGTGACTAGATCAGCAATATGATCCTCATCCTGGTTGGGAACCAACCGCATACTGACCTTAGCATGGGCTTCAGCAGGTAATACTGTCTTTGCACCTTCTTTGATGTAACCGCCCCATATCCCATTGACGTCCAGGGTTGGGCGAAGGCTTGTGCTTTCGTAAGCAGAATAGCCCTTTTCACCATTCAAAGCGTTGACATTAACGGCTGCCTTGAACTCCTTATCGTAAACGGGTACGTCCTTCATCTTGGCTTTTTCTTCCTCTGAAGGGGGCTCTACAGCATCGTAAAAACCGGGGATATTAATGCGGCCATTCTCATCTTTGAGCTGAGCGATGAGTTCGCTGAGGACATTGGCGGGATTGGCAATAGCACCGCCATATACACCAGAATGGAGGTCGCGGTTAGGACCATACACCCCAACTTCCAGGTAGCATAAACCCCGTAATCCCACTGGAATAGAAGGCTGCTCATTCGAGATCATGGCCGTGTCAGATAGTAGCAGGATATTAGCTTTAAGTTTATCCTGGTTCTCGTTAGCAAACTTGGTCACATTCGGGGAGCCTACTTCTTCCTCGCCTTCAATGATAAACTTGACGTTGCAGGGCAGGTTACCGGTCTGGTTCATGAATTCAAAAGCCTTGACGTGCATGTACATCTGGCCTTTGTCATCGCAAGCCCCACGAGCGTAGATTTTGCCGTCCTTGATAACCGGATCAAAGGGGTCTTGGTCCCACTCCTCTATGGGGTCCGGTGGTTGCACATCGTAATGCCCGTAGACCAGGACAGTTGGCGCTTCAGGATCCACATGTTTTTCGGCATAAACAACTGGATTGCCCTCTGTTGGGCATAATTCTGCTTTGTCAGCGCCAGCTTCTGCTAATTTTCCTTTAACAAAGTCAGCGGCTTCGTGTACTTGATCTTTGTAATTGGAATCTGCGCTGATGGAAGGAATGCGCAACAGGCTTTTTAGCTCTTCCAAAAAGCGATCGCGATGCTCATTCATATAATTCCGAAGCGTATCTTGCATAGCATTAAGCTTTTTTATTAAGCGTCACGAAGGTAACAATTCAATTTAAGGTTGTTGCTGAAAACCCTCGCTGAGATGCTTATTTTTGACCCGTTAAAAGTTCCTAAAAGCTTGTGGCAAATCTGGCTCAATGCTTACATCCCGGACGTCTGGAAGCCGGCTGTGACGAAGCCGGCCGTGGATGTTTAGCTGGACCCGTAGCTGCCGCGGCTGTTATTCTACCGGAAAAGGCGGATTTTCTTGCTGCACTAAATGATTCTAAGCAACTAACACCGGAAAAGCGGGCAGCATTGGCAGCTGCTATCGAAAACGAAAGCAAAGCGTGGGCCGTCAGAATGGTAGATAACCAGACAATTGATCAGGTAAACATTTTACAGGCCTCCGTTAAGGCTATGAATGAAGCCCTTGGAGAACTTTCGCTTAAGCCGGAATATTTGTTAGTGGATGGCAACTACTTTCATACCACGCATGAAGTTTCCTATCAGTGTGTAAAAAAAGGTGATGCAACGTATAAATCCATTGCAGCAGCCTCTATCCTGGCCAAGCATCATCGCGATCAGCTGATGCTTCGCTACCATCATCAGTACCCGGCCTACGATTGGGCTAGTAATAAGGGGTATGCCACAGCTAAGCACTTGGAGGCTTTACGATTGTATGGCCCTTCTCGCCTACATCGTTACAGTTTTAAACGGGTGCAACCAGTATTGATCAATGCTTGATTATAGCTAACAAAATTTTTTAGGACAAATGGAGCAGTTATCAGAAGCCGACCGCGAACTGATTTACCAAATGCAATCACACTTTAACCAGCTCAATGATTGGCGGGAAAACCTGAACTATGAAACGTTTATTAAAGATGAGCAGCGGGTAAAGGATGTAGCTGAAGCCATAGCGCGTATTGGCCAGGTAGCAAAGGCGGTTTCTGAGCCTTTTAAGGAGCATTTTAACTCCATCGCCTGGGAGTCGCTGGCTGACTTGGAAGCCGCTATTACGGCTGAAGATGGGCCCAGCGCTGATATAACATGGGGCATGCTTAACGATGATGTGCCTTACCTAGCAAAAACCATTGATCAAGTGGCATCTTTTATTGCCAATGTCAATTCTGCTTAAGTTCTGTTATTTTCAATTTTCAAGGTTTGATCAAATGTAATGACTACCGTTAACTACTGATCTAAATAGCCTTCGCTTTTTGAAGTGAATTACGCTTTCTTGTCACCAATTGAAAGGGTGCAGCTTGTTGTAAGCAAACGGCTGCGTAACGCTTTCCTGTCCACTCCAACCTTTCGAAAGCTCAATGGGTTTAAGAGCGCTGGCGCCGTATGCCGCCTTTTATCAGGTTTTAGATAGTTGAAATAGGCCCTTAAGCAATATTTCCCAACTCCTGATAATAGTGAGATTAGATTCCCTTCTCCCGGCGTGAGAAGGGGTAGGGACGAGGGGTTTAGTAAAAATTAAAAAGCCCCTCACTCCAAACCGCTCTCCCTGTGGGAGAGCGGACAAACCTTCTACATTAAGCGTATTGATGAAGCGCCTTATTTCCATTTCCGAGTTTAAAGACGGTTCAAAGCTTGATGAATGGAAACGGTTGAATGATGCCAGGTATTCAAAGCGTGGGCGTATCATCGCCAGCTTTTAGGCGTTGTTCCACTTCTTGCTGCCAAGTGGGCAACTTACGGATGGCCCTTAATTCACTGAAAGCTTGCTTGCTAGGAATAGCAGGAATGCCAAAATAGGTTTCATGTCCTTCAAGGGATTTGCCCACGGCACTGGAGGCTAAAATTTCGGCTCCTTCACCTAAGCGAATCGATTTATTTAGGCCGACCTGCCCCCATAGTTTGACATGATCCTCCAGAATCGTTTTACCGCCAATCCCTACCTGAGCAGCTATCAGGCAATGCTTACCGATTTCCACCCCATGGCCAATATGGACTTCACCATCAATTTTGGTCCCTTCTCCTATATGGGTAAGACCGGATACACCACGGTCAATACTGCAGTTACTACCAATCTCTACGTGGTCCTCAATAACCACCTTACCTGCCGATAGGAGCTTATCATGGTGGTTTTGCCTTGCCTTGAAGTAAAAAGCATCGGCTCCAATAGTGGTGTTAGCGTGAATGGTTACATGACTACCGATCTGAGAGCCTGCATATATTACAGTATTGGGGTATACCACCGAATAATCACCAATGGTGACGTTATCACCAAGGTAAACGCCGGGGAAAATCTGAACGCCCGCTCCCAGGGTTACTTGGTTACCGCGGTAATAAGCCGGGCGTTGCGGAATCTCTTCTTTTAGTCGGTAATAACCGGTGATTTGGTTGTAAACCGCAAAGGGATCGTCTGCAAAGAGCAACGCTTTGCCTTCCGGCGGTTCTTGTTCCTGATCTATGAGGATGGTAGTGGCAGCAGACTGAAGCACGGTCTCATAATACTTGGGATGGTCCACGAAAGTCAGGTCTCCATTTTCAACCTTGTGTATTTCATTGACCCCTGTAATCAGGTGATCTGGCTCTCCTTTATATGGCAAGTTAAGCCAATGGGCTAGCTGCTCCAGGGTTAGGGGTTTCGAAAGTTTCATGGGTTTGACCTGTTGGTTTGATTGAATCAGCCGACAAACGTATCAAAAATACTAGCCGGAACCAACGGGCTTTACGTTAGTGGTCGCTGTCCACGGAACACCAGGTATCGCCAACAACCGCCAAACATAGACTTAACTTTATAACATGGGTTGATGGTTTTGGCTTTTAGGTAAGGTAACAAATGCCCATCAAGGGAAACATGGTGCCATTTCATAAACTGCCGGTAAAAATCAAAAGGCGTATCGTGGAAATCCACAACGCTTAGGTAGCCACCCGGCTTAAGGCATTGGAGGGCCATGTCCACTCCTGTTTGCCAATTCGGATTCAGCATGGTAAGGGTATAAGCCATAACGATTGTATCAAATGACCATTCATCAGGGATGTTGTCAGGATCCCAAGCCATTTGATGGAGTTTAACCTGAGCATTGAAAGGGCGCAGTTTTCGCTGCGCTTTTCCTAACATAGCCGGAGAGCAGTCCAGCCCGTGTAGCCGTGCGTTGGGATAGCGCCTGGCTGCCTCATGAAGAATGGTTCCGGTACCACATCCCACTTCCAGCATGCTGAAGTTAGCGGCCCTGTCAAGTGGTAATTGATGAATGGCGCTTTTACGGCCCATTAAAAACGACCAGCGAGTAGCATCATAGATCCGGGACTGGCGGTAATAGTAATTGGCTATCAAAGAGGGCTGTTGCTGGGCTTGATCAACAAATGTCATAAGCTATGAGATAGAATTTTCACCTTGTCTGATGCCGAGGTATGTGCTTTGGTACGTTCCCACTCTATCCATGTAAGGTTCTTCACCGGGATTAAACTTTTGAAACCGGAAATGCTCATAAGCGACCGGTGGCAAATAGGTAACCGCGGATGCAGCCGAGCGCATTAAGGTTCTAGCCCCGGGTGGGGCATTTCGTGCAAGAAGGTCCCATTCCTCTGCTAATGCGCCAGGCTGATGCTCGGCAAGCCAATCCTGGTGGTCCAAAAGGATAAAGTGGGTGTAAGAACCTGGTTCCGTTTTTAGCAGCGATGTGATCGAATTGGTACGCAGCTGTATGTTTGATAGCCGCTGACGAATGATTTCAAAATTTTCGGGCTTGAGGTAATTGGGCCTGTGGGTACAACGATAGCGACCGGTCATGTAAAGGTGCCAAAAATAGTTGTGCGGAAGGTAAGTTTGCGTGAAGACCCGGCGTAGGCAATCCTTGATATATCCGCCAATGCCATCGTGGTAGTCCTTTTGGATCAAACGATGCTGAGCAGGAGGTATCCCTAGCAGAGACAGGGTGGCTTGTCTTCTAAGGAGCCATTGAATGAGACCGGGCAACAGCCTTGGTTCCAATTTGTAGTAGAGCTCAGCTTGTTCTTCTAAAGTCTCTGCTTGGAGGAGTTTCTGGGAATCGCGCTTCAAACTCGGATGAGCGCGGAGAAATTGGTTGAAATACCAGGCGAAACGGCCGGCTGTCCCATAAAAATAAAAAGAACCACCCTTCTGCTTATTTTGGAAGTAAATTATTCGCTTATCCCAGAAATGTTGCGCATTATCAGACAACGTTGGCCTTAGCGAATCATGGTAGAGGGTATGGGCATACGGATGATAGCCCTGTCCAAAAAGCAGCTCCAGATCCTCAAAAGAAGCCGTCCTGAATATCGCCATTTTCAGTTCCATAAGGGCATTCTGAGAAGGATTGGTATCTGCACAATAAAGCATCTTTGGATTGTCGAGTAGGTAATCAAAGGCATTGCAACCGGCACTTGTGATGGTTATGACCCTGCTTTTGCTATTAATACCCAACAGAGCCCGGTCGCAACGGGGATCTTCCCAGCAAGTATTGAATATAAGGTTTTGCTGGTGTACCTGATTGAACACCCGCCTGCGTATGTGCTTCCATTGTTTTTTTAGAGGGCTTAGCGCTGGCATGGGCTTAACGGTTAGGAAGACTTAAGTAGCAGCTGTTTCATACGGTGCTGGCTCATCTTCTGGTTGCGATTGATAAAATTCCTTCAGGATATGCTCAAAAAGCTCGTTATTGGCAAAATAGGCCATATCGGTTTCATCAATGACCATTTGCTGGGCCAGGGCATCTTGTTGGTAGTGGTAGAGTTGCCATTGTTGCCGATTGTATTCCAGGGCTGTCAGGTGTTCAACCCAATCACCCGAGTTAAGGTATTGCACTGGTGTATCCTGGCTATCCGGCGCCTTGTTGGCAGGCTGGTGAATGTGGCCACATATAACGGTGTGGTAGCCTTTGTCCCGAGCAATTTCTATAGCCGTTTGTTCGAAGTCCTTAATGAATTGGATGGCTTGTTTCATGCTGGATTTGATGCGCTGTGAAAGCGATATTCTTCCCTGTCCTAAACCCTCTGAAATACGGTTGACCAGTCTATTAAGTAAGATAAGTAAATCATAACCCTTGGATCCCAACCGGGCAAGCCATTTGGTATGCCGCATGGTGATATCAAAAACATCCCCATGAAAAATCCAAGTGTGATAGCCATTCAAGTTTAAGAGCAGTTTGTTCTTAATGGTGAGCTTTCCCGCACTAAAGCCGGCAAAGCGCCTGAGCATTTCGTCATGGTTACCAGGGAGGTAGTAAATGGGAACCCCGCACTCCAAAAGCCAGGTTAAATGTCTGATGACATGCATATGGTCTGCTGGCCAATAGTTTTTCTTAAATTGCCACATATCAATCACATCCCCATTCAGGATCAGCATTCCGGGATTAATGCTCCGCAGGTAGCGAAGTAGGGGTAAGGCGTGGCAGCCATAAGTACCTAGGTGAACATCAGAAAGGACGACTATATCTACCGCTCGTTTTTCCATAGCCTAACTTTTAAAGGCTTTTGATAAGCTTTTTCTGCGTGGTCAAACTTAGAGGCTCCATTGCCGATGTCTGTTAACTCAGCTTTAGGCTTTTTTTAAGCGATCATGATGTTTTGGCTTTTAACCTCCTAATTTTGACTTAATGATTTTTTAAAATGTCCAAACTTGAGCACCCGATGGGCTATGGTTTTAATTGTGAAAGCTTTTCCGCAAACCGGTTGTAAACCTTCTATATGAGACTTGCTTCCATAGATATTGGCTCCAATGCTATACGCTTGCTTATTAAAAATGTCTTTCCCTTCAACGGCACCATTCAGTACCAAAAGGAAACCCTGATCCGTGTGCCACTACGTTTGGGAAGAGAAGCCTTTAATGACAGGGTGATTTCCCCGGAAAAAAGGGATAAGCTTCTGAAAGCGATGGAAGGTTACCGAACAATGATGGATGTGTACGATGTGGAGAATTACCGGGCTTGTGCGACTTCAGCCATTCGGCATGCTGAGAATGGAGCTGAAATTGTACAGTCCATCAGAGAGCATTCCGGGATTGATATTGAAATCATTACTGGTCAGGAAGAAGCCCAGATCCTTTACTCAATGGATATTTCCCGTCAGTTGGATCCGGATAAGCCTTGCCTCTACATAGACGTAGGTGGTGGGAGCACTGAACTAACCCTTTTTGCCCAGAATCAATTTCAGGAATCCCGGTCCTTTTCGATTGGTACCATTCGGTTACTGAGTGATTTAGTGAAACCCCAGGAATGGGATGGGCTAAAGGCGTGGATGCAGGAAATTCATAGTCAATATGGTAACATGTATGCCATAGGGTCCGGCGGTAACATCAATAAATTGGTGAAGATGTATGGGAAAAAGAAAAAGCAGCGGATGTCCTACAGTAAAATTCTGGAGGCCTATGATGAGCTCAACAGGCATACCTATGAGGAAAGGATCCGGCTAATGGGGCTAAAGCCTGACCGGGCTGATGTGATCCTGCCGGCTGCCCAGATCTTTAAAAATATCATGGAGTGGAGTGGTATCAAAAAAGTGTATGTGCCAACGATTGGCCTAGCGGATGGCCTAATCACGCACTTGTATGAGCAAAATTACGCTGAGCACGCTTTCAACCAATCCCGCTACATCTAGAAGCTTTGGTTTTACGCTTCTGCTTCGGGGTTATTTTCTTCTGAGGACAAATCTGCTAGCTCAGCCTGTAACCAATTGTAATAAGCGTATTGAGAACGAATAGGCACGCTGCCATCTTTTTTGTACTCATTTTGCTGATACCGGTCTAACCACCTTGCTTTTTGGTTATCCTGCCACTGTAAATGGTAATAAAAGAGCACCCGCTCTTGTAGGGCTTTGTTTTTGATAGGGAATACCTGCTCGATCCGTTTATTGATGTTTCGTTTCATCAGATCCGCGGAACCTGCATAAACCCTGGTTTTTTCATTGTTACAGAATAAATAAAGGCGGGTGTGCTCCAGGAGCTGGTCCACAAGGCTGATTACTTGGATATTATCGCTAATGCCCGGTACGCCTGGAACAAGTGAGCAAACACTACGGGCTATGATCCAAACCGGAACGCCTTCCTGGCTAGCTTGATACAGCTTCTCCACAATTTTTGGATCCTGTAAGCTATTGACTTTAAGTTTTATCCAGGCCGGCTTGCCTTCACGGGCATTGCTGATCTCCCGATCCACATAATACATCAGTTTCTGGCGGAGGTTGAACGGAGCCACTAACATATCCCGAAAACCCTCAGGCTCCTCTCCGAAAACAATGTATTGCATAATCTGCTCCGCCTCATGGATGAGGGCATCGTCCGTAGTGAATAGCCCTAAGTCACTGTAAAGCCGGGCTGTATCTTCATTGAAGTTACCCGTGCTAAAATAAGCATATTGACGGCTTACCTGCCCTTCCTGTCGGTTGATTAGTAGAATTTTACAGTGGACCTTCAGCCGCTCCATACTGTAGACTACGCGGGCACCGGCATTCTCCAGTTTATTAAACCACTGGATGTTATAAGCCTCGTCAAAACGGGCTTTTAATTCAATGAATACGGTTACATGCTTACCCTGTTGGCTGGCGCGTATCAGTTCCTGTATGATCATGGACTGCTTGGCTAGCCGGTAAACGGTTATGCTAATGTGCGTCACCTGCGGGTCGGCCATTGCTTGCCGAATCCAGTCTATAACATATCTGAATTCTTGGTAAGGGGAAAACAATAACTGATCCTGCTGCCTTATGAGCTCAAAATAATCAGAGCTCCGAGAAAACTCAGGGTGGGGTAGGGGAGGCATGGGTGCAAACCGCAAGTGCTTACGATCCTGAAACGGAAAATTGAAAAAATCCGTGAAATCGTGGTATTTACGGGCGAACTTGGGATCTTCCGGCTCAAGGTTGACTTTCCGGCTTAGGAGCTGCAATAGGCTGCCAGGGATCTCGGGGTCATAGGAAAGCCGTGTTGGTTCAGCTTGTTCCCGTTTTTTCAGGCTGTTTTTGACCTTTTTCAACAGGGAATCATCAATATCTCCGTCAATATCCAATTCGGCATCTCGCAGAATTCGAATGCCAAAAGCTCGCGCCTCTTGGTATTGAGGAAAGATATCGTTCAGGTAAAACCGTATCACATCATCAATGTATATGACATAAGCTGTATCGGTGCTGGAGGGGAGGTTTACAAAGCGAGGCAGGTTCTCGGGTAGCTTGATCAAAGCGTAGGCCAACTGATCGGGTGAATGGCCCTTGAGCAGGATGGCAAAGTAAATCCAGTTATCCCGCAGGAAAAGCGGCTGATTATCATCCTCAAGCAAAACGGGCTCTAACCGGGGTTGGATCTCCGTGATGAAGTAATTTTCCAGGTAGTCCTGATGCTCACCACTGATATGGTCCTCATCTATGAAATAGATTCCCTCTTTGGCAAGTCCGGAGAGGATATCCTCGTTAAATATTTGATTGAAAAGCTTGCGCTGCCGGAATACCTCTTCGGTGATGTGCTCAAGTAGTTGTTCGGGTGATTCTGTTAGTTCCCGAGGCACTTGTTCTGGCTGTAAGTGCATCAGCCGCTTGATGGTAGCTACCCGTACCTTAAAGAATTCATCCAGGTTGTTGGAGTAGATCGCCAAAAACTTCAGCCGCTCTAGTAATGGATTACGATGGTCCATGGCTTCCTGAAGCACCCGGTGGTTAAAGGATAGCCAGCTTATTTCTCGGTTGATGTAATAAGGTCCTGGATCGCTCATGACTAAAAGGGCTTAAAGCCTACAAAATTAAGGCTACACAGGGCGTTTACCTTCCCATGGGTGTTAAGTTTTCCAGGTCAGTGGTCAAAAATAGGTGCAAACACTTTGAAAAGCTGGCATGGTTTCCTTTCTGAATGCTTTAATTCCTTTTATGTGGAACGAGGGTAATTAAGAAAGAGTCGCTATTTTTGTACCATTAAAATACCCACGATATATGGCTCAAGACCGCACTATCCAATTCCGACAAGCTATCCGCGAAGCCATGAACGAAGAAATGCGCAGTGATGATGACATTTTCCTGATGGGCGAAGAGGTTGCCGAATACCAAGGCGCCTACAAGGTTACCCAGGGAATGCTGGAGGAGTTTGGCGAGCGCAGGGTTATTGACACCCCCATAACCGAGCTGGGATTTGCCGGGCTTGGAGTCGGTGCTAGCATGAATGGGCTGCGCCCTGTCGTTGAATTCATGACCTGGAACTTTGCCCTGTTAGCGATGGACCAGGTTATAAATTCAGCCGCTAAGATGCTGAACATGTCGGGAGGCCAATATTACTGTCCCATTACTTTCCGGGGGCCCACTGGCTCTGCCGGGCAATTGGGATCCCAACACTCCCAAAGCTTTGATAACTGGTATGCCAATACACCGGGCTTAAAGGTCATGGTGCCTTCTGATCCCTATGATGCCAAAGGTTTGCTTCGCTCAGCTATTCAGGATGATGATCCTTCCATCTTTATGGAGAGTGAGGTAATGTACGGAGATGAGGGGCCCGTCCCGGAAGAAAGCTATACCTTGCCTATTGGCGAAGCCAAGGTTAAGCAAGAGGGCTCCGACATAACACTGGTTAGCTACGGAAAAATGATGAAAGAGGTTTTCAAGGCAGCTGACCAGCTCGAGGAATTAGAGATATCAGCAGAGGTTATTGATCTCAGAAGCCTTCGACCGCTGGATTACCAGACCATCGTCAATTCGGTTATGAAGACCAATCGCATTGTCGCCATTGAGGAATCGTGGCCTTTAGCAGCCATGTGCTCCGAAATCACCTACCAGGTGCAAAAGCATGCCTTTGACTACCTGGATGCCCCAGTCTATCGGGTAACGGGTGCCGATGTTCCCATGAGCTATGCGCCCAATCTCGTAGAAGCCTTCCTACCGAATCCCGAAAAGATCGTGGAAAAGGCCAAAGCTGCCTTGTACATCCCGTAAGCAAAAAGCCCCCCAAGTGCGTTATAAGCACGGGACAAAAATCTGACACCTATGGCACAGCAATATTCCTGGGAAACCATCAAATCCTACGAGGAAATCAAGTTTGAGTATAACGAAGGGGTGGCAAAAATTACTATTAACAGGCCGGAAAAGCGTAATGCCTTCACCCCGCTGACCGTGCAGGAAATGAGCGATGCCATGCACATCAGCCGGGAAGATGAGCGCATAGGCGTGGTACTGCTGACCGGCGAAGGCGAAAAAGCCTTTTGCGCGGGAGGCGATCAATCTGTTCGCGGGGAAGGCGGCTACGTAGGGCAGGATTCCGTCCCGCGCCTGAATGTGCTGGACCTTCAAAAGCAGATCCGCTCAATCCCTAAGCCTGTAGTAGCCATGGTAGCCGGCTATGCTATTGGCGGTGGCCATGTACTACACGTGGTATGTGACCTGACCGTGGCGGCTGATAATGCCGTATTCGGGCAGACCGGCCCGAAGGTTGGCAGTTTTGATGGCGGACTTGGTGCGGCTTTCCTTGCCAGCATCGTAGGTCAAAAGAAAGCCCGCGAGATCTGGTACTTGTGTGAACAGTACAGTGCACAGGAAGCCAAGGAAATGGGGCTGGTTAATAAAGTAGTATCCTATGAGGAATTGGAATCCGCCACCATGGAATGGGCCCAGAAAATGGTGGAAAAGAGCCCCATGGCTCTGCGCTGCCTGAAATCGGCTTTCAATGCTCAGCTAGATGGGCAGGCTGGCTTACAAGAATTAGCGGGCAATGCTACTTTGCTCTATTACTTCAGTGATGAGGCCAAAGAGGGGAAAAATGCTTTCCTGGAAAAGCGTAAACCGGATTACGACAAGTATCCAAGGTATCCTTAAACAAGGATCGTAAAAATGATGGGCGTATGGCAACAGCAAAGGATTGGGTACTAGCAGCTCGTCCTCGAACGCTTCCATTAGCGGTGTCGGGTATTTTAATGGGGAATTTTCTAGCTGCCCATCAAGGCTTGTTTAAGCCTTTAATCGGTGGCCTTGCTTTACTGACAGCTGTTTTACTGCAAGTACTCAGCAATTTTGCCAATGATTATGGGGATTCTATCCATGGCGCTGATAATGAAGCTCGTTACGGTCCGGAACGCGTGGTAATGAGTGGTGCTATTTCCTTTGCCGGCATGAAGCAAGGGGTGATAACAGCCGGTTTAGCAGCCTTGCTTTCCGGCATTGCTACTTTGTACGTGGCTATTGACGTTATTGGGTGGCCTGCAGCGCTTTTATTATTAGCGCTAGGCATAGCTTCTATTATCGCTGCGTATGAGTACACGGCCTCGGAAAACCCCTATGGCTACCAAGGATACGGTGATATATCGGTATTTCTTTTTTTTGGCCTGCTATCAGTTGGTGGGGGTTATACGCTTCAGGTGGGGCAGTTGGATCTTTGGACCCTTTTGCCGGCTTTTTCCATTGGGCTCTTTTCAGCGGGTGTGCTGAACATTAACAACCTCCGCGACTACCATTCAGATTCTGCTAGTGACAAGAAAACAATGCCTGTTCGAATGGGGCTTTACCAAGCCAAGGTTTATCACCTGTGGTTATTGAGTTTGGGGGTTGGTTTTAGCATCCTGTATGGCTTGTATGCGTATGATGTATGGTGGCAGTATTTGTTTCTGCTGGTTCTGGGGATTTTTGCCATTAATGGCCGCGATATTTGGCAAGCGCATGGGCCGGAAGATTTTGCGCCTAAGCTCAAGCAGCTCTCCCTGATGACCTTTGCCTATACGCTTGTATTTGGCTTGAGCTTGGTGGTGGTTTAGGAGGCTGACTTTGCGGAAAGGCGGTAAAAGCGCTAATTTTGGTATTTCAAAAATGGCCCTGTAGCTCAACTGGATAGAGCGTTAGATTCCGGTTCTAAAGGCTGGGGGTTCGAGTCCTCCCGGGGTCACTTTCTTTATTCTTAAATTGCTCAAAACCGGCCATTTACAGCCGTTACTCCCTACTCTCACACACCATTTTACATACATTTTTTCTTCTTAAAATTAGCCTTGGACAAATGGAAAAATCCAATCTAAATTTAGAAGATTCTCCCTAAGCGGATGAATAAATGCTTGCCAGGCTGGAAAAATGGAAGCCAAACTTGATTGTTTACTTTAATTTGACGGTAATGAAAGTGAATTAGCCGGGTAAGTGTTAAGGACCAACCCCTACAAAAAATGGATAAATTCCAATCCGTTTACATGGTTCATAAAGGGTCTCCTTAAAATTTATGAATTCATGCCCCGCCCATCCATTGTTGGATGTTTGCTTTATACTGCCGGCCAACGGGAAGTTTTTCACTATTGATGCAAACCTGGTTCCCTTCTAAAGCTTCAATTCGCGAAT
>CAZIUI010000022.1:0-43786 GCA_964542585.1 uncultured Sphingobacteriales bacterium | reverse complement strand
CATATACAAACATTTGCGTGTAAAATTTTTAAATGAGCAAGTGGGGTGGATTGTGATTAGACGAAAACCAAATTAAGCCTTGGGTTTAAAGGGGTTTTAAAGTTTGTTGAAAGAAAATGGCTGGATAGCGCTTACCCACCTAGGCCAGCCCTTCGAAAGCTCACCGGGTTTGAGAGCGCTGACGACCAATGCCGCAATTAACCCAGGTTTGAACAAAAACGGGTTGTCATTCAGAAGCTTACGGCCGGTTGGCGACAGCCTTAGCGGCCGTTGCAGAAGAATCTGACTTTGAGCAAGAAGCATTCAATTGTTCTAAATCCCCAACGAATAACATGGCTGGAGCGTGTTAGCGGATAAGCCGGCGGCTTTCTTATTTAGCCCTTTCGCCCTATGCCGCCTACAATAGGATTGAATGATTTTGTGTCGGCATTCAGAATTTGAAGAGCTTTTAGGAAGCGAAATAAGTATCAAACTATACCCCTATTTCTATAAAATTTGAGTAATAATTATTAAATTCCTAGAGAATTACTAAGCTGTTTACTTCATTTATGTTAGTTAACAAAATTTTTGTGGATTGCTTGGTAAAACGTTGGAGTACCTTATTACTTTCGCAACGGTACTGAAAAAGGCCCAAAGGCTTTCATGATCCAACGTGTTGCATTTTTATCCACCCTCTACCCGTTCAGGGGTGGCATAGCCCAGTCAAACGCCAACTTATATTTCAGCTTTCAGGAGCTTGGCTATGATACTCAGGCTTACACCTTTACACGGCAATATCCGGATTTGCTTTTTCCAGGTAAAAGTCAATATGTGAAAGACAGGGATGAAACCGCTGCTGCCGTGAATGCTAAGCAGGTATTGGATAGCATGAATCCCTTGACCTATTTAAAAACGGCCAAGGCTATCAAGGAATTTCAGCCTGATTTGCTGATCCTACGCTTTTGGATGCCCTTTTTTGCTCCTAGTCTAGGTACAGTGGCCGGTAAGCTACGGAAACAGGGCGCAACTGTTATCAGTATCATTGACAATGCTTTCCCACATGAGCAACGTCCTGGCGATTCCCTTTTAACCCATTTTTTCCTGAATCGTCTGGATGGGGCAGTAGTTATGAGTAAGGCCGTGCAGGAAGATCTTAGGCATCTAAAGCCTGGTTTACCTACTCGTTATCATCCACACCCCGTTTATAACCATTTTGGTCAAGGAGTACCACGTGCTACAGCCCATGATCGACTCCAGCTGGACCTAAGCAAAAAAACGCTGTTGTTTTTCGGGCTGGTGCGGAACTACAAAGGCTTAGACCTTTTGCTGGAGGCGTTTAAGCAACTACCGGAAGATTATCAATTGGTAGTAGCTGGGGAGGTTTATGGTGACGAACAACCCTTCCGCAAGCAGTTAACAGGCCATCCGGCCGCTGCTCGGGCCCATTTTTTCTTCCGGTATATAGATGACCAGGAAGTGCCTTTGTTTTATTCAGCCGCGGATTTAAATGTATTACCCTACCGCTCAGCTACCCAAAGTGGCATCATGGCGGTGGCCTTACATTTTGAAGTGCCGGTGGTAGCTACGGATACCGGCGGGCTGCGGGAAGTGGTTGAGGATGCTGACATTGGCCTGATAGCTCCTAGGAAAGAGCCTTCAGCTATAGCTCAAACCATTCAGGATTACTTCCAAGAAAAAGATCAGGCTACCATGGTAGACCATATTCAACGCTACAAAAGCCGCCATTCATGGGAGGCCATGGCCCGTGATATTGGGGATTTTGCCGAGACCCTTCAGCAGTAAGACAAACCGTTAACCGGTGGTTTTAGGCAGGATTGCTACCTTTGCCCCTTTATAAAGCAAGCGGTCTTTAAATGAAGGATAAGTATTTCGTTATTGATTTTGATAGTACCTTTATCCAGTTTGAAGCACTGGATGAACTGGCAGCCATAGCTTTACAGGACAAAACAGGCCATGAAGAGCGCCTGGAAAAAATCCAGCAGTATACCAAACTGGCCATGGAGGGGAAGCTTTCCTTCCCTGAATCCCTTCAAAAGCGTATAGAACTTCTGGACGCTGACCAGAAAGATATCGACCAGCTTATTAAGGTGCTGCGCAGAAATATTTCAACTTCTATACAGCGGAATCAAGCTTTTTTTGAGGAGTTTTCCGATCGGATTTACATTATCTCCGGTGGATTTAAGGAATATATTGCGGCTATTGTCGGTGATTACCATATTGCGCCGGATCACATCTTTGCCAATACCTTTACTTTTGATGAGAACGGTCGCATCAATGGCTTTGACCATACCAATTATCTGGCTCAAGAAGGAGGCAAGGTAAAACAGCTAAAAAACCTCAAGCTAGAGGGCGATGTGTATGTGATTGGGGATGGTTATACCGATTTCCAAATAAGAGAATCCGGCCTGGCCTCCAACTTTTACGCTTTTACTGAAAATGTAGAGCGGGCTAGTCTTTTAGAGAAAGCCGACCACGTTACGCCTTCATTTGATGAATTCCTTTTCACCAATGAACTGCCTCGTGCGATATCGTATCCTAAAAACCGCATCCGTGCGGTGATCATGAGTAACCTGCCCAACCGCGTTTCCGAGGGATTCAGTGAGGAAGGCTATGAAATCCGGTTCTTACCCGCGTCCAGTGGTCCTGAACGCCTCATGGCGGAGATGAAGGAAGCTACCATTATGGCGGTTAACCCGGATACTGTTATCACCTCCGAAATGCTGGATCAGGCCAAACGGTTATTGGCTATCGGGATCTACGGTACAGACCGCGGGCATGTGGATTTACACCAAGCCCGAGAAAAGGGTATTGTGGTTTTCCATGCGCCACATACCAGTACCCGGAGTGTAGCAGAGCTTGCCATTGGGGAGATGATAACCCTTATGCGCCAGGTTCCTGAGATCAATCAAAAACTTCATGCCGGCAAACGCTTGGATCGTAGAAAACCTTCCCGTGAAATTCAAGGAAAATGCCTGGGTTTAGTGGGGTACGGCAGCGTTGGCAAGCAAATTGGTAGCCTTGCCGAGGCCTTGGGCATGAGCATCTGCTTCTATGATCCGGATGAAAGCGAGGGGCTGGGTAATGCCACGCCCTGCCACGATATCCAGGATCTTCTGCAATATGCTGATGTGGTGTCTGTTCACGTGACCGATTCCGAAGAGAATCGGAACCTGATAGATGAAGAGGCTTTTGAGTGGATGAAGGAAGGCACGATTTTCCTTAACCTTAGCTCGGAAAAAGCCGTTGATCACGGGGCGCTGGCTATGCACCTGAAGAGCGGGCGATTGGCTGGTGCTGGTATTGACCGCTTCCCTAACATGGATAAGCCGCCCCATGACTACCAAGTAGCACGTTCGCACCTGCGGCACCTTCCTAATGTGATTCTTACCCCTCACATTAGTGGTTTTACCGAGGAATCCGGGTTTAAAACCGGTGCTTTCGTTACGGACAATCTGATCAATTTTATCAATACAGGTGCTATTGAAACCAGCGCTAACCTACCAGATGTTCAGCTTCCTTCTTTCGAGGATGCCCATCGCTTGATTCACATTCACGAGGATCATCCTGGAACGATGGCTCAGCTGGCCAATATTTTTCAGGAACACAACATCAATATTCTAGGGCAGTACCTGAAAACGCTCAATGGGGTCGGGTACATGATTACAGACATCTCCCGGGAATATGATGAAAAAGTAGTGAATGCTATCAAAAAGATTCCACAGGCCATACGTCTCAGGATTCTTTATTAGGTAACACGCTATTCACGTGTGGCCAGAATTGATACCCCCACCGTGCAATAGGCGCTCGGTGCTTTTTTAACGGATTATGAATACCGGAGCTTACCCGCAACTTATAGCTAGCACCTGCAATGGCACCTGGCTGTGCATGGCCTAAAACCCTAAGGAAGGAATTGTTAATTAGCGGATCGTCTTTTAGCTGGTAGTCGATGGTGAACCAGCGCTCAGTACTGATTGACAATGCCTGAGCTTGGTAAGCGTTCAAATGCAATACGCACCCAGTCTTGTAGCCAAAGAAGGTGGCTGCTGAGAGGAACCCTTCGGCGAAAGCGCATCCCATGCTATGGGCTACAATATGAATAAGCGAATGGGGTTTGAAATTCGCCAAACGCCAAAAATGCCACCCTTGATGAAAACGATCCCTTACGCTGCTTAAGGGTTGGAAATCTAAAATAGGGAAATGGCAATCATTGGTGTTGAAAAATTCAATGGCTCCCTTTACAAATCCCCAATCTTCCGCATCAAAACATTTCCAGAATGGAGGGCCAGCCGGTGGTGAACCTCCTCCTATCTTACCATTGATAAAAATGATTGAGCTTAATCGGGAATCCTTTTGGTTATTTATTATAGAATTGTCATTCATCGGAAACCTCTTGGTTAGGGGATAATATTACCACATAATGTGCGTTTCTCAATAAAAAGTTAAATTTTATACATTTTAATATAAAATTTCTTAAGTTGTTTACATTCAAAATTATGGTTAAGAAAGCGCTGTATTTTCACGGGCATGTGGCTAAAAAAGGTCTAGGAAGAGCTTGTAAGAATTTCAATAATAAATTGTCGCTTTTTTGTCATTAATGTTTGCAGTGATAAAGTTGCCTTTTAAATTTCTTAATTTCGCAATTTCAAGCTAAAAGAAAATACTATGAAGATGCTTACCAAAGTGCTAGCACCATTAGTGATGTTATCACTCCTTTTCGCCATTCCTGCCAAATCCCAAAATTTAAACTTCAGACGTGCTTCTGGTTTGCAGGATACTATTCCTTTAGGGACGCAGATTTCTCTATCGTGGCAAATTATTAATGATGGTAGTGATTCGCTTGCAGCGGCTAATGGAATTGATGTAAAATTAACCGTTGGTAATGATTCTGTAAGTGGTATTGGTTTAAATTTTAATGGTAAAATTCAGCCCAATGCTGTATTTCCTCCTACAAGCCAAATCAATCAATTAGCATTAGCTGAATTTATGGATACCAGCGAGTATTCAGAAGGTAGCAAAGAGGTTTGTTTAATCGCCACGAATAAATCAGGTCAAAATCAAGGAAGAGATACTTTCTGTCAAACCGTTTATTTTAATGACGTTGACTTGGATATTGGCGTGACTAAAATTTTACCACCTAATAACGGTGTGGTGTATAGAGATTCTTTAGTTGCTACAGACTTAATTATTGAAAATTTTGGTAACACGGTGTTAAGGGATAGTACCGAATTTCCAGTCCGAACCATTGTTGAAAATCCTAACAACGATGGAATTTTGGACACTTTTAGGGCTCCTACCTCATTTAATGATCCTTTAAAGCCGGGTGAAACAGATACTGTTTCCACGATCTTATTAATTTCTCCTAACACGGACACCGGGTCTTACAATTACAAAGCCCAAACGCGCTTAGCGAATAGTCCTTTAACGGCAGACCCTGATTCAACCAATGATGCAGCGCCTTCTGTTACTTTGGATGTCAAATACAAATACAACGTAAAACCAATTTTCACAGGCCTAAATGATGGTGACACTATTACAAGGGGTAGTCGGGTATCTTATGGCATAAACCTTTTGAATGAAGGGCCTGGCACGATTAGGTCTTTTACGGTTCAAACCCAACAAGGCGAGCAACGATTTCCCTTTATAATTGACAAGGCTAATGTTGGCATTGATGGGAATTACGACCCTCAGGATGAAATTGAACAATTGCCTTATCCGTCTACGATTCAGGTAAATGCTGATAGTCCATTGATTGCTAGCGGTAATTTGTCGTTTCGCGTAAATGCCAATTCCAATAATGATACCCTTCAGCTTTCCTTTTATCACGAGAGCAGGGCGCCTGCAGGTAACCTTTTTAGAAACTTTAGAAGGATCGCTTACGCAAATACCCTCGACACCAATAGTATTACGCTTTACATCAAAGATGAAACATTTGACGTAGGGATATCTAGTATCAAGCCTATGGGTGATATTGGTACCGACTCACTCAACCAGTTTGAAGTCACCATCCGTAATTACAGTAGCTCCCCAATTGGTAGCAATAACGAAATTCCTGTCAGCGTTTTTGTTGAGGGTCTAGGTTTCAATCCAGGAAAGTTTGTGGGTATCACTAATAAAATCCCAGCTAATGATTCCTTAACCACAACTGTTAATCTGGATATGCGTCAGGTATCTTCTACCGGCAAGTATACTTTGGGAATGGAAACGCAGTGGGATGCGTCACGTTATGGCATCGATAACAACTCAGCCAATGATACTGCCACTACGGAAATCGGTATTGGAAATGTAGAGGGTATTGCTACTAGCGATATGGTAAATGAAGTCAACGTTTATCCTAATCCTGCTGAGGATAATGCTCGTTTAACCTACAGCTTAAAAGAAAGTCAGGAAGTGACTGTTACTTTACAAAACATGAAAGGGCAAAACCTAAAAGTGGTGGATCAAGGACGCCAAGCTACTGGTGAACAAAACTTGAATATCGATGTGAGCAATCTCGATGCAGGTTCTTATATTTATAGCATCCAAACAGCAGAAGGTGAAACCAATGGTCGATTGATTGTCCGATAAGCCCACTATTCAATAGCAGTACAATTTACCAAAGTTTTTTGAAAGCCCGGATTCCCTTCACAAAGGATCCGGGTTTTTTGATTAGGACCTGTATCCTTATTGTTCAGTTTTACGGTTTTGAACTAAGGTGGTTTCCTTTATTCAAAATATGCCCTAACTAGGTATATAACAAGCCTTAAGCGAGTAAATTCCGGCATCTAACTAATAATACAGGTTTTAAAAACCTTTAGGACTAAACTCTTGGTTCAGGTTTTAAGACTCCTAAATTTGAGCCAAAACAAACATTATGGAAGAGGATTACAATAAGGGTTGGAATTATGAAACACTAGCCCGCATATACCATAAGCCACTGATAGATCTGGTTTATGAAGGAGCTCAGGTTCACCGCCAACATCACGACCCTCATAAATGCCAGGTAGCTAGCTTATTGTCTATTAAAACTGGTGGCTGTCCGGAAGATTGCGCTTATTGTCCGCAGGCTGCCCGGTACAATACTGGTGTTGACGTCCATAAATTACTGGATGTGGATACGGTGGTCGAGGCTGCTGAAAATGCCAAACAAGCCGGTGCATCACGTTTCTGCATGGGGGCTGCCTGGCGTGAAGTGCGGAGCAACCGTGATTTTGATAAAGTGCTGGAAATGGTTCGCCAAGTGAATGATAAAGGGTTGGAAGTATGCTGCACATTGGGGATGTTGAATGATGAACAGGCTAAGCAATTACAAGAAGCTGGTTGTTATGCTTATAACCACAATGTGGATACTTCGGATGAGTACTACAATGAGATCATATCCACCAGAGGTTACGATGAACGGCTAAACACGTTGGAATCGGTAACAGATGCGGGTATTACCGTTTGTTCCGGTGGTATTATTGGCATGGGAGAGTCTGATGAAGATCGCATCAAAATGCTCCAAACCCTTGCCAACCTTAAAAAGCAGCCAGAATCTGTTCCCATTAATAAACTGGTAAAAATACCGGGTACGCCCCTGGCAGACCAGCCTGATGTGCCAATGGAAAGCATGGTGCGCATGGTTGCCACTGCTCGCATTGCTCTACCCCATTCCATGGTCCGCCTCTCAGCAGGACGCAATGAGATGAGCCGAACAGAGCAATTCCTCTGCTTTATGGCTGGCGCTAATTCTATTCACTCTGGGAATCAACTGCTAACTACGCCAACCGCTGGTTTTGATCAAGACCTGGAAATGCTCAAAGCATTTGGTATGGAGCCCCTTGAAGTGGCTGAGAATAACAAAAAAACCAAGCAATCGCAGGAAGAAGCTACATGAAAAGGCGGATTACCGATTAGTTTTAAGTTTCATGGCAGTCGGATAGATGATACCCTGTAGTAAATTATTTCATCTTGTGCTTGAGCACTTTGGCCTCAATGTAGAAGATGATCTCTTCGGCCATATTGGTGGTTTGATCCCCCACCCGCTCTAATTTGCGAATAATGGAGAGCAGGGTGAAATACTGCCATTCATTGGCCGGGTCGGCTTTGATGGAGTCCAGGGCTTGCTTGTTGACCGTATAGTTGATTTCATCTAACAGGTCATCTTTCTGGAATACCTTGCGAGCTTGCTTCGTATCCTCATTCTGAAAAGCTTCCATAGCATCATCGAACATGGACAAAGCCGTGTCATACATGAGCTGCACTTGGTAGTTTTCTAACATGTTTTTACTAAACGGATCTTCTGCTTCTTTGATAAAATTGGCGATGCTTTGGGCATTGTCCCCAATGCGTTCAAGTTCCGCATTCATCTTAAGGGTTGCTAATACGAACCGTAAATCTACGGCAACCGGATTGTACAGCGCCAGGATTTTTTCGCACTCTTTATCCAGTTGAAGTTCAAATGCATTTACCCGCTTCTCATTGGCGATAACTTCATTCGGTAGATCACTGTCATTATTGATAAGGGCCTCATGACCTTTTGCAAACTGGCTTTTGACGAGCCGGATCATGTTCAGGAGGTCCTCCTTAAGGTAATGTAGTTCTTCAGATAGTTGGGACATGGCCGGCCATTTTCAGCGTAACGGTATATTGTTCAAAAGTATTGCCATAAAAAAATTTATAGGTAAAAAATTGCCAGGGAAATTAAGCCAAAATAAGCTTAATGCTAATTCATGCTTAGAAGGCTAGCTAACCAAAACGCCCTGTAATGTAGTTCTGCGTTTCCTGCTTTTCGGGATTGGTAAAAATCTGTTTGGTATCCCCGGACTCTATCAGCTCACCCATGTAAAAGAATGTTGTGAGATCACTGATCCGGGATGCTTGATTCATGTTGTGGGTTACCATGATGATCGTATACCGGCTTTTCAGGTCGTATATGAGCTCTTCGATCTCTGAGGTTGAAATCGGATCCAGATCAGAGGTGGGCTCATCCAGCAACAGGATATCTGGTTTCATAGCAATGGATCTGGCCAGGCACAGGCGCTGCTGCTGACCTCCGGAAAGGCTTGTCGGTCGGTCGTTCAGCTTGTCTTTAACCTCTTTCCACAGGGCTGCCCGGCGAAGGGATTCTTCCACAATTTCGGCTTTCTCTTTTTTACTGACCTTGAGGCCATTGAGCTTATAACCGGCAATTACATTATTAAAGACGCTAAGCGTGGGAAAGGGATTAGGCCTCTGGAAAACCATACCGATTTTTCGGCGCAGTGAAATCGGATTCATTTTAAAAATGTCCTCATCTTTCAGGTGCATGGCTCCATTTGTAGTAGCACCGGGTGTGAGCTCATGCATCCGGTTAATACAACGGATGTAGGTGGTTTTACCGCAACCGGAAGGTCCCATGATCGACATTACGGTCTTTTCAGGGATATCCAGGTGAATATTGTGGAGGACTCGGGTATCCCCGAAATAAGCATTGAAATTCCGGGTTGTTAATACGATATCTCCCATCGCTTGATCATTAATTTAGCTGAAAGGTTCAGAATGAGAATCATCAAAATTAAAATTAGTGAAGCCCCCCAAGCCATTTCCTGCCACGTAGCATAAGGACTTGTAGCAAACTTGAAGATCATCATGGGGAGGGCTGCGACAGGCTCTTTGGGATTCAAATTCAAAAAAGGGCTTCCAAACGCTGTGAAAAGCAGAGGTGCCGTTTCGCCAGCTATCCGGGATAAACTGATCATGAAACCCGTTAAAATACCACTGGCACCAGAAGGCAAAATGACGCGCAATATGGTTTTATAGTAAGGCACCCCTAAAGCCAGGGAAGCTTCCCGGTAGGAGTTAGGAATAAGGCGCAGGGTTTCTTCAGTGGACCGGGCCAGGAAGGGGATCATCATGATTGCAAGGGCAATACCGCCGGAAATGGCCGAGAAACTCCCCATTGGTTTTACCACCCATAAATAAGCGACAATACCAATAACAATAGAGGGCGTCCCCTGGAGGATCTCAATGCTTAAGCGAGCCCAGTAGGCAAGTTTACTTTTTTGATTTTCCGCTAAGAATATCCCGACTAATAGAGCAATGGGAACCGCTATGATGGTAGCTTCCAGAACAATCATTGCCGTACCAACTAAGGCATTGCTGATACCACCTCCTTTACTCCCGGCTGATTCCGGCAATGAAACCAAAAACTCCCAATTGATAATACCAATGCCTTTGCTAAAGATGTAATAAATGATAAACAGCAGTGGCAAAACAGCAACCACAGCAAAAAAGGCTAAAGCCAGCCGAAAAATGAGATCCTTCCATATACGCAACTGAGTTTGGGACATGCCTTAAGCGTTTTCCAAGTTTGTTTTAAAACTGGAGCTTATTAATGATATACTTCCCGACAACATTGATCAAAACAGTAACGACAAAGAGGAGTAAGCCAATTTCTACAAGTGCTGACAGGTAAATATCACCGGTAGCTTCTGTAAATTCATTGGCAATAACACTGGCCATGGTATTCCCGGGCTTAAAAAGGCCCTCTGGTATTTGGTTAGCATTGCCGATGACCATCGTTACTGCCATGGTCTCCCCTAAGGCACGCCCTAGGGATAATAGGATACCGGCTACAATGCCACTACGGGCATTGGGAAGCACCGTTGTGCGGATAACTTCAAAGCGGGTGGCACCAAGAGAGTAAGCGGCTTCTTTTAAAGATTGGGGTGTCATATTGATAACCTCCCGGGAAATGCTTGCCGAATAAGGAATGATCATAATGGCCAGGATGATCGATGCCGTGAAAATAGAGGTCCCATACGGGGTCACTCCTAATTGGTTTTGAAAGGTTGTTACCCACGGGACCAAAATCATAAGGGCCCAAAAGCCATAAATAACTGATGGAATCGCTGCTAAAAGCTCAATCAGGTTTCTGAGGATATTAGAAAATAGGCCTTTCTTGTAATATTCGCCCAATAGCACAGCTATGGACAGGGAAAAAGGCAATGAAATAAGCAGGGCAAGGAAAGAAGTCCATAACGTGCCTAATAAAAAAGGCAATAGCCCAAATTGTCGTGTTACAGGGTTCCACTCCCCTGAAATAAAAAATTCCAACCCCATGTGTTCAAGGGCTGGAAGGGATGCGATCAATAAGGTTAGGAAAATACAGGCTAAAAGCCCTACCACTAACCAGGATGAAAATCGCAGCAGGAAATTGAATATCCGCTCCTTGAAAAATAACCGGTACTGGCTCACCTGCTCTTCATCCGCTTGGTTAGAGGCACGGTTTTTTTGACTCATGCTAATTAACTATTGGCGTTGAGCTTTGGTCGCTGAGGGATTTTCCAATACAGGTTCGCCTTTGTAAGTGACCGATTTCAAGATGGCTTCAGCTTTTTTAACGGCTGTTTCAGGCAAGGGCGAGTAATTCAAAGGCTTGGTGTATTGCTGCCCGTCATTGATCATCCACCTCATCAGTTTCAACATTTCGTGAACGCGGTCTTTTTCGCGGTTATTGTAAGCTTGCTCCTTATACAGAAGCAACCAGGTAAAGCCGGCAATCGGATAACCTTGGTCAGCATCCGTGTTGGTTAGGGTTATCCGTGTATCCTCCGGTATTTTGGTATCTCCGGCTTTTGAAGTACTTTCCAAAGTTGGTTTGATAAAGTTACCAGAACTGTTCTTTACGCTTGCTGCTTTCAGGTCATTTTGCATGATATAACTAAGGTTAATATAACCTACACGGCCCTCCTGCTGCTTTACATAACCTGAAACGCCCTCATTACCTTTTTGACCAATACCAGCCGGCCAGTCTACGGCTTTGCCCCTTCCAATCTTTTTACGCCATTGGCTGTCGGTTTTATACAAGTAATCCGTAAAAATAAACGTGGTGCCACTACCATCTGACCGGTGGACAAATACAATTTCTTTATCCGGCAAGGATACCCCCTCATTGATTTGCTGGATGCGTTCGTTGTCCCATTGCTTGATATCTCCCATAGCAATATCTGCTATAATATCACTGGTAAGTTTCAAGTTGTCGATCCCTTCCAGGTTGTAAGCCATGGTAACGGCCCCCAGGCATGTGGGGACGTGCACTACTTTCTGGTCAAAATTGGTAAGTTCTTCATCGGTCAGGAAGGCATCTGAGGCCCCAAAATCCACTGTTTTATTTTTTAGCTGGCGCACACCGCCACCAGAACCTATAGACTGATAGTTAATGCGAACTGGCTTATCTTTCGCGAATTCCCTGAACATTTTATCGTAAACCGGATAGGGGAAGGTCGCACCACCTCCGGTAAGTTTAGTTTTATTGTTCCCCCCACAACTGGAAAGGATAAGCATGGCACCGACCAATAAAATCAGAGATGATCGCATAAAACAAGGCTTTTGGTCAATTTTGTAATTTTTAACTAACTATACTTGTTAAGTAAATAGTCTTTTTTTAGTGGTCCAATTGCACTTGCAACACCTGGTATTTTTACTTCCAAACCTCATTTAGCAGGTCCAAAAGGCTTGGTAAGCTAAAATGACTTTGCAATTTTTAACCACACAAAAATAGGTTGATTGGTATCGACCCACGTTAATTTTTTGTTAAAAAAAAGCTGGTCACGGGTTTAATTGCTTTTGGGAGCCCTTAATTGGCTAATAAGCTGTCCAACCTGACTTGGATGTTACCGGAAGGCCGCTGGGCCATGGGGTCAATAATTTTTTCTTCTGGACCAATCAGGATAAACCGTGGGATAGAATTCACAACGTAAGATTGGGCAAAGGATGAATTAAAACCTTCACCATTGGCAAATAATTGGATGCCCCCCAGGTCTCGCTTTTTTACAAACCTCCGCCATTTGTTCTGCTTACGGGTTTGATCCAGCGATATGCTTACAAATCGCACATCTTTGGGTTTGTAAGCCTGTTGCAAGGTCTTGAGGTAAGGGATCTGTTGAATGCACGGTTTGCACCACGTAGCCCACACATCAATGTAAACATAGCTTCCCTTGAGATCAGCCAAGCTTACGGTATCCCCGCCAATGGTCGGGTAAGCAAACCCCGGTGCTGGTTGCCCTTCTGCTATACGCTTCCATCGGCTCAAATATTTGTCTATTTGGTTCATCATGCCTTGGGAATGAGGTAATTGCCGATAATAGGCTAAAATACCTTGAACGCTAGCTGGCCCATTGGTTTTTAAAGATTGCAGCAAAAAGCGACCTAGCACTCTGGCTTTTAAGGTGTCATTTGGAATGGTAGCTTCTACTACATTCCTGACAATGACAGTCCGGGCCTTGTCCTGGTTTTCCTCAATCCGTTGTTGAGCCTTATTATTAACGATGTATCGTAGATATTGCTGGTAGGCGGGCACAGCAAATAGACGTGAACTCTTCATGAAAATTTCATCCTTGTAATCTTTAAACCCTGCCGGCAAATCAGGGTAGCGCCCTGTAGTCAACCGCCTGTGATTGTTGGGGTATTGTTGCTTTTGCCGGTAGAACTTGTAATTGAGGTTAGCCTGCTCTAGGTTGTGAAAGGCTTTAGAAGGTAATTGATCCTTGAAATACGACTGGTAAAAACTTTTATACTGATTTTTTAAAGAATCCAAAAGCTTAGCAAAGGCGCTCGGTTTTTGTGTATACTTTTGGCGTTGTTCTCTTCTGTTCTGGGGGCCAATGGTATCGGCAAAAAGCTGCTTAGCAACCAAGTAATTGCTTGGCCTTGGGCTATTACCAGAAAAATTAAGGGTATTTACTAGCTCATTGTTTTGAAAACTCAAATTCAGGCTATCGCCAGGTTTTAAAAAACCGTAAGCTGATTGGCCTTTGTTAACTATTTGAATATAAGAGGGCTTTGCCAATGGGATCGTATCAGTAAAATGACCTTTTTGATTTGGCTTTAATACATGCTGAGAATTGCTCCTCAACACTTGTATTGATACAGGATCAGCGTTTGGCTTTCCTTCAATAGTTCCGGTTAGGATTACCTTTTTGCCATTAATTACCGGTTTTACCTTTTGGTATTCTGAACTAGTTTCACACTGGGTGAGGTAAAAAGGAAAAACCATTATAAATAACAGGTGATATACTTTCATGATACAACTTACTCTTTGCTTAAGCGGTACTTCAAAGGTAAACCAACCTAAACCAATAAAAGACTTTGCGATATCCTGATACGGGCTTTTAGCCCAAATTGGAAGCCGGACATCCTAACGGCTTTTGCCTCTCCGGTCTCATGTTTTTATCGATTTTAAAAAATTGAAAGCCAACTATTTAAAAGTGTTAACTAAGGTTTAAACGGTTTTTAACATCAGCTTAACACACGGATAGTTCTTTTGTATCTGTAATCATAACACAAAAACACTAATCATGAGAAAATTAAACCTTTTTGTAGTAGCCTTATTTGCCGTCACATTATTTGCTTGTGATGATGATGACGATGGAAACAGCTCTCCGGATGAGGGCATTTCAGAAAACATTACGCAGGATGAAACCTGGACTAGTGACGAAGTTATTAAACTGGCCGGTCGCGTATCGGTAACCAATGGAGCCACTCTTACGATTGAGCCCGGAACCATTATCAAGGGAGAAGCTGGCCGTGGTGCCAATGCTACCGCCTTGGTTGTTGCTACAGACGGCAAGATCAATGCTGAAGGAACACCAGAAGAGCCCATCATTTTTACCTCCGTTGCGGATGAAATTCAACCCGATGGAGGCGTAGCCAGCCCCAATCTTGCTCCGGATAAAAATGGCTTATGGGGTGGAGTACTTATCCTGGGTGAAGCACCAATAAGTGCTCAAAGTACTACCGTATCTGTTGAAGGCATTCCTACGACAGACGAAACCGGAAATTATGGCGGTAGTGATCCCAGCCATGATGCCGGAACTTTCAAGTATGTATCCATACGCCATGGTGGTGCTAACATTGGAGAAGGGAACGAAATCAATGGCCTTACTTTAGCAGGCGTTGGTACGGAAACCACCGTGGAAAATGTAGAAGTAGTGGCCAACCAGGATGATGGCATTGAATGCTTTGGCGGTACTGTAAACGTTACCAACGCCATGGTGTGGAATCAGGCAGATGATGCCTATGACATGGATCAAGCCTACAAGGGAACCATTGACAATGCGATAGCCGTTGAAGAGCCTCGTTCTGATCACGGCCTTGAGCTCGATGGGCCGGAAGGGCAACCCACCGGAACCTACACCCTTAAGAACGTTACCATTAAGGGGGATGCTTCCTCTGGAAGTAATAACCAATATGCAGACCTCCGGGATGATGCCACTACGGTTCTGGAAAACGTCTATTTCTTTAATTTTCCAGGTTCCGCCACCTTTGAGCTGAATGATGAAAAAACAGCTCAAAACTACTTAAATGGGGATGTAACGCTGAACAACATTGAAATGAACGTCTCTCACCTTGATGGCGGTAATACCAGTGTTGATCAGATCTTCTCTGTAGACGAAGGTTCCACAGCCGCTTTTGATCAGAAAAGCCCGAATGCTTCAATTGTAACCAATGCTGAAGATGCCGGAGCTGACAAAGGCCCGCTTCAGTGGACCTGGGCAGCCAATGCCGGTGCACTCAGCGACCTTTAATTACCCTTACGTTCATAGTTGATCACTTCAGCCCGTGGGATTGCGATCCTCCGGGCTGTTGGTATTTTTTCCAATAACCCCATTAAAACCTGTTAAAACCCTTATGAAGAGCATCTTAAGGATACTGCCGCTACTTGTTGTAATTATGGTAATTAGTGGCATGAGTGTTAAGGCTCAGGAAGGTAAAGGCACGCTAAGAGGGAAAGTTATAAATAAGCAAAACGAGCCCGTAGTTGGGGCCAATGTTTTCGTAAAAGAAACCAGTGAGGGTGTGGCAACTGATGTTGAAGGGCGCTTTGAACTGGAGCTTAAACCCGGCACTTACACCCTGCGTATTTCTTACGTAGCTTTCACCAATACCACCATACAGGACGTTAAGGTAAAGGCAGGGGAGGTGAATTACCTCGGCAATATTGAGATGAGCAAAGACTCCAACAGCCTGGAAGGTGTAGTCATCAGTGCGGACCGGATCAAGAACAGTGAGAAGGCTATGCTTTCCATGAAAGCCAATTCGCCGGAGATGATCGATGGCATCTCCGCTGAAACATTTAGTAAAACAGGAGACGGTGATGCAGCGGCTGCCATGAAACGGGTGACCGGTGTTTCAGTACAAGACGGGAAGTATGTGCATGTAAGAGGCTTAGGCGGGCGATACACCCAAACCACCCTTAATGACGTAGCGGTGCCCGGCCTCGATCCTAACCGCAACGCCATTCAGATGGACCTGTTCCCGACCAATATCCTGTCTAACATTGTGGTATCCAAAAACTTTACGGCTGATCAACCGGCCAATTTCTCCGGGGGGCTTGTCAATATAGAAACCCGCGCCTTCCCTACGGAAAAAACGCTTAATGTTTCGGTAGGCGTGGGCTATAACCCATCCATGCATTTCCAGAATAATTTTCTCTCCTATGATGGGGGCGGAACCGATTTTTTGGGAATGAATGATGGTACCCGGGATATTCCTACTGAGAATACCAGTGACATCCCTTTCCAGGCCGATGCCCTTGGCAATCAACAAGCCCGCGATAAGTTTACCAACATCCTGGGTAGTTTTAATAAACAGCTTGGTGTAGAGCGTCAGGAAAGCTTTATGGATTATGATTTTGGGATATCCGGAGGTGACCAGTTTGAACTGGGCGATTACACGGCCGGATACAACTTTGCCGTGACTTATAAAAACAAAAGGGAGTTTTACGAATCGGCAGAATTCAATGCTTTTGGCAAACCGGATGATCCTTCCGAATTTGAACTTGAAAGGCGTGAAGGGCAGGAAGGCGCTTATGGGAAAAAAACCGCAACTGTTGGAGCCTTAGGAGGATTTGCTATTAAATCTGAAAAATCAAAGTATGAGCTGAATTTCCTGCGCCTTCAAAGCGGTACCAAAAAAGCAGGACTTTATGACTACCGCAACCGCGATGAGGGGGCCAATTTTGATGCCATTCAAAACAACCTTACTTACCGGGAACGGGCCATGAACAACATCCTGCTGGCCGGGAACCATTACCTGGCTGATGGCGAATGGGAATTAAACTGGGAGCTTTCCCCCACTTTCTCCAGTTTAGAAGATCCGGATGTGCGTTTCAGCCGTGTACGGGTACAGCAAAGCGGACCGGACCAAGAGCCCCGCTATTCGGTAGGAAGTGAAGCCGGAAAACCCAGGCGCATCTGGCGCTTCATGGATCAGGAAAATTACTTTGGAAAGTTTGATGCAAAGTACAACTATGAATTGTTCGGCCGGGATGCCCACCTGAAAAGTGGCGTGGCCTACACCTACAAGCAGCGCGATTACAGCATTAACGATTTTAACATTAATCCCCAGCAAACCTCTATTCAGGGCCCTGATCCCAACCAGATCATGGCTGACTCTAACCTTTGGAGCATTGACAATACCAGTGGCACCATCTACAGCCCCACTTTTGTGGATGGTAAAGGCAACCGGAATAACCGGAACAAGTACTCCTCGAATGTTCACAAGCCCGCCGCTTACCTTAGCACCAACGTTAATCCCATGCCGGATCTTTCAGTGATCCTGGGGCTAAGGGCTGAACAGTACCAGCAAGCCTATTCCGATTTTGAGACCAATGATGAAGAAGTGCTCAATGATTTTGACCTCTTCCCATCCCTCAATTTGAATTATTCCCTTTCAGATGAGCAGAATCTGCGGTTTTCTTACTCCCGTACCATTGCCAGGCCTTCCTTTAGAGAAATTTCCCGCGTAACCATTTTTGATCCGATCTCAGGGCGGTTCTTTCTTGGCGGCTTAGAACCCTTTACCGACAACCAGGGTAATACAACCTGGGATGGCGACCTGGAAGCTACCCGCATTCAGAACTTTGACCTCCGTTGGGAGTGGTTTCAGCCTAGAGGGCAAATGATCTCTATTAGTGCTTTTTACAAAACGTTTGATGACCCCATTGAAACCGTCCAGCTAATTCAGGGGGAAAATAACCTGCAGCCCCGTAATGTCGGAGATGGTCGTTTGGCCGGGATAGAAGTGGAGATCCGTCAAAGCCTTGGTCGCGTTCATCGCAAGTTAAAGGCTTTATCTGTAGATGCTAACTTCACTTATACCCAATCCCAAATCGATATATCCAGTAATGAGTTAAGAACACGGAGGCAGAGTGCTCGTGAAGGGAAGAATGTAAACGAGACAAGGCCTATGACGAGGCAGGCACCTTGGGTGGTTAATGCTGGCCTCTCCTACAAGTCCCCAAATGGCAGTTTGCAAGTAGGATCTTATTACAATGTGAAGGGTAGAACCCTTTACCTGGTAGGCGTTGCTGATCGGCCAGACGTTTATCGAGCACCCTTTCACAATTTGAAAATGAATGCGACATACAACTTTGGTGAAAAAGATCGCTTTTCTCTTAGCCTGGAGGTAGAAAACCTATTAGATGATAACCGTAAGAAGTATTTTGATGCTTTTCATGCAAAGAATCAAATATTTAGTCAAATAAGCCCGTCTCGTACTTTTAGTTTAGGTTTTGGTGTTAACTTTTAAAAATTAAACTTTATCTTAGATGATTACTCCTTCTGCACATCCCCAACAACAAATGTTTTGGAACATGGATAATAAAGATGTTAAAATCCTCATTGTAGATGATGAGCCGGATATCATTGAGATACTGCAATACAACCTGGAAAAGGAGGGTTACTCGACCTACACGGCCGAAAATGGTCAAGAAGCCATCGCTAAAGCCAAAGCTGAGGTTCCTCACCTGATCATCCTGGATATCATGATGCCGGATATGGACGGTATTGAAACCTGCCAGGAACTTCGGGCTATATCGGATCTTCAGCAGGTGATGATAGCGTTTCTTACGGCAAGGAATGAGGATTACTCACAGATTGCCGGTTTTGATGTGGGAGCCGATGACTATATTAAAAAGCCCATTAAGCCAAAGGTGCTCACTAGTCGTGTTAAAGGGTTGCTGCGCCGACTACCGAAGGAGGAGGTGAGCTCCGAGGTGACTTTCCGGGATCTGGTAATCAACAAAGAACAATATCTGGTGTATAAGAACGGTCAGGAGATCACGCTACCCCGGAAAGAGTTTGAAATCCTCTTGCTACTGGCTAAAAAACCGGGGAAAGTTTTCAGCCGCGAAGAGATCCTGGAAATGGTATGGGAAGATGATATTATTGTGGGGGATCGTACCATAGACGTTCATGTGCGGAAACTGCGCGAAAAAATTGATAGTGATTACATTAAAACCGTAAAAGGGGTGGGTTATAAAATGGAACAAGCTTCTTAAATCCGGTGTAAACTTTATAATATTACTTAATGAGCCGGATTGCACCTCACAGCCTTTCACTATTCGTAAGCCTGGGGATAGGTGTTGCAAGTATTCTACTTTTTTGGGGTTTGCAAACCGTTAGCGAAGCTTTAGGAGAGGCGTGGTACTGGTATTTGCTAGTAGGGTTTGTTATGGGTTTATTGGTTTATGGGGTATTGCAATTCTCATTTGGCCGGTACTTGAAGCTCCATATGCAAAGGATCCTTAAAACACTGAGACAAGGGAAAACCCGGGCACCTGAGGCTAAGCAGTTGGATTTAAATCATGATATCCTTTACCAGCTTAACCTCGAACTGGTTCACTGGAGCCGGGAGAACCAACGTACCATACACGAATTGCAAAAAGCTGAAAACTACAGGCGAGAGTTTGTGGGGAATGTATCTCACGAGCTCAAAACACCCATATTCAACGTGCAAGGGTATATTCATACCCTTATGGACGGTGGGCTGGAAGATCCTGCCATCAATAAAACATACCTGGAAAAAGCAGGCAAGAATATTGAACGCCTGTCCGTCATTGTAGAGGACCTTGAAGCTATTAGCCAGTTAGAATCGGGTCAGCTAAAGCTATCATTTGAGCGTTTTGACTTAAAGCGTTTAACCAATGATGTGATGGAATCCCTCGAAATGGCAGCACAGGAACGCAATATTCAACTTTGCCTGGATTCCCATCAAAAGCGCACCTGGCTGGCAAAAGGAGATATTGGCCGTATCCGTCAGGTACTAACAAACCTGATCAGCAATGCCATCAAGTACGGCTCTGATAATGGTACCTGCAAAATAGCCTTAGAAGACCGTGGAGATCATTTGGAAGTAGCCGTAAGCGATGATGGTATTGGTATTTCTCAGGATGATCAATCAAGGCTTTTTGAACGTTTTTACCGCGTGGATAAAAGCCGCTCTCGTGAGCAAGGAGGCACTGGCCTGGGGTTATCTATTGTTAAGCACATCCTGGAGGCGCATGGGCAATCAATCACCGTAGAGAGTGAGCCTCAAGTAGGGACGACCTTTCGCTTTAGTATGGCTAAGCCCGCGTGATAGCAGAGACTAGCATTGTAGGTTTTCTTGACCGATGAAATTTCGGATTTTCGTTGTAAATCCTGCAGCTTATGAAACGCATCCTTGTTCCCACTGATTTTTCTGCCAATGCCCGCAATGCGCTGGCTTACACCCGTGAATTGGCCAAATTACTGGAGGCGGAAATTATATTGTTTCATGCGTATCATATTCCCTACGTACATGCTGAAATGCCAGCTGGCATGTACCAAACCGCTATAGATGAAGCCCAGGAAGAAACGCAGAACAAACTGGATGAACTTGCAAAATCCGAATTGGAAAGTGCCCAGGAACAGCATGTTGCTTACCAGGTTGGAAGCCGTTTAGGCTTTGCCGTAGAAACCATCTTATCCTACGCTGAGGAAGTAGAAGCGGACATGATCCTCATGGGGACACAGGGCTCTAATGGTCTTACAGATGTGATACTTGGAAGTATTTCAAGTAGCGTAATTGAGCGCTCCAACCTTCCGGTGATGGTTATTCCGGATGGATGTTCCTTTCAGCCTGTTGAGAACTGGCTCTTTGCCACCAATTACGATGTTGCTGATGTGGAATCTTTCAAACAATTGCTTACCCTCTTAAAGCCTTTAAAAGCCAGTATTCAGGTTGTTCACATTAAAACCGGTGGCGATGAAGTGGAAGAGCAACAAGCAAGTTCCTTTAAGCAGGTTATTCAACAAGAGGTGGATTACGATGCCATAAGTTTTGAGGTGATTGAAGCAGATAATGTAGCAAGCGGTATTGAAGCCTACACTAAAAACCAACAGGTGGATGGCCTTGCGCTGGTAAAACGCAAGCGGAATTTCTTATCATCTATCTTTCACAGCAGCACAACGAAAAAGCTTAGTTTTCACAGCAAGGTGCCCCTGTTAATTTTCCAGGAGTAGTAACTTATGCGTCTAAGCGCTTTAGCGCACTTCGTTTGAGTAATGTTGCCTGTTCGGTAAAAGGTTTTCCAATTTCCAGGGGATGCGCTCTTCAAATCCGTATTGACGAACGGGGCAATCTTTCACCTTGCAGATTGGACAGGAGGAAGGCCGGCAGGGATCAGCGTGAACAAATAGTTCTACCCGGTTAGGCAATTGTTCCCTTACTAATTGTTCCAGGGCTTCCACTTCGTCATGAACATCTTCCAGCTTATCGTACCAGGGCAGGGTGAGGTGGCAATCAATGTGGAGGAAGCTACCGTATTTTTGCACCCTTAAGTTGTGAATATCAATCCATTTATCCCGGCGATAATTGTTGAGGATAGCAATGATCTGCCCAAGGGTTTGATAGTCGGCCTCATCCAATAAACCGGCAATGGAGCTCCTCAGAAGCCGGTAACCAGTATAAAGGATAAAGAGACCGAAAAGAATGGTCAAAACCTGATCCAGCCAATGTATTCCTGTTAATTGTATGATCAAAAGCCCGGTTACTAAACCTGCACTTGAATAGGTGTCGGTTAGCAGATGCTGACCATCTGCCAGCATGGTGGGAGAATTTTGCTTACGCCCGGTATTAAGCAGGTAGTAACCTAGCCCACCATTGACTGCTCCGCTGATCGCTGTAAGGATTGTACCTGTTGGCAATGCTGTGAGGTCAGGGGGGTTCAGGAAGCCATAAATGGCCTTCCCCATCATGGATAACCCCGCTATCAGAATCAGGCCGCCCTCAAAACCCGCGGATATGAATTCGATTTTACCATGTCCGTAGGGGTGGTTCCGATCTTGCGGATGGCTTGCAAAGTAGATGCTGAAAAGGGCAAAGCCCCCCGCAATCATGTTAATGATGGATTCCAGGGCGTCTGTAAGAATGGCATTGGACCTCGTGAGGAAATAAGCCAAAAATTTCAGCAATCCCAGCAAAATGGTCACCATGAGCACAAGGCCCATGGAACGAAGCTTACGACCCTCACTCAAAATATGCTAAATTAAGATTGTCAAATAAGGTCCGTTGCTTTGAAAGGGATCCTTTGAAATAAAGGAGGCTTTTTAATAGTTACCCACTGATCCCTTTTGCCGGAAAATCCTGCGTGGTGAAATAGGCATTCTCAGGCGCTACATCGGTCCATTTTTCTACATTGAAACTTAAGCCTGTAATACCGGCTGTTGGTAAAATATCCCCTTTCTCCCGGCTAAGCTCAATAACTACTTCACTAATGGCTGGATTGTGGCCAAATAGCATTACTGTCTCATAAGTATCCTCAAATTGGTAGATGCGCTCCATCAATTGTTCATAGGTGGCTTCATATATTTTTTGATCAGTCTCTATTTGTTCTTCGGGATATTCCAGTGCTTCGGCAAACTGCTTAGCGGTATTCAAGGCCCTAAGAGCGGGGCTACTAAGGATCAAGTCAGGCTGTAACCCCTGGATTCGTTGTTTTTTACCCATGATCTGGGCATCTTGTTTACCCTTGGTGGCCAGGTCACGATCAAAATCAGATTGGCCGGGTACCTTGTCCTCAGCTTTACCATGACGTATGAAGTACAGGGTTTTCATTACCTTATCGCCTTTAAATCTTGTACAAAAATAAGGTTAAAAACCCTTATAAACATTGGCAAGAAGGTCTCAACTGACTTAATTGGGTGGCTAGGAGGCTTTTATAGGTTTACAGAGAAGCTAAAATACGGATGGCTAAAAAGCCTTGGCATATAGCAAATTAGCCTTGTCCATCCGATAAGTAATAGCGTTGACTAATATTTATAATGGTTGGAAAACAAGATCATCAAACTGGGAGTCCAAAAAAATATTAGGCCTTTTACGCCTCGGTATACCATGAGGAAGCCACCCAGTCCTGGTAGGTGTCAATGTCATTCTGAACAGGGAGCGTGGTATAAGAGAGGGACAAATGCTGGATTTTGGATAGCGTTTGTTCCCAGACCTTATCGGTACTCCATCTGATGCCTTGAAATAAAGCCGGTTGATAAGTGCGCATACCTAACAAATAATAACCGCCATCTTTTGCAGGCCCTATTACCACATCCTTTTCCTTTAAGTGTTCAAAAGCGGTGTTCAGATGATGGGTCTTGAGCTCCGGATTGTCACTACCAATGATGATGACCCGACCATAATAGCGCAAATTTTCCTGGAAAGCTGCGGCCATTCTTTGTCCAAGATCTCCCTCTGGCTGAATGGCATTTTTATGATCAATGTAAGCCCATAAGTCGGTTTCCGGCAGTTGATGGCTGTAGTAAATGAATTTTCCAACATCCAAGCCTTGCGTAATATCCCGGGTGTGGGCCAGCAATTGCCAATAAATGGACAATGCTTTATCAGGCCCCACTTCTTGAGCTAAACGGGTTTTAACCCGGCCATAAACGGGATTTTTTACAAAAACCATTAAGAGGGCTGCATTAATCATAGACGGCCTTGCCTTTTTTCAGGAACGGGGCCCATTGTTTAGAGTGCGTATGGACTTTTTGGGTTGGCTTACCGTCTGGGCCGTAAACGGGGTAACCTTGGTTTGACCAGCTGATCATGCTTCCATAAAGGTTAAAGACATGTTCATAGCCCATGGCTTCCAGCTTAGCCCCAATTTTTTCGCTTCGGTATCCAACCGTGCAGTAAGTGACAACCGTAGCATCCTTAGGAATATTTTTTACGGATGCTTTATCAAAATCATCGTAGCCTACCCGCTTGGAATGCTTCAGACGACTGACTGCATATTCTCTTGGTGTGCGGGTGTCCAGTAAATAAACCGTGTCCTTGCGGGCCAACTTTTGCTTTAGTTCATGGGCTTTTAACAATGGAACTTCGTAGGAGTAGAGTTCCTTTAGCCGCTCGTCAAATGTCTCAGCTTCCTGAGAACAAGCTGATAAAAAGCTAAAGCATCCTAAAACGGCTACTAACAGCGTCTGTAGTATGATTTTTTTTGAAATTGATTTCATAACCTAAAAAATTTCTACAACCAGGCTAATCAAGGATAAAAGCATAACGTCATACTTTACCACTTAAGCAAGTTGTACTTTTGATTCAAAGAATTAAGATCGGTTTTCCTATGAAAAAAACAAAATTGCTAATTACGCTAATGATATGGTCAATGGGAGCATTGGTTGGCTGTAACAATGAAAAAAAGGATCTACAGGAGCGTCCGCTTTTCAAAAAAATCTATAAGCAGAAAAAAGCGCACTCTGACAAAAAAGCCGTTAAGCTTGCGGTGCAAGTAACCGATAGTATGGGAGGCTACGATACCTGGCAAAATAAACGTTACCTGAGCTGGGTATTTTTAGGCATGCGAAGCTGGATATGGGACAAAAAAACCGGTGATGTAAGGATGAATTCAAGGAAGGATAGCTTAACGATTTTAATGAATTTAAAATCCGGGGATGGAAAGGTTTTTAAAGGAGGAGAAGCTGTTACTAATCCCGATACCCTCGATAAATACTTGAAAGTTGGTTATCGAAGTTGGGCTAATGATTCTTACTGGGTTTTTATGCCTTTTAAGCTCTTGGATTCGGGTGTGCAGTTAACGTATGAAGGCAAAGAGGCTTCGCCCAAAGGGGATAAAGCCCACCTTATTCGTGTTCAATTTGATAGTGTGGGAGTTACGCCACAAAACCAATATGATATTTACATTAACCCAGAACGCCTGTTGGTCACTGCCTGGAAATACTATCGTGAGCCGGGAACGAAGCCCCTTTTAACAACGCCCTGGACCGGCTATCGGTATTACAATGGCTTAAAATTGGCCACTAACCGAGGAGGAAAGTACAAAATCACCGAGATCAGCGTCAGAGATAGTATTAACAGGGAGGTTTTTGATACTTACAATCCTTACGACAGCCTTCAATCAAAAAAGTCTGAAAAGCCTCCAAGCTGACTTGACATACTGGTTCGGGTAAATGACAAAAGCAATACAAAATGGGGATTTAACTATTTTCAGAGGTTACAACAGTAAGGGTCCCCTTCATGGTAGGATAGTGTTCGGGGTGCGTGCAGATGAAGGGATACTGGCCCGCCTCATCGATACTAAAGGTAATTGTGGTACGATTCTGCTGTTTTACGATAGGCGTGTATGCCAAGATATTGCTTTTATCCTTAGGTAGAAAGTTTTTTTCTTCTCCGGCCTTCACACCTTTAGAGGCAACCTGCTGATCCTTACCGGATTTGGTCACTACCCAATTGTGTTCCATTTCATCGGCATTTTTGGGCGCGGGATTTATCAGCGTTAACTGGACCGTCTGCCCAGCCTTAATTTTGAGTTCGTCCAGGTCATATCTCATATTCTCCAGTGTATTACCAGGCGTATGGATGGTTACTTGAACGGTGTCTCCTTTATTGCTTTTGTCTACTAGCCCTCTATTGGGATAGGTCTTGCCCTTATCAGCTTGCGTTTTTTTAACTGCTTTCTCTTCCGTTTTCTGAGCTTCTTGGTTTTCAGACTGTGTTTTGTTATTAGCAGAGTTGCAGGCTGTTATAATGCACAACAATCCCAGAGCGAGTCCTTGTAAACGCATAGCTTTATTGTTGATTCGGTTTCCTTAACAAAGATAACCAGCCTTTTGCAAAAAAGAGTTGAATTATAAAGTCCCTAGTTACTGAACTTGATAACGATAAGCGTAAAGCCTATTACCAGAAGAATACCAATAGAAGCAGCCATCCAGAACAATATTTGAAATTTAGTAGTATCCGGATTGTACTTGTAATCCTTTTCAGCATCGCCCTGTGGCATGGTTGAATACCGCGGGAATTCTGACTTTTCTCCACCTTCGGATTGATTGCTTTTATCTGCTAAAACTTTTTGTTCCTTCACACCTTCACTTTCTTTCTTGATGTAGTCTAACAAATTCAGGATGTCGGCCTTGCTAAGGTCCGTATGGGAAGGCATGATGGTTTGGTTGTACTGGTTGTAAAGCTGGTTAGCAAGCTTGTCCCCTTCCTTGATGAGTTTCTGTGAATTGCGGATGAATTTTATTAACCATTCCTCGTCCCGTCTTTTGTTAACATTAGCGAGGCCTGGCCCTACCAATTCTTGATTAGAAAGTTTATGACAAGAAGCGCACCTGTTCTCATAGATAGACTTACCGCTTTTTTGAGCATGGGCAGTATTACTCGTAAGGAGGAAGAGGAAAAATGTTAGAAAACTTATTGCAAACCAAAGCCCTTTCATACCTAGTTAATTTTAAGCAGGTTTTTTATTCTTATTGAGTAGAAAGCGGATATCCTTGATCAAGCGATCAATTGCGGATTCTTCAGTACCATCATAATAACCCCTGATGCGTTGCTGCTTGTCAATGAGGATCACTTTGGAGCTGTGAACAAACCCGGCTGGCCCCCGCCCACTTCCTTCGAGCGAAACAACGTCATAACCATTACGAGCCATGTTGTAAAGCGGTGCTTTTTTGCCTGTAACCAAATCCCATTGCTCAGCATTGACCCCATACTCTTCAGCATATTCTCGAAGCGCTTTCACACTATCACGCTTAGGGTCAACGGTATGCGAAAGGAGAGCGACCCCGTCATTCTGTTTAAAAGCTTCCTGGACCTTAGTCAGGTTATTCATCATAGGTGGGCAGGTACTAGGACATGCTGTAAAGAAAAAATTGGCAACATACACCTTATCAGCAAAATCATCCTGTGTGACCGTATCCCCCTGTTGGTTGACAAAAGCAAAATCCGGTATGGTATGGGTTTTCCCATCATTGGGGTCAGGGTCTTCTATTGGCAAAGATTTTTGCCAATTGGTGTAGGCCTCCATACCCACAAAAGCCAGTGCCGGAACCCCAATTAACAGCCCAACCAATAACATGTACTGAAGGTGTTCCCGATTAATCATTACTCCTCAGTATTTTCGATCGGAACAGGATTGCTCGGATTGTAGGGTTTAGCTTTCTCACGGTTAAACTCTACGGCCTCTTTAATAGGTGGTATATAAGCGACCAGGATCAGGATTACTGCAGCCACGATCCAAGGAGTTAAGTTTTTGACAAACTTGATACTGGGCTCGTCATGGTAAGCTTCGGCTGTCGGAAAATCCAGGGTGCTCTCTTGGGTTTTGGTTGCGAATAACGTTCTGAAAAACACAATAAAGAAAAAGAGAATAGCTATTGACATAATGATTCCGCCTAGCATGGTAAAATGAGAGGGCATGACCCAATCCATCCGAAAAAGTTCACTTTCAGAATTCAGGTAAGAAACGCCCATATTGGTCCGTCTAGGAGCCCCCAGAATACCATTGGTCATCATGCCACCCGAAAAAAGTATCAAGCCGAAACTCCATAAATAGGGTACAGCTACATTCAATCCTTTGGCCTTAACAGGCTTACCCCCCACTTTATTGATTAAGTAAAGGGATACCGCCAGCATGGCAAGAATAACTGGACCAGCAACGGTCATGTGAAAGTGACCCGGTAAAAAAGCGGTATTATGAACAGCCATGTTAATGCTGTAGGATCCATTGATGATACCGGTTACACCGCCAAAAATGAAAATCACTAGCCCACATATGGAGTAGATAAAAAGGTAGCGATCCTTACGGAAGTAGGGTAGCTTACCCATCCATCCAAACAGGCCTTTACCACCATTTAGCCTACCCGCATGCTCTAATGAAGCTGAAAGGGTAAAGGCGGTTAGCAAACTTGGTACGGCTACGCCAAATGTGAAGATAGAATGTAGTAATTTCAGGTTCTGGCTGATATTGGGCTCCGTAAACTGATGGTGTAAGCCCACTGGAATGGAAAAAATGATAAATAGCATAAAAGCTAATCGAGCGGCGTAGTCTGAGTAAAGTTTACCGCCGGCCTCTTTGGTCATCATGACATAGAATACAATATAGGCCGGTAAGAGCCAGAAATAAACCAATGGGTGTCCAAAAAACCAGAAAAGGGTGCGCGAGAGCATGATGTTAATCTCGCTCACATACCCTAATGACCAAGGAATAAGCATTACGATGATCTCGTAAGCAACAGGTAGGGTAGCGATGAGCCAGATGATAAAATTCGCTAAGTTGCCTAAAACAGCTAGCGGAGTTTTTTTATCAGGGTTTTCCCGGCGCCATTGTACATACGGCTTGATCCAGTTGAAAAAAGCTACCCATGAACCTATCACCAGCAAGGCAGCGCCCATGTAAAAGGATGGATGGGCTTTAAGCGGGGGATAAAAGGTGTATAGGACTGATGCTTGACCCGATAACATGGCATAAGCTGCTAGCAGCGTGCCTATCACCATCAGCCCAAAAGAAAGCCAGTTGTAAAAGTGGTTAAGGGTTTTATTGAGGTAATAGGCCATGATGCCGTTACCAAAAGCAACGGCAAAAAAGGTGGTAAAAACCAATGCATTAATGACCCCGTGCAGTGTTAACCCTTGATAATAAGTAATATTCAAGATGGAATTGGCTTCAATCATACCGGCCCGGTAGAAGGTCTGCATCAGGCCGTTGTAGATACCTAGGATCAAGAGGGTCATGGGAATTGCCACCTCTAGTAGGATCAGCCACTTCAGGCTTTTACTCAGTTGCATGCGCTACGCTTTTGGATGAATTCTCAGAAGGCTCTTCAACTATAATCTCTCCCCGCATTTTCTGATGACCGGCACCACAATACTCATGGCAGATGATGTCGTAGGTGCCAGGTTTATCAAAAGTTACAGTGGTGTTATTAACGGCCCCGGGAACAGCCATGAGGTTCACGTTCTTATTAGTTATCCATAACCCATGAACCACATCAGCAGCTGAGAGGTAAATGTCCACTTCGCTACCTGCCGGCACACGTACGGTGTTTGGATCAAAACTCCACATTTTGGCCACACACTTGAGCTGGTAAGTTTCTTCATCCAGCTTAACCAGCTCTCCTTTTTCAAAGGGCTGCTGGGCTGGAATACACTCCGGAACCTCTACACCCATTCCTTTTGATAGATAAATGATTGAGAAAATAAATACAAGCAAGGTGGATAGGGAGATGCCCAGGATGGTCTTTTCAATTTTATCCATAATTTAACTTCTATAAATTGCTAAAGCGAAGAATGCAAAATAAACCGCGATAAAAAATAGTATTAAAATGATAAAAAATGCTATACTACCTTTGGGAAAAAACGCTGGAGGATCGTTTCTTCCTCCAGAACTTACCTTTTTGACCTCTTCCATAAGTTTTTTTTTACCTATCTCTTAAACGAAGGTTGTAAAAAACGGATAGCAGCAAAATGACTTATATCATAAAACCTTTAAGAATAGCGAGGTATAAGAAAGCTTACTGGTCACCATTCATTACATGGAGGAACCCTAATAATTTCTGTGTGACGGTTACTTGGAGCTTGTTATAGCAAAGGGATCTGGGGGGGGTAACAAAAAAAGCCCGCTTTTACTAAGCGGGCTTTTTACCATGATTTAGGTATAATCTGGAAGTTTGAAAAGTCTCTTATTTATTGGTTCTTTTCATCTTCCTGTTCATCTGATGAGCCCTCATCATTTTTTGAAGGGTCGTCAGCTTGATCGGAACCTTTAGAATCCTCCTTTTCGCTATTTGAAGTTCCGGACTCAGCCTGATCGGCTTCTGTCGAGCTTTCTTCATTTTCGGAGGTGTCAGCTTCTGCTTCAGCTTGATCCTCATTGGAATCTTTATCACTAATGGAAGTGCCTACATCTCCTTCTTCGTTCGCTTCAGCTGAGCTTTCATCCGTTTTAGAAGGGGTTGTTTCGTCTTGTCCTTGATCACCCGTATCGCCTGAATCTTCACTTTCATCATCCTGCTGCTCCATCCGTTCCATCGCCTCTTTTTGCTTCTCTTTCTCTTCCTCTTCCATCTTATCCCTTAAGGAGGATAACTTGTCATTTTCCTCTCCAAGGCGAGGAGTTTCAACTTTGGACTTGACTTTCTCAACGTTCTGGCGGGTCTCAGCTTTTTCTTGCTCCTGTTGAGCTTTTTCATCCTGTTTCTTCGCCCGCTCCCGTTCTTTCCATACGTCCGTATGAGAAACAATGATCTTCCGGTTATTTTTGTCAAATTCAATAACCTTGAATTCGAGGGTTTCTTCTGCTTCAGGCTTGGTTTTATCCTCCTTATGAAGGTGTTTATTAGGAGCGAAGGCCTCTAAGCCATAAGGCATCTCTACAATTCCGCCTTTATCTTCAATCCGGTTGATGGTACCTTCATGGACGGAATCAACATAGAAAATGCTCTCAAAATTGTCCCACGGGTCGTCCTCTAATTGCTTAATGCCGAGACTTAATCTTCGGTTTTCCTTATCAATGTCAAGAACTTTCACATCCAGGCTTTCTCCAAGCTTGGTGTATTCATTGGGGTGGTTAAACTTTTTAGTCCAAGATAGATCAGATATATGAACCAAGCCGTCAACTCCTTCTTCTAGCTCCATGAACAATCCAAAATTGGTAATGCTGCGGACGGTTGCGGCATGGGTAGAATTAACGGGATATTTCTGTTCAATGCCATCCCATGGATCTGTAGTGAGCTGCTTCATGCCAAGGGAGAGCTTACGTTCCTCCCGATCAATGCTAAGGACAACAGCATCTACCTCATCTCCCAGGCTAACATATTCTTCCGGTGATTTCAAATGCTGAGACCAGGACATTTCGGAAACGTGTACAAGCCCTTCCACACCCGGATGGATTTCAATGAAAGCGCCGTAATCTTCAATGTTAACAACTTTACCTTTCACCTGGGTACCTTCTTGAATATTATCGGGTAACGTTTCCCAAGGATGGGAGGTAAGCTGCTTTAACCCAAGAGAAATGCGCTTCTTATCCTGGTCAAAATCCAACACAACCGTGTTGACCTTTTGGCCAAGCTCTAACACTTCTTCCGGATGGTTGATGCGGCCCCATGACACGTCCGTAATGTGGATCAGGCCATCAACTCCGCCTAAATCTACAAATACGCCAAAAGAAGTAAGATTCTTGACGGTTCCTTCCAGAACCTGACCTTTCTCCAGCTTGGAGAGAATATCTGCTTTTTGTTGTTCAAGGTCGCTTTCTATAATAGCCTTGTGGGAGACTACAATGTTTCTGAAGGCATAGTTAAGCTTAACAACTTTAACGTCCATGTGCTGCCCTACGAAAGCATCGTAATCTCTAATAGGCTTAATATCAATTTGCGAGCCTGGCATAAAGGAATCCAGACCTAACAAGTCCACGATCATACCGCCTTTGGTGCGGCCCCGTACGTAACCGTTGAGGATTTTATCGTTTTCGTAGGCATCTACAATGGTTTCCCAGGCCCTTTCAGCCTGGCCTTTTTTATATGAAAGGACTAGCTGTCCGTTTTCATCTTCGGGTTCTTCTACCAACACCTCTACATCATCGCCAATTTGTATGCTTTCACGGTCTTTAAATTCGGACAATGGTACTAACCCATCTGATTTAAATCCAATATTCAGGACGACATCCCGGTCAGTGATATTAACCACTTTTCCTGTAATAAGCTGGCGCTCGCCAACTACGCTGAGGTTTTGGGTGTAAAGGCTTTCCAGGTGTTGCTTTTCCTGATCAGAATATTCTGATTCACCGGACTCAAATTTATCCCAATTGAAATCTCCATCAGGTTGGATATTTTCAGGAATATGGGATTTAGCTTCCGCCGCAGGGTTTTCCTGTAGGGTGTTATGAGATTCTTCATGCTGTTCAGCAGTCTCGTGCGTTACAGCCTCTTCTGTTTGGTTTACATTTTTCTCTTCGTTACTCATTGACTAGAATTCCTCCTTTTTTTCCAAAATTTTGTAAAACAAATTTACGAATTACTAAGTAAACAAATTAACTATCTGACTTAAATGAAGTTCCATGCTCAAAAACAAATTGAGCATAATCCATGTCTATATCTGAGGTAATTTTAAAATTGGCGGGGTCTCCTTCGGTCAAGGTTAAGGAGTAGCCAGCATTCTCCCAGATCTGAGCGTCATCTGTTGCATGCAGTTTTTCCGCTTGTTGATAAGCTGCCCACAGTCTAGCAAGTTCAAATACTTGTGGCGTTTGGACGTTTCGGACTATCTCGCGATCCAACGGCTGCCACTCATTTGAATTTTGTATCCTTAGCGAATCCCTTGGCTTAGTTACCGGGACAGCTCCAACTTCTTCTGAAGCTTTAATAAAAAGCCGATTTAACAGCTCTGGCTTTAAAAACGGACGTACCCCATCATGAATGGCCACCATTCCAGTAGCACCGGAGTTCAGTAAATGGCGCAAAGCTGCCTTAACAGAATGAAACCGCTCATCCCCTCCAATTACAACCTTATGAGGTGTATTCAATAGCAATTCCCGGCAGGTTTCATTCCATTGATTTTCGTAATCCTCCGGAAGGGTTAGTATGACTTCATTAAAGGAAAATGCTTTCGTACACTGCTGAAGGGTATGGGCTAGAACAGGCTTCATGCCCATTTGAATGAACTGCTTAGGTTTGGGACCGGCAACGCGCGTACCTTTACCCCCCGCTGTTATGATGAGATGCCGATCAGTCACCTTCATTAATGTTAAATGATCAGCATCGCATCTCCGTAGTCCAGAAAGCGATAGCCCTTTTTAACAGCTTCTTCGTAAGCTTGCCACATTTTATCGTAACCAGCAAAAGCTGTGGAAGTTATCAGGAAAGCTGATTTTGGCTGGTGAAGATTGGTTATTAAAGAATTGGCAATATGAAATTGATAGGGCGGGAAAATGAATTTTTCAGTCCAGCCCTCGGCTGGCTTTAGGTAACCATTCGCTGAAACAGAAGATTCGATTGCACGAAGGGTAGAAGTACCAACTGCGCATACCTTTTGGCGATTTTTTTTGGCTTTGTTGACTTTATCGGCTGTTTCTTGCGGTATGCGGAAGTTCTCGGAGTCCATTTTATGTTTGGAAAGATCTTCCACTTCAATATCCCTGAAAGACCCCATCCCAATATGAAGCGTTACTTCTGCCAGCTCTATGCCTTTGATCTCAAACCATTTCATCACCTCTCTGGAAATGTGCATACCAGCAGCGGGTGCTGCAATGGCTCCCTTGTTTTTCGCAAATATGGTTTGGTATTTATTACGGTCAAAGTCCTTTGCTCCCCGATTTATATATTGTGGGAGGGGTGTTTCTCCCTGACGGTCAAGTGCTGCATAAAACTCTTCATCAGTTCCATCAAATAAAAAGCGAATGGTACGACCGCGAGAAGTAGTATTATCCACAACCTCCGCTACTAGCGGGTCATTGTCATCTTGCCCAAAGTAAAGCTTATTACCTACCCTTATTTTACGAGCCGGATCAACTAAAACATCCCAAAGCCTGATTTCCGGATTTAATTCCCGCAGAAGCAGGACTTCAATATCCGCTTCTGTTTTCTCTTTTTTACCGTAAAGTCTAGCGGGAAATACTTGGGTGTTGTTGACAATAACAACATCTCCTTCTTCAAAGTAGTCAATGAATTCCCGGAAATTCTTGTGATCAACAGCCCCGTCCTCACGGTTGAGTACCATTAATCCAGAATCATCACGGAATTCTACAGGCTCTTGTGCAACGAGGTTTTCGTCAAATGGGAAGTTAAAATGTGAAAGCTTTACCATGAATTAAAATGGGTTTTTAAAAAGAAGTGCAAAATTATAAAATCCGGCTATTTTCTGTAAACAATTTTTTGCCAGCAACTTAGCTAGCGTTTAAAGCGGTTAAAACTTTTCTTTACGCTATTGTTTATAATGTGATTTTATTGGAATAAAGTGCTTAAAATGGGAAATCAAAAGCAATCCTTACCTACAAAGATCTGCCCTGTTTGTGGTCGTTCTTTTACGTGGCGTAAAAAGTGGGCTAAAGACTGGGATCATGTTAAATATTGCAGCGAACGCTGTCGCAGGAACAAAAATTGAGGACCATGATTAATGGATTTAAAGTAACTTATTAGACGATGTATTTGGTTTTTGAAATGAGGTTGAATGGTGCCTGTTGATCAAATTTAGAGGTGTAGATTTTTAAAAGACTTGGGTTTTGTTTTAAATAGGGGGCTTATGAATATAGAAAAATATTGGGATTTATTCCTTCAGTCTTTTGTGAATTATTGGAATTACCTGCTTGATGAAATCAATAATCCCGCATGGGACAATTACTTTTATTGGCTCATTGGAGTATCCCTCTTATTCTTTTTGTGGGAAGTACTTAGGCCCTGGTATAAGCGTGAACGAGTAGTCTGGAAAGATTTTTCGCTAGACGCTTTTTACATGTTTTTCAATTTTTTCCTGTTTTCATTGGTGGGTTACAATGCAGTCTCCAATGTAGCCGTCCAATTTTTCAATGATTTTTTGGCCAGCATTGGAATAAGTAACCTGGTGGCTATTACTATCAATGCGTGGCCTGTATGGTCGCAACTTCTCTTAATGTTTGTTATAAGGGATTTTATCCAATGGAATGTGCATCGCTGGATGCATTCTAATCCTGTTTTATGGGAGTTTCATAAGGTTCACCATTCAGCTCACGAGTTAGGCTTTGCTACCCATCTAAGGTTTCATTGGATGGAAACGGTGGCTTATCGCACTGTAGAGTATATTCCACTGGCGATGATTGGATTTGGTATACAGGAGTTTTTTCTCGTTCACATTGCAGCGTTAGTGATCGGACATTTTAACCATTCTAACATTTATCTGCCGTTAGGCCCGCTTAAGTATGTGCTGAATAATCCCCAATTTCACAAGTGGCACCACGCTAAGACCCTTCCTAACAATCGTCATAAGGGATTGAATTATGCTTTGTCTTTAAGTTTATGGGATTACCTGTTTGGAACTGCTGAAGAGCCTTACAGTGGAAGAGATATCAAGATCGGATACCCCAATGATGATGAAATGCCCCGAAACTTTTGGGGTCAAATTTTATTTCCTCTTACCAAGAAAAGGACTCCTAAAAATGACGACTGAGGCTAGATTTTTTGATAAGCTTCCTTGATCCTCAAATAGCCCTGAGGTAAAAAGGTGAATAAGGGTGCTTAGAGCCCCTGTAGTTAACAATGATTGCCACGCTCTTGTAAATTTTGCTAGCTTTGCTATCTAAAATAGAGCTGGGTGTGGGCAACTGTGACAAAGGTTATACCGGTCCTATAGCTCAACCGGATAGAGCGACAGCCTTCTAAGCTGTAGGTTTCAGGTTCAAGTCCTGATAGGACCACTGTTGCTACAACTTAGTGTTAAGCCCAGGTGGCGGAATTGGTAGACGCGCATGGTTGAGGGCCATGTGGCCAGCATGGCTGTGTGGGTTCGAGTCCCACCCTGGGCACTTTTTCTTCTCCAGTGAAACAAGGTTTTTGTTATGACGGGTAAGGAAACAGGTTTTCCAATTTATCGCAAGTATCCTGGTGACCGTACCTTTTTCAAAATTTTTTCTAGCGAGTATTTCGAAGAAATAAAAAGGATGGGCAATTACTACCAGGTCCATACTTACCAGGCAGCGATCCTTCCTGACCGTAATTTAATTCAGGATATGCTAGAACTTAACGGCTCCTACTGGGAAATTGCTTCCGAGCAGGAATACGAAGCTTTTAAGACCTATTGCCAGCAGTATTTAACAATCCTTAATTAAAATATTGAAGGGTGCTTCTGGGCAGCCATTTTATCACTTATTCAGAATTTAATAATTTTGCAAGCTAAATTGCTTTAGAATAATTGGTGATTATTGAAGATATCAACATAAATCATTCTAAGGAGCAGCCGAACTATTTGACCCAAAAGTTGTTTTTAAGCAAGTAATAAGTTGAATCAAGCTTTTTATACTAATTACATTTTTAAAAAATTAAAATCAATTTAATTATGCCAGAAACCAAGTTCGAAAATTTATCCTATTCTGTAAAAGACATTAACCTCGCTGATTGGGGTCGTAAAGAGATTCGTTTAGCAGAAGCTGAAATGCCGGGATTGATGTCCCTTCGAGAAGAATATGGCCATCAAAAACCGCTAAAAGGCGCTCGCATTGCTGGTTGCCTTCACATGACCGTTCAAACTGCCGTTCTGATTGAAACACTTTTAGAATTGGGCGCTGAGGTTCGTTGGTCTTCCTGCAATATTTTCTCCACCCAAGATGAAGCTGCAGCAGCTGTAGTTAAAGATAGCCAAGTACCTGTTTTTGCGTGGAAAGGGGAAACAGAAGAAGAGTATGACTGGTGCATTGAACAAACCCTCTTCTTTGGTGATGAAAGCCGTCCCCTCAATCTCATTTTGGATGATGGTGGCGACCTGACCGAAAAAGTACTTAGTGAATATCCGGAACTGACCAAAGATATTTATGGTCTTTCCGAAGAAACTACCACTGGTGTTCTTCGCCTCTATCAGCGTGAAAAAGCTGGTACCCTTCCCGTACCCTCTATCAATGTGAACGATTCCGTTACAAAGTCCAAGTTTGATAATGTTTATGGCTGCCGTGAATCTTGTGTTGACGCTATCCGCCGCGGCACTGATATCATGATGGCCGGTAAGGTAGCTGTTGTTGCCGGCTTTGGTGACGTTGGTAAAGGTACTGCTCAGTCCCTAGCTGGTGCTGGTGCCCGGGTAATTATTACAGAAGTAGACCCGATCTGTGCACTGCAAGCAGCTATGGAAGGGCATGAAGTCAAGACCATGGATGAAGCAGCTGAGGTTGCTGACATTTTTGTGACCGCTACCGGTAATAAAGACGTAATTACTGAGCGTCATTTCCGCAAAATGAAAGATAAGGCTATCGTTGCTAACATTGGTCACTTCGACAATGAGATTGACGTTAGCTGGTTAGAAAGCAATGCAAATAAAGATAACCTGAAACCTCAGGTTGACAAGTACGACATAGATGGGAATGAAATCATCTTGCTAGCTTCTGGTCGCTTGATGAACCTTGGTGTTGCTACGGGGCATCCATCCTTTGTCATGTCCAGTTCCTTCTCCAATCAAGTCATGGCTCAAATTGACTTGTTAAACAACAACGAGAAGTACGACAATAAGGTATATGTATTACCTAAGCACCTTGATGAAAAGGTTGCCGCTTTACACCTTGAAAAGATCAACGTTCACCTTGAAAAGCTTAACAATGAGCAAGCCGAATACATTGGCGTAAACAAGGGCGGTCCTTTCAAGGGCGATGCTTACCGTTACTAATCAGTAACCATCAATGAATTTTTAAAAAGGGGAATTGCTTCGGCAGTTCCCCTTTTTTATGATATATGTGATTTATTGCTTAGGAGAACCTAGATGGTGATTTAGCCATTTGGAATAGGCCGGATACAAGGGTAAATTGTTGTGGCCACATTGAGGCATAGCTTTTAAATGAAAGTTTTTGCCTGTAAGGCTATCAGCCAATAACCGTGATTCGCTAAAAGGAATAATCTGGTCCTGCTTTCCGTGTATTGCTGCTATCGACCCATTGAAATCCTTAAGAGGCTGATAGGTATTAAAGGGGTATTTTAGAAGGAAACGATAAGGAACAGCCGGTAGGTAGTGTTGCCCTAACCGCTTAAAGGCATAGAATGGCGATTGCAGCATTACTTTTTTCACTTTGAACTCCGCTGCAGCTTTTGCTGCCATAGCAGTACCAAGTGAAACGCCATAAGGGATTATGGGCTTGTTAGAGACTGAATCTGCATACCTACAGACGGTTAGGGCATCGCTCATAATGTTGTCATAGGAAAGTTTACTGCCTGTTTTTCCATACTCACGGTAGTCCCACACCAACACATGGTAACCCCTGCTGTAAAGCCGCCTTACGGGATCTTCTAAATCTGTTAGGTTATCGCCATTACCATGGTAAAACACAATAATTCCTTTTGGATGAGCATGTTCAAAAAGCAAGGCATCCAGAGGTAAACCATCCCGGGCCATTATTTTAAGAGTTTTTGCAGGCGTATCTATGCTCCGATATTGGTAAGTATAATTTTCAGGCACCGGCTTCGGTTGGAAGATCAGGAATTTCTGAACCTGGTAGACGCCCAGAAGATAAAGCCCATAAGCAACCAGTAAAATTCCTAAAGATGTCGTTAGAAGGCGGAATGATGTGGACCTTATAGCTGCTAACCCCTTCAAAACCAACGTCCTTAAAAGCGGACTTACAAGTTCTTGACCTGTATGCTGTCCTTATTAATTTCTGAGACTTTCTCTAGGGCATCTTCCATGTAGAGGCTGTCAATCTTCATGAAATCAATATTTTTGGATTTGGGAGCCAGGTTATGGTAATCCTGGAAAATGATCCCCCCTTTTTTTCTTGTATTATAGGCCACCCTGAACCGCATACCGCCCCCACTCACAAAATACTTGTAAGCCAAATAGTCCATGGTGTAATCCTCCGTGTGAAACCAGTAGAGGTAAATGTCCTTATGAGCTCCTTTATTGGAACTTTGGTTAAAAGTAACTTTAATCTTAAAATAGGGCTCCCCCTCAATGCTAACACTATCAATATAAGTTGGGCTCACTTGCTCATCGGTTAAGTGATAGGGCAATAGGAAAAAGTAATTTATGGCATTAAGGGTCCCTTTCAATGTCTGCTTTTCTTTTTGCTCCAGGGAGACCCGCTCCCCCTTTACTAACTGGTAGACACTATCATTGGTCAGGACTTCCCGAATCTTGTTACCTGAAGAATCTTTATAGCTTCTGGTGTAGCGGTATTTTCCTTTATTGATTTTAGTATGGTATTGCTTGCCCCTGAATTTAAAATGGACAGCTGCTTGTTGATAATCAGCTCCACCATGCTTTGCGACCGCTTTTTCAATAACCCGTTCACCTTTCCTCAAACTGTGGTTTTCTGATGAGCTACAACTTGTTAAAATCCATGAACATGACACTGCGAATAAAGTAATAAGCACAAAGGCTGGGAGTAAACGGCTATACATCGAATTTGTTACTTTTGGCGCTTTTAATATGCACCCAAATAAACAAACATTATGCGGAAAAGCCTCCTGCAGGCTGTTAGTCTATTAACGATCACCCTGCTCACCTGTACCAACCTTCAAGCCGAGGAAGAAGCCCGGCTATTACGTTTCCCTACTATACATCAGAATGTCATTGTTTTTAGTCATGGCGGGGACCTCTACCGCGTGGACCGTAACGGTGGAGAGGCCAAGCGCCTTACCAGTCATAAAGGCTATGAGGCGTTTCCGCGATTTTCGCCTTCCGGTGAAACCATTGCCTTTACGGCTAACTATGATGGCAACCGGGAAGTCTACACCATCCCTGCTGAAGGGGGTCAGCCTCAGCGTATCACATACTCGGCTAATATCAGCCGCGATAACATGGCCGGCCGGATGGGGCCGAATAACATTGTCATGGGCTGGAAAGGTGAGGACTCCATTCTTTACCGGAGCCGCTGGCGTGCGATTACGGCCTTTAAGGGAGACCTGAAGGTCACCAGCGCGGAGGGAGGGATGCCGCGGACCCTTCCGCTATCCTCCGGCGGATTTGCCGATTTTAGCCCGGATAAGGAAAAGCTGGCTTTTAACCGGGTTTTCCGGGAATTCCGGACCTGGAAGCACTACCGCGGGGGCATGGCGGATGATGTGCGAATCATGGACCGCTCCAACGGAGATATCCGCTCGATAACCGATGCCGAAGCACAGGACATCATCCCCATGTGGCATGAGGATAAGATCTATTTCCTCTCAGATCGCACCTGGCGTATGAACCTGTTCTCCTACGACACCGAGACAGAAGAAATCCAGCAGGAGACGGATTTTGATACGTACGATATCAAATTCCCCTCCATCGGCCAGAACGCTATTGTCTTTGCCAAAGGCGGATACCTTTTTACCTATGACCTGAACTCAGGAGAAGTTGAGAAGGTCAATGTCAAGCTACGCAATGATCAGATCGGCCCTGGCCACAAGCGGGTGGATGCCAGTGATTTCAAAGAGAACCACCACTTGGCCCCGGACGGCAGCCGAATAGCCGTTACCGGCCGTGGCGATATTTTCTCGCTACCGACAGAAGAAGGCATCACCTATAACCTCACGCAATCCGAAGGGGTTCATAACCGGAAGGTTCGCTGGTCTCCGGATGGGAAGAAACTGGCCTTTATCAGTGACCGCACAAAGGAAGATGAGGTCTACGTCATGAATACCGATGGGGAGGAGGTTCGGCAGCTAACGGAAGGCAATGAAGAGTACAAATACCATTTGCGCTGGTCCCCGGACAGCAAAAAGATCCTGTTTGCCAATAAACAGCATAAGCTAAAGTACGTGGAAGTCAGCTCAGGCGATGTAGTGGAAGTCGATCACTCTCAGCAGTTCGAGTTCAAGGACTACCGCTGGTCACCGGACAGCCGCTGGGTAGTTTATGCCAAGCCACTACAGGACGAGGAGCAGAAGCTCTTCGCATATGATACCGAGGAAAGCGAAGCAAAAGCCATCACAGATGGCTGGTATGCCTCCAGCCAGCCTCATTTCTCTAAAGATGGTAAATACCTGTACTTTGTGTCTTACCGGACCTTTAACCCGATCTACAGCCGAACCGAATGGAACCATGCTTACCGGGACATGGCGAAAATCTACCTGGTGCCGCTGCAAGAGGATACGCCCTCGCCTTTTAAGCCTGAAAATGCCAGGGTATCCTTAGGAAAATCCGAAAATAAAAAAGAAGACCAGGCAGATGATGAGGAAGATAAAGCGGAGGAATTAGCGATTAGTATTGACTTTGAAGGAATTACCGACCGGATTGAGGCCTTACCGGTAGAAGCCTCCAATTATGGTGGTTTGCGGCCTGTTAAAAATCGGCTTTTCTTTATCGAGCGCTCGTTTAGCGATGATAAAGCGCAACTGAAATCTTTTCACATTGGTAAAGAAAAGCAGATGAAGCATGGTCCGGTAAGTGGCTACCAGATAGCCGCCAATGATCAAAAACTGCTCTTCCGCCGGGGGAATAAATACTTCATTCAGAAAGTCCCTAAGAAAGGAAAACTTAAGCCTAAGCAGCGTGTGAAGCTTAAAAATATGGAAACCAGGGTGGACCTGGAAGCGGAGTATCAGCAGATCTTCCGCGAGAGCTGGCGTCAAATGCGGGATTTCTTCTACGCCCCCAATATGCACGGTTTTAACTGGGATAGCATTCGCATGAAGTACCAGCCAATGGTGGATCACGTTAGCCACCGGGCAGATCTGACATATGTAATCGGTGAGATGATGGCCTCACTGAATTCCGGCCACGCTTACGTCAATGGCGGAGATATGCCCGATGTGGAACAGGTAAAAACCGGCCTCCTGGGTGGGCGCTTTTCTAAGCACAGTTCCGGTTATTTCCATGTTGATAAGATTTATGAAGGAGCCAACTGGTCCGATGCTGAGCGTTCTCCCTTGCAAGCGGTGGATGTTAATGTAACCCAGGGTGACTACATTCTAAAGATCAATGGTCAATCACTGGCGAAGGTGCCCAATATCTACCAAAAGCTGGTAGGGAAGGCCGATGAAATGGTTTCCCTAACGGTAAACGAGGAGCCGGAAATGGAGGGCAGCCGGCAAGTGCTGGTAAATCCTCGCAAGAGCGAAAAACCCTTGTATTACCATCACTGGGTGCAGGATAAGATCGATTATGTGGACTCCGTCACTAACGGGAAGGTCGGCTATATCCATATTCCTGATATGGTGCAGAATGGCTTGAACCAGTTTGCCGAGTACTTCTATCCCCAGTTGCGGAAAAAAGCGCTTATTGTGGATATCCGGGCCAATGGTGGTGGCAATGTGTCGCCCATGCTGATTGAGCGGCTCCGGCGCGAAGTGGTACTCCACCAGATTCCACGCAACGGACAGCCCTCCCCAGATCCTGGGGATCAGTTGGTAGGACCAAAGGTTTGCCTGATGGATCAGTGGACGGCTTCGGATGGAGATCTTTTTGCTTACCGCTTTCGGAAGCATGACTTAGGACCTTTGATCGGGCAACGCACCTGGGGTGGTGTGGTTGGTATTCGCGGTTCGCTGCCCTTTGTGGATGGCTTTAGCCTGAATAAGCCCGAGTTTGCCAAGTTTGACACCGAAGGCGAGGATTGGATCATTGAAAACAAAGGCGTAGAGCCGGATATTCCGGTGACCAATAGCGCTTATGCCCAATACCACGGTACCGATAACCAACTGGACCGGGCCATTGAAGAAGCCCTGAAACGCCTGGAAGAAAACGATCCTGATATCCCCGATGCCCCGCCTTATCCGGATAAATCACAGGGCCAGGAATAATGGCCTCCTCAGTCTAAAAAGCCGGAATAAGCGTGCTCCAGCTTTTTCTAAGGCCGCAGCTTTAGCTTTCCTTTTATGCAAAAAAGGCTTCAACTGTTGGCTGATGAGTTAATTACGATGGTAATAGCTAACGATAGCCTGCATGACAAAATCATTTTCAAATGGCTCCCAACCGCTCTGAGGATTGAACATTTGCCAACTTCTCCATTGATTACCACCATAACGGCAGCCCACATAAGGTCCAGCGCCTGATGAACTTGAGTAATTCAAAAATTCAATACCAACGAAGAAATCGTCTTTTACTTTAATGGATTGATCAGCAACATCAAATGTCATCCAGGCTTTACCCAGTGGCACTTGCTGAATTATAGGTGCTTTAAGTAGTGGCGCTCCGGGTTTGCTCCGGTTTTTCTCAAAAATCCAAACCCGGGCTTTGGCACTTGTGTCTTCATTTTTTCCTATCCATATCCTGACGGTTTTGAGATAGGCACTGTCTAAATCCATCTCCAGGCGCTCCACCATTTTACATCCTTCCGGTGAACCGCAGGCATAATTCCAGCCCAGTAAGGGCTTCCAGTCGCCTAACTTTTCCGTTTGGTAATCGCCCTCACGTTCTTCGATGGTAACTTTTTCCGACTGGTATACTTTTTCTTCCAGGAAAAACTGCGCTTGCTGTTTGGCCACTTTGACAGGGATTTTCCGGGGATGATAACCAATAGCTGAAAACCGCAGGGTATCGGATTCGTAAGACTCGGGAATGGTTAGCTCAAAGGTTCCATCCTCATTACTGACCGTTCCGATACGGGATTCCGGAATGCCAATGTTAACATACCTGATGGGACCTGCTCCTTTTTCCAGAACCTTTCCTTTCACGCTGATGCCGGAAGGCTCATCCTGTAAATCATCGTTTTTCCCAAATCCATGATCAGTATACCATCGGCCCGTGAGATGATAAGCATTAGGAGGCTTTGCATACATTCCGACAACGGGCCCCACTGAAATAAGCGATAACAGCATTAATTTGAATAGAAGTATCTTCCAACCTTCCATTATCCGAATGTTTAATAGCCGATGAACGGTTACCCCTGATCCCAAATTTTAAGGAATGGTTTATTCATGCTACTCCCGCTTCCAATCTTCAATCAAATCCATACCCGGTGTGTAGGGTGTTTCTTCTTGTTTAAGCTTATCCTGTAAGGCATCTACTTGCTGCTTGGCTGCTTTGAGGTGTTTCCGGGCTTCTTCAAAGCCTTTTCCAGCATCCTGGTAAAGGTTACGATTGGTTTCGGTAGGAGCTGAGCGGGAGCGCCACAGGCTCCATATGATCATGCCGACCCTTTTGGATATGCTGTTCCGTGTGGGAAATTGCCTTTTGG
>CAZIUI010000021.1:5721-45854 GCA_964542585.1 uncultured Sphingobacteriales bacterium | reverse complement strand
AATGGCCAGTTCAGCCTATTTTGATGACGGCCAAACAGATGAAGGCAAAGTTTTCCTTTACCATGGCAATAAAAGCAACAACCGGAAACGGTATGTCAGGCTTTACCAGGATGACCTCAGCACTCCGCTTGTGGCGGGTAGCGGAGATGTCAATGCCTCAAAATTCGGGGTGGGCTTATTCGGAATCAATCCAATGGGGAAAGTCAATGCTAAACTTATTTGGGAAACCGTAAAAGAAGGCAATAAGTTTAGTGGAAATCCTTTAAAAAACTCCACGAACAGTACCGATAAGCAAAGTAGCTATTCGGATTTAGGAACAAGTGGTAAGGAATTGAAAGCCAAAATCGATAAAATCAGCAATAGTCAACAAACCAAAGTCCGGGTGCGCCTTAAATACAAACCGGCAGATCGTATTAACGGCCAGGTTTACAGCCGGTGGTTTTATCCGGCTTATACAACCGGTTTTAGCAGCAGTGGTTCAGCCCTTCCCGTTGAATTGATGGGGTTTAAAGGTCATGCCGGTGAAAAATTCAACCATTTAGAGTGGACCACCGCCAGCGAAACAAACAATGATCATTTTACCATTCAGCGGTCAGAAAAGGGTGCAGAATGGGAAGCAATAGGTGAAAAAGATGGTGCCGGAACTGCTACTGAAACCAACCATTACCACTTCACGGATACCGATCCTTATCAAGGGTATACTTACTACCGGCTTAAACAAACTGACCTGGACAGGTCTTATATGTATTCTAATGTAATAGCAATTAATCGGGCTATCACTCGTAATCAAAGTATGCCCCAATTAAAACTGTATCCAAATCCGGTAAAGCAGTATCTTACTTTTGAATTAACTGCTAATACCAACCAAAAATTCAAAGTAAATGTGAGGGACCTTTTCGGACAAACGGTTAAAAGGAATCAATTTTCCTCAAATGGGCAGGGATTAGTCAAGGAAAGGCTTAAGGTAAGTTCATTGAAACCGGGTAGTTATATATTAAAAGTTATTGGTAAAAAATCCTCATTTGAAAGGCATTTTATTAAGGAATAAACAACCTTATCATTCATTTTTGATCTTAAAATGGGTACCCTGAGGTCGAACACTGACCTGATCTTGCAAAATACCCTAAATCCTAAAATTTAAAAGCTGTAAGTCCTGTGAATTCAGGTTTCAAAGGGCTTGAAGCTTAAAATTTTGATGTAAATTATCCAAAAAATCCAAACAAACTGGCCCCTTTATTAGGTAACTTCGTGAGAAAGCGGGAATCAAAAGCAACTGCTTATCATCCTTATTTTCTTAATTATTTTACTATCCCGGGGTACGCCATTGAGGACATAAATACTTATGTTAAAGCCTCATTCTATGGCGGCTATACCATCAGCAATCCAAGGGCAATTGACAATGAAATGGTTTATTGATCTTTCAATCAGCTTACCTATTGAAGCCTTCATATCAAGTAAACCCGAGGAGGCTTTTGCATTACCATTTGCAGGCTTTGCTCATGGAAAAACAAATGCCCATTAGTAGGTTATAGATGGGTGTAAGGTAGCGTAATTGGTCCAAATTATGGCTCTAATCAATCAATATGCGAGTCTTGGTTCAAAGTTAATAATAATTTTTATTAAAATACATTTAATAAATAAATTTATTATTATTAATTAAATGTATTTCTCTTCTATAACAACCTTTCTGTGAAACTTTAGATGAAAAGATAATCAACAATTTGAAACCTTTGAAGCCCCATCATTGTTATAAACTACAAATCGCTTCTATCATAAGTTGAAAGATTAAACAGGATTAAGTTTGATTGTTTGTTGAGATTTTTAATTAAAACTCTAAACAAAATCTATTCTTTGAACGTTGCGAAAGTTTAGATTAATTTTGGACTAGTGTTTGATAATAATATATGAAAAAAATAATTGTTTTTTAGGTCTTAAAAAAAAAGTTATATGATGCATTTTTACCGGTTACAGTTTCGTATTGTTCAGCTCCTAACACTTGTTGGCTTGGTAAGCATGGTTAACTTAGTTAGCGGGCAATCCTGCCCGATCCAATCAGCGCCTTTTAAGGAAAATTTTAGCGACACTTCTTGGCAATCGGGGGTCTATTACAATAACCGCTACAACTCCATTGATGGATGTTGGTCTCGTAATCCTGATCCGACTATCAACACTGATGGATTTGATGCTTATCACTGGGGAACGCGTCAGGGAGCAACTTATCAGGGAAATACCGGGCCTAATAGTGACCACACGAGGAATGATACCACCGATCGTTTTATCTACGCGCCTGGGCCTACATATGGTTATAATCAGGATACGGCCTTTATAACCTCACCTGCAGTGGATCTAAGTACTATTAGCAATCCCAGGGCTGGTTTTTGGTATTTCATGTATGGCGAGGATGTTGGGACATTACTTTTCCAGGTTTCTGCAGATAGTGGTAATACTTGGAATACGCTGCATACCATTACTGACCAGCAGCAGTTTTCAGCAACTGCTCCTTGGCAGCAAAAGCTGATAAACCTAAGCGGCTACGCCAATGACACTATTCAGGTACGCTTTGCGGTTACAGCAACCGGTCATAATGGAGACATAGCCATTGATGACCTTGCCCTAGAGGCTACACCCTCCTGTGTAAAGCCCAGTAATCTTGCGGCTACCAATTTTTCGGATTCCTCAGCCGCGATTCAGTGGACCTCTAATAACCCAGCCAGTACTTACCGTATACAGTGGGATACCGCTGGTTTTGCCTTAGGAAAGGGCGATTCTACTACGAGTAGCAATACCACCTACACCCCAACGCAGCTAAAGCCCAATACCATCTATGATGTTTATGTAGCTGAAAAGTGCAACGCTCAAACCGTTAGTCGTTATCGCGGCCCCTATCGTTTCAGGACTAACTGTTCACCAAAGGTTACCCCGTATCATGAAGACTTTGACAATGGTGCTACGACCAAGCCTTTTAATAACATTGACTGTTGGTACACGGCTGGAAACCGATTTGAGACGATTAGCTTAACCTCCAGAATCTACAACATTACCAATCAACCCACAGCTCCCAATCAGGTAGCGTTTGAAGGGCAGGACATTAACAGCGGTGATACTGCCCTTCTGGTATCGCCTCAATTCTCTGATTTATCAGATTACGATAATCGTATCAGGGTTCACTTAGGTTTTGAGAAGAGACCAACTAATAATTCAGAGCTGTATGTGGGTGTAATGGATAAAAGAGAGAATGCCCAGAGCTTCACCTCACTCGATACTATTGAGGCAGATTTTGGCGGTATTTATCAGCAGCACCGGATTAGCCTGGATGATACCGTGAAAATAGGTAGCAAAGATCGCGTTGCTATTGTGCCCTCTGGCACAGGTCAGTATGATGAAATAGGGCTGGATAGTTTTGTTTACGAGGCTATTCCATCCTGTGATTTTCCGGCTGATCTCTCGTTAGCAGGTGTTGGCAGCGATAGCGCTACCATTGGCTGGAAATCCAAAGCCAGTGGTAGCCAGTGGATCATAGAATGGGGTCCAGACGGGTTCAGCCGGGGTAACGGGAATACCATCACCAGCAGTAGTACTTCGGCTACCCTTAATAGTTTGAGCAGTAATACGGATTACGATGTATATGTGGCCGAGGTTTGCAGCAGTAGCGGGGATACTAGTCGCTACGTTGGACCCTTTAGCTTTACTACCAATTGCCAAGGGACTACCGCTACTTACACTGAAAATTTTGATCAGCCATCACCTGCTGATCCGTTTGAAGGGGTTCAATGCTGGCATGCCGTGGGCAATCGCAGTTATACCATTGCCCTTCAGCGAGATCGGTATCGCCAAAGCAAGGCTCCCACCCAACCAAATGAAGTGCATTTTGAATTGGTAGAGCGATCCAATCAGGATACGGCTTTTTTGGTCACGGAACCCCTCACTGACCTGTCTGGCTATAATAATCGCGTACGGTTTCATGCTTCTTTTGAAGACGGCAATCGCAACAGCAGCCAGGCCCAGCGACTACTGGTAGGGGTGATGAAAAACCGGGCTTCTCCCGAGACTTTCCAGCCGTTGGACACAGTGGTCTCGAATAAAAACAGAACGTACGACCAGTATCGGGTAAGCCTGGGGGATACCAGCTTAATCGGGAATAAGCAGCACCTTGCTTTTACCGCTGAAGGTAGTTATTACTACGATGAAATCGAGTTGGATAGTGTGGTTTACGAGGTTGAACCTTCTTGTGATTTTCCCGGAGACCTTGAAACTACTAGTATAGAAGCCCAATCCGTAACCCTTGATTGGACCTCTAAGGACACTGGTAGCCAGTGGATTGTTCAGTGGGGCCAGAAAGGTTTTAACTTGAGCAACGGTAACTTCGATACCACTAACAGCAAGCCCTATACCCTAAATGGCCTCAGCGCAGCTACCAAGTATGACGTTTACATTGCGGAGGTTTGTAAAGCCGGTGATAAAAGTCGCTATGCAGGCCCTATAAGCTTTGAAACCAATTGTCTGGCTAAAACGGCTAACTATAACCAAAATTTTGACCAGGTAAGCCGAAGGGCTTCTATCGATAAAATAGACTGCTGGGACAAATCAGGGGATGAAGCTGATGAAATAGATCTGGTTCAGAATTCTTACAGTACAGAAGCTCCAGTCACAAGTCCGAATGAGATCCGGTTTGAAACCTTAACCCTTTCAAATGATACTGCTCTATGGTTAGCACCAACTTTTTCGGATATTACGGACTATAACAATCGAACCCGCTTTCAAGCAGCCTTTGAGGGAGGGAATCAAAACAACAATAAGCTGCTGATTGGTCTGGTTGATGACAAAAATACTCCTTCAAGTTTTACGGCTGTTGATACCGTCACTGACAACACAGACGGAAATTACAGCCAATATCGCATCCCGCTCAATGATACTTCTAAGATCAACAGTGGTCAGCGCCTGGCATTTGCTACCGATGGGAATGATGATTATAGAGATATTACCCTCGATAATTTTAACTATGAAGCGATTCCAGCCTGTGATTTTCCTGGTAACCTCTCAGCTAGTAACATCCAGGGAACAAGTGCTGAAATTAGCTGGAAGGCTTATGACACGAATGGTCAATGGCTGATCCAGTGGGGTAAGCAAGGCTTTCAGCTTGGGCAGGGTAACATTAAAGCCACCAATACCAATCCCGATACTTTAACAGGCTTAAAGGGCATAACCTCCTATGATGTCTATATAGCCCAAGTTTGTAACTCCACAGATACCAGCCGGTATGCCGGTCCGCTTACTTTCCGAACAAACTGTCCGCCTAGTTTCACAGCAGAGTATACCGAAAAATTTGATGATGTGGCTGCTGATTATGATTTCGGAAAAACAAAGTGCTGGCAAGCCACAGGCAATGAAAAAAGGCGGATGAGGCTTCGTGACCGCTTACGGTGGATCAATGCCTATTCCTTGCCTAACCAGGTGGTTTTTGACTATGCCAATCTAAACAGCGGGGATTCTGCTATACTAGTGTCTCCTGCCTTATCGGATCTGAATAACTATGACAAACGTCTACGCTTCCGCGCTGCTTTTGAGTACGTGAGCTCTAGAACCAATAACAAGCTGTATGTGGGCGTCATGCCCAGCCAAACCAATAATGGGGCGCTTACAATAGTGGATACCCTTAGCCCAGCTTCCGCTAAAACTTATAACGAATACAAAGTCCCGCTTACCGATAGCAGTCTCATTGATACCGCCAAGCACATTGCCTTGGTTCCGGGCACCAGCAGAGATGTAGCGGTCGATAACATTACCTATGAAGATACGCCTACCTGTGAATTACCATCCAAATTAACGGTTAGCAACATTGGGCAAACTACGGCTTCCTTTAACTGGAAAGCTCATAATAGCAGCAACCAGTGGAAGGTCCAGTGGGGTCAGCGTGGCTTTAAACCCGGGCACGGTAAGAGTTCCGTTGTCAGCGATACTTCTCACCAAGCCAACAGCCTAAGCGCTGGTACCCGGTATGATGTTTACGTGGCCGAGATTTGTGGAACTGGAGATACCAGTAAATACCGCGGACCTGTTGCCTTTAAGACGCCTTGCCAGACGGACACCATTCCCTACAAGCAGGATTTTTCCTCAGGCTTCCCCGTTTGCTGGTCACGCAGTGATAAGGTTTCGGTACAAGTGATTGATGGGTGCAATGGGCCTAACTCTGCCCTTCAAATATCCGATACTACCAAAACTTCAACTGGAAAATTAAATGTGAGTGGCGCACAGAACCTTAAGGTCAATTACGAAGTTGCAGCTGGCGCTTGTGGGGTCAGCCCTCGTTATAATGACACTTTACTGGTAGAGTATTGGGATGGCAATCAGTGGCAAAGGGCGAAACAATATGACCGCACCACACCTGAAAGCTTTACCAAGGATAGTTTTTACGTCAAAGCGCAATCCCTGAGCTCCCAATTTCAGCTAAGGTTTCGGGTCAAAAACGGCAGTTATCGGCATGGCTTTCAGGTAGATGCCATTCAGGTACAGGAAGGCCCGGATTGCTTACCACCTAAAGCTATCACGTTGTCCAATATAACTACCAGTAGTGTGGATGCTAGCTGGACTTCGCTTCAGCAAGGCTCAGCCCGTAGTCTACAGTGGGGACAAAAAGGCTTTACGCTTGGCCAGGGCGATTCTGCTTCAACAACTTCCAATCCTTATACCATAACTAGCCTGAAATCTGGTAAAAGGTACGATGTGTATGTAGCAGAAGAATGCAGCAGTGGTAGCCAAAGCCCTTACCGCGGATCTTATACATTTAATACTGATTGCCAGGCAAAGGCTCTTCCTTACCGGCAGAACTTTTCCAATGGCTTTCCCCTGTGCTGGTTTAGGAGCAACGATGAGGACATCATGCATCGTCAATATTGCAGGGATCAGCAAAAAGACTACCTTAAAATTGAAAATAGTAAGCAAGTACGGACCCCTGAAATTGATGCCAGCAATGCACAGAGTCTGAAGGTGAATTATGAACTAACGCCAGACGACTGCCGTAGTAGAGAGGGAAGCCATGTCTCCTTTGCTGTGGAATATTGGAACGGATCAAAGTGGGTGGTTGGCAGCCAGTACGATGGTAATTTTTCAGACTCATTCCAGCGGGATAGCTTTTATGTGAAAGCCAGCGCCCTGGGTTCAGACTTTCAGTTGAGGTTCAACATGACGGCTGGGGGGCGCTATGATGAATTTAGTATTGCTAACTTAGACGTAGAAGAAGGGCCTACTTGTTTACCCCCAAAGGCCCTCGAGCCAGTAATAGTGAATGCAACCTCAGCTGACGTTACCTGGCAATCCCTGGAAAAAGCAGGGCAACGTAGGTTACAGTGGGACACTTCGGGATTTGATCTCGGTAAAGGCGATTCCGCTACTACTACCAATGATCCTTACACCATAACCGGTTTACAGGCCCAAACCACCTATGACGTCTATGTGGCAGAAGTTTGCGGGAACAACAATGAAAGCCCATACCGCGGCCCGCTTACAATTGAGACCCGGTGTCAGCCCACTAGTATTCCGGACACCACCAACTTTAGTAGCAAGCAATTCCCAAGTTGCTGGTATCGACCGGCTAAATCGGATATTTCCATTGACACTAATTGCAGAACAGGAAGCCATGTTCTAAATATTGAATCCCGAGAACCGGTAGAATCGCTGCCTGAGGTACAATCCCCGCTATACGATGGCAGCAGCTTTCAAACCTTGACAGTCGCTTTTGATTGGGGGGATGTTTGTCACAGAGGCACGTACGGCAATGACACCATTAAGTTCCAGTATTGGGATGGCGCTGGCTGGAAGACGCAGCGAACAGTCAATGGCGATAAAGATCCTGAAAGTTTTAAGCTGGATTCGTTTGTAGCAGCTGATCCCAGTAACCTTCCTTCGAATTTTAGGTTCCGTATCAAAAGCAATAATAGTTATACCTCCTGGCAGTTTGATAGCGTGGTGGTCAAGGAGGGTCCATCGTGCGTTAAAGTTGAGAGCCTGGATACCAGTAACGTAACTAGCAATTCGGCAACCGTTGATTGGAATTCGCGCCTGAATGGCAGCCAATGGAAAGTTCAATGGGGAACCAAAGGATTCAAACTCGGACAAGGCCAATCTGCCATTGCTTCTAACGCAAGTTATACTTTGACGGGCTTGCAGTCCAACAAAGTTTATGAGGTTTATGTAGCTGAAATTTGCGGACCCGGCGACACAAGTAGCTATGCTAGTCCCATAAGTTTTACGACCGATTGTGGGATCGTTCAGGCGCCTTACCACAAGCCTTTTGATAAGAGTGCCCTGCGTCAATGCTTTACGACCTATGGAAATGCTTACAATAATTGGCGTTCTGTGTCTATTCCACCCCAGTTTCCTTTTAACGATCATACGGGGACGGGCGGCAATCTGGCGAATGGTAATGTAAGCCAAACCAGTGATACAAATGTGCTAGAGACGCCAGAAGTGGATATTAGCAACCTCAATAATCCGGAATTGTCGTTTTACTTACTGAGTGTAAAAAACGGACCCTCTAACGGTGCTAATGAATTGACGGTAGATTTTTATGACGGCAGTCAGTGGCATAACCAAGTGCTAACCTATGCGCAATTCTCCCGGAAATGGGTCCATCAAACCATTGACCTCACGAACTACACCATCTCTGGACCCGTCAAGGCGAGGTTTACAGTTGATGCAAAAGCAGGTGCCCCTTCTTATCATGTCATTCCGGTTGATGACATTGCCTTCCGTGAGCAGTCGGATACGGTAACTTGGTACGGTACCAACGATACCTTGTGGAGTAATTCCTCAAATTGGGAGAATGGTCAGCCGGACTCCAATAAGACCCTGCTCATTCCTAAAGGGAAGGTGCGGTACCCGGATATAACCAATCAAGCCCTTGGAGGCGATTTAATCATAAGGAATATGGGGAATTCCTCACTGGTTATGAACGGTAAAAGCTTAGAACTTAAAGGAGACCTTGTGAATGACGGTAAAGCTGACTTAGGCGATGGGGTCCTTAAATTAACAGGCAACAATGCTCAAACTCTGAAAGGTAATTCTGCTATAAAGGTGGATAGCATTACCCTAAAGAATGCACAGGGTATCACAGCTGAAAGCGATCTGACCGTAGAAAAAACACTTACCCTCAAGAATGGGATTATCGGCATGAACAATGGTAAAGCTGTAAAGGTCCTCAATGATGCCACCATCAAAGGCAGTGGTGATACTGCTTACATCGATGGCCCTGTTACCAAAACCGGGGATGATGCCTTTACCTTCCCAATAGGGGATAATGGCCAATGGGCACGTTTAGGCATCTCAGCGCCAACTAACACAGCTGACGCCTTCACAGCCAGTTACCAAAAAGCTGGGTACGGTAATACGTCTAGTTTTGCCATGCCTGGTAACAATCCGAATAGCAACCCCCAGCTCAATAATGTTAGTCAAAATGAATACTGGACATTAAGCCGCGATAGCGGTAGCTCTAGTGTAGATGTTACGCTGTATTGGGAAAATGGTACTACTAGTGCTATTACGGATGTCAGTAAACTCAAGGTGGCCCACTGGAATGATTCTACCTGGCAGAATTTTGGCCAGGACGCCAACTCCGGAAATACAGCCTCTGGCAGTATTACTGTGAATAACGTGGACAATTTTAGTCCTTTCACTTTTGGATCTACCTCCAGCACTGACAACCCGCTCCCAGTAGAGTTAACGAACTTTTCGGCCGAACCCAACAACGGTAACGTTATACTGGAATGGTCCACAGCTTCCGAAACCCGGAACCGGCATTTTGTTGTGCAGCGCCGCTCTGAGGAAAGCGAGCAGTGGAAATCCATCGGAACAGTACTGGGCGAAGGAACGACTTCAGAGCCGCAAGCTTACCAATTCATTGATCAAAATCCAGAAGCAAGCATTCACTATTACCGGTTAAAGCAGGTAGATTTTGATGGGCGTTTCGAATATTCGAATGTTAGAGCGGTTGAATTAGGCAAGGGTTACGCCTTGGATGTTCAACTTAAGGGTAATCCGGTAAATGATCACTTAAACCTTTCGTTAAACGTACCCCAGCGTGATCAGTACAAGATTCGTATTCTCAATAGCACAGGAAAAGAAACCTTTTATAGCAGTCATACCCTACCGGAAGGCGATTATGACATAAGAATTCCTGTAAGTCATATGGCAGCTGGGCTTTATATCCTTCATATTGAAGGAGACCTGCAGGTTGCTAATCACCAGTTTATGATAAAATAAAGTGTACTACATGGCGAACTAAATTTTTGGAGCCATATCATTCTGGTATGCTGCCATTTGATGACACATCCATCCAAAAAAAGATTGGATTAGAAACAAAAAAAGGCCTGGTTAACAGCTACAGTAGAGGAACCAAGAGGTTCTTTTTAAATAAGCAACGAAAATCAGGCCTTACTTACCTAAACAATAAAATTTTACTGCTTTATAAAGTTGAGTGTGGTAGTATTACCACCGTTTTTTTCAATAAGGCGAAGCACATACCACCCACTGTTAAGCTTTTCCACATCAACTGCTAACCTATTGGAATTGCCTGAAAAATCCCGTTCGATCCGTTTTTTACCCACCATATCGTAAATCTTGATTGTTCCACGATTTAGGGCTGTTGGTTTTTGAAATGTTATACGCAGTTGATCATTGACCGGATTCGGATAGATTTCAAAATTCCCTCTTCTGTTAGAGGACTGGGTGCTTGTCATTGCCTTTCCATCGATCTTGATCAACTGGTTCATAGAGGGGTTGTAGACCATTGTTTCTGTTAAAAATTCATTGGGCCATCTTACTTTTATAGAATCAATCGACCGCTTACCTACGCCAAAGTTCAAGATGAAAGGGCTTTGTCCGCCCATGTTTCCTTCCCCGGCATACACATCCCGCATATGCGTCATAGATCCGGCATACACATATACACGTGAGCCAATCGCATCCGCATTGACATTCTCAGGGGGGTCCAGTTTCACAGATACCCAATTATTTTGATTACCGATTGTATTTTCCAGTAGTGTAATTTTACTGCTGTTGCCATATTCACTTATCATGAGGTCGTCATCCCCGTCCAGGTCATAATCGAGGGCCTGTACTTTATTGGGCTGATTATACGTAGAAACCATGTTGAGTTCCGCGGTTACATCATCAAAAAAATGATTCTTATTTTGGAGGTGAAAATAAATCCGGTCCTCACTAGGATTATACACGCCCTGCCCGGTCACCAGATCCATCAAGCCGTCATTGTTTATATCCAGCCAGTCAGCATCAAAATCTCCATGATGGGAAGGCTTGGGGTTTTCTTTTTCCACCCGGTCCATAGCCCATGAGGTTTGAAAATTACTATCGGCTCCGTGGTTCATAACCAGGGTAGAATGCCCCTCACCAAAACCGGAACCCCCATGAACAAGGCTAATGTAAAAATCTAAATCCCCGTCATTGTCAAAGTCAGAAGGGTCAGCTGCCCACTGGCACAGGGCCTGTCCACGGTCTCCTGCCTTTTTTTGGGCATTGTAGTTAATTTTTGACGAGATTTCCTTAAAGGAATTGTTGCCTGTATTCTTCCAAAAGTCACCTCCGTGGCGGCAATAAGGAGATGGTGCCACATCCGCATAACCGTCATTGTTCCAGTCCATGATGTTTATGCCATACATGGGATATTCCTTGGTGCTGTGTAAGCCCGCTTGTTCGGAAACATTTTCAAAAGTGCCATCTCCGTTCCCTTTTAGCAGGTAATCATGATCAAAAAGATTCAGAGAATGGTCTTTTGAAAAAGAGGATATGTAAATATCAATATTCCCGTCATGGTTGTAATCCATTAGCGCCATACCGGTACTGTTAATCAAACCCGGAGCTGCCAGACCACTATTTTCCTTATATTGAAATTTCCCGTTGCCGTTATTAAGCATGCAGGCACAGCGGTCACCTTTATCCGTGAAATTTTCGCGCCTGAAATAAAAAATACAGGACATCAGATCGGTGTCCCCATCATTATCCACATCGCCCATTACGATGTTGGTGGACTTCCTTCCCTTTAAATTGGCTTTTGGAGAGTAATTGATGTTAGACCACGCTGTTGTGTCCTTAAAAATCCGACCCGAACCACTCGAGTCGGGCATGTTCATAAACAATTGTAAATTACTCCGCCCAGAACGGTCATGCAATACAAGGTCAGGATAGTTATCGTTATTGAGGTCAGCAAAGTAAAGCCTGCGGCCTTGGGTATTCTCAAGATTAACATCGGAGGTAACATCCTTAAACCAATTCCCATTTTGGGCATTTAGCAAAGGAACATGACATGTTACCAGTAAAAGGAACAGTGTAAAAATCCCACCAACCATAATTCCTGGTTTTATTTGGTTTTATAAAATGTTTGAGAACTCATCTTTTCCATTTTTCTTATAGTTGTCTTCAAACATAGCTAATTATTGTCAAATATAGATGGAGTCCTAAGAGTGATAAGTTGACGTTAATCAAAATCTTTTTACATCCGATTTATAAATAAAAATCCTTCAATCCGGTACTTAAGTTGTTAATAAATCATTTGACATCTGCTATTTTAGTCCTTAAAATGCCATCTGGTAATGAGGTTACAAAAACTTATTTGTGGGGTTTTCATCATTTTCCAATTAGCAGCTCATAGTGCTACCGGTCAGGAAGTAAAGGCATTAAAGGGTGGCCACTTCATTGACGTTAAAAAGGGAAAAGTTTTAAAAAACAGCACTGTTTTAATCCGAAATGGCAAAATCAAGCAAACCGGTAGAAGTGCCGAGATTTCTATACCTGATAGTGCCCGGGTTATCAATGTAGATCAAAAGTATTTGATTCCCGGGTTAATGGATGCCCACGTTCATTTCTTCCAGTCCGGCGGCTTATACACCAGGCCTGATATAGCAGACTTACGTTCCATCAGGTCTTACAAAGAAGAACAAAACCGCATCGCCCAAATGGCCCCTGTTTTTCTAAATCGTTACCTTTTGAATGGGGTTACGACTGTCGTAGATGTGGGAGGCCCTATTAGCAATTTTAGGATCCGGGATAGCGTGAGTCAACAGGTCCCATCTCCGAACATCTCATTAACCGGGCCGCTGATTTCTACCTATCAACCAACAGCCTTTCAAATAAATGATGCGCCTATCATTAAGGCCCATTCTCCAGAAGAAGGCCGGAAACTTGTGCGCAAACAGCTAGCGCATAATCCGGACTTTATTAAGATCTGGTACATTGTTACCAAAAACCAAACAGCCCTGGAAAACCTGCCTGTTGTTAAAGCTGTAATAGCCGAAAGTCATAAGCATGACCTGCAAGTAGCCGTCCATGCCATGGAGCTCGAAACTGCCCGGCTGGCTGTGGAAGCCGGCGCTGACGTGCTAGTCCACAGCGTTACCGATAAGGTAGTAGATGATGATTTCCTGGAATTACTCAAACAGGAAGGGGTCGATTATATCCCAACCCTGCAGGTGATGAACAATTATAAAAGAACCTTCCAGCAGCAATTAAATTTTACGCCTCACGAATTGAATACCAGTGAACCGCATTCCCTGGGGACGCTTTTTGATTTACAGCATATTGATTCGCAACGGTTACCGTCCTGGTTAAATAAAACCTTGGCCATGCAAGCAAAAATCCAAGGGAAAGCTGATTCTATTATGGCGGTTAACCTGAGGAGGGTTCATGAAAAAGGTATAAATGTGGTTACCGGAACAGATGCCGGGAATATTGGGACCCCGCATGGAGGGTCTTATTTCCGGGAATTAACCTTAATGAAAAAAGCCGGTTTGAATAACCTGGAAATCCTGCGAGCATCCACCGTTAATGGCGCTGAATTGCTCGAGACTACTTCCAGCACCGGATCTATTGGAGAAGGGAATTTAGCAGATATCCTGGTGTTACAAGGTAACCCATTGGACACCCTCAGTTACATTAAGGATATAGCTTATATCATCAAATCCGGGAGAGTTATCAAGCCTTCCGAACTAAAGCTTTCCTCACCAAAAGCTATGGCCCAAAAGCAACTCAATGCTTACAATGCCCATAACCTTGAGGCTTTCCTTAATTGTTACAGTGATAGCGTTAAGGTATACAATTTCCCGGATCAGCTTCAGTATACCGGTATTGATAAAATGCGGAAAACCTACAAGCGCTTCTTCAAGCAAGTACCAAATGTCCATTGCGAATTGGTTAACCGGATCTCAAAGGGGAATTATGTTATAGACCGTGAGCGGATTACAGGTTTGCCCGATGGCAAGGTCATGAATGCAACAGCTATTTACGAGGTAAAAGGTGATAAGATCTGTAAAGTATGGTTTATGAAGTAGGGGAAATAGCCTTCAAATATCTCACAAAGAGAATTCTTCTTGCACTATTTGGGTTATCTCTTCCCAACTGCTATCCCTAAGTTTATAATTCACGGCTTTTTTAACGCAGGGAGTTAAGCGACTTTGGTCAACCTGAGGAGTGCAGGATATTTGGGATCCTATTAGGAATTAAATATTTAGTATAGCAAATTCTAAGAGGTCGCTAAACCTCATGATAGCGCGGCATGGCTGACTCATTGATATTGGTAGGATAAACCAAAATGAACCGCCTACCAATAGACCCACAAATTTTGAGCGATAAAGCTTAAGGTTAAGCGAAATAGGCTGATTAAGTAGCTGGTCCAATGCCAGAAAACCAATTCTATAAAAGCCTTACTGGACGCAGCCTTGGTACTTGATTTGCCTCTTGGCTTGTATTATGTAAACCCAGAGCATGCCTCGCAAGGTGGCAACTTTCTTTGCCGTTTATTGGTTATTAAATGGTAATTTTATCAAAATCTGAAAATTAAAACCCTGATGAAAACCGTATTGATTACCGGAGCCTCCTCTGGTTTTGGACGCGCTAGTGCAAAGTATTTTCAGCAGCAAGGCTGGCAGGTAGCTGCTACCATGCGGAACACGGAAAAGGCTGAGGATCTGAATGATCTGGAGAATGTTTTAATCACCCAGCTGGACGTTACCAAGCCTGAAACCATTCAATCTGCCATTACTAAAACCGAAGAGACCTTCGGAACTATTGATGTATTGGTCAACAATGCGGGTTATGGAACAGTTGGAGTTTTTGAGGCCGCCTCAGACAAAACCATCCGCAACCAATTTGAAGCCAATGTCTTTGGCCTGATGAATGTTACCAAGGCTGTGCTTCCCAATATGCGGCAATCACATGGAGGGGTTATTATTAACCTTTCCTCTATCGCTGGCCGTGTTTCCATGCCTTACTTCTCCCTTTACAATGCTTCCAAGTACGCAGTGGAAGGCCTGTCCGAATCCCTGCAATATGAGCTGGCCCCCTATGGTATCAAGCTTAAGGTCATTGAGCCGGGTGCTTACGCCACAGATTTTGGCGGTCGTTCAATGGGTTTCTTTGGTCATGGTAAAATGGAAGCTTACAAAGATACTTTCAATCATTTCATTGAAAACGCCATGAGCAACATGACACAGAATCCTAACATCGAAGAGGTTGTGGAGCTGATTTATCAAGCAGCCAATTCAGATTCTGAAAAGCTACGCTACCCCGTTGGTGAGGATGCCCTGCAGATGCTGGAGGCCCGTGCCCAGATGAGCGATGAAGACTTCAAACACATGCTTGCTGAACGCTTAGGCTTTCCGGTTACTCCCGCTTGATAAGCCTCATCAGAAAAGCTAAGCTCCTATCTTTGATGATCAGCTAAGGCAATGGATGATTTAAGCACCAACCTTACTGATCATCGTACCATTATGGGATAAAGCAACAACCTGAAACTTCAGCACGAAATTCATCAAGCTATAGTTTAAACCATATTTTAAATACTATATTGTAATACATTATTATTCATTATAAGAACTAATTGGTTGCAATAACAGTCCCCAGGGATCAAAATAATGCCTTCCTTCCCGGGCATTGTTTACTGTAGGGCTTTTTTTCGCCTCACGCTTAGTTCGCCATTGAATACTTAGCCTTACGGTCCTGAAAGCCTCTCAATTATGCTTTTTACATTTTTAAAAAACCGGGCACTGGTTGCAAGCCTGCTTTTTACTGTTACCCATGAGCTTCAAGAAGATGAGTCAATTATAGGATTAAGATACTGAGCGTCTGCTGACGCTTTTTTAGGTGGGTAGTATCTCAAGGGATTGGGCCCAATCGGGAAAAACTAAAACCGGTATTTAACGGGAGTGGGCACTATTGGATTCGAACCAATGACCTTCTGCTTGTAAGGCAGACGCTCTAAACCAACTGAGCTAAGTGCCCGCTTTTTTAAGCCGTTGCAAAAGTATATCCTATCCATGGTTTAACCAAAGCTAGGCCGTTTTTCACCCAAATGGGTTTAAGAATTGGTCATTGACAGCTTTAAATCAGAAACCTGTCCGGCTCTGGAAGTCGGACCCCTCTATACCAACTTAGATAGGTGCCCGCTTTTGAAAGCAGTGTACAACTAAAACCTTTTCCGGCAATCCGCCAAACTACCGGTGTTTTTTGAACCAAAAACCAAAACTTGACCTTGGATTCAATGCTTTATCCGGTTGAACAGCCCCTATTTACAGGAAAAGAGCTTCACAGGCCATGGTCGGATTTTTTAGTTTTGAAGCGGACACAATATCATAACAGGCGTTCAACGTTTTTATAACATGAGGCGGTTTTTGTTTGGCAGTATGTGGGTTTTGATCATCGGGGCTTTACTCAGTTTAACAATTTTCCTGGCTTTAGCCGTCTACGGGCCGCAGCTACAACAGCGCCTGCTCACCTCCCTGAACCAATACCTCAAAACCAAAATCGAAACCCAGAACATCAAGCTCAGTCTGTGGCGGGATTTTCCTAACCTTACCCTGAACATGACCAATGTGCGTGTTCGGCCTTCAGCGTTGGATACGCCACAATACCTGGCCCGCTTCCACAGGGTAAAGGTCGTGGCCGATCCCTTTTCTGTTATTACTGGCGGGCCTTATGATATCGAAACCTTCAAGCTTTCCGATGGCTACCTGAAACCCCGGGTCACCAAAGACCTTAAAGTCAATTACCAGATCCTCAAAAATCCCGACACCATTAAAACCAAAAATGAAAGTGCCGGACCAGCACTAAATATGGGTAACGTGGTGCTACGTAATATCCGGTTAGAATACCGGAACCGTTCGCAAGGGGAGGTGTATGAGCTCTTTGCCCGGCGGTTAGCACTTAGCGGTAAGGTTCGCCAAGCCAGTACCCGTTTGTCAGCCAAGGGCAAGGGCCTTTTGAATGCCCTCAAGATCAATGGCAACAACTACGCTGCTGAAAAGCCTTTCAAAATAAAAACCACGCTGAATGTTCAGCATGATCCGAGTCAATACCAGGTCAAGCAAGGAAAGATCACCCTTGCTGGCGCTGAATTTTCCCTTCAGGGCAAGGCTATTCATAAAACTGAACACCTGGCTCTGGACCTTTCCATTGCCGGAAAGGAGAACAACTTACAGACGTTACTCTCCCTGACACCGGAATATTACCGGAAAAAATTCAGCAGCTACCGGGGAAAGGGAAAATTTTATTTTAAAGCCAAGCTCAATGGACCGGTGTCGCCTACGCAAAATCCGCGTTTTAAGGTAGATTTTGGGATTCAAAACGGAACCATCCGGCATGGCAACCAAGCGGAGCCCTTAAGAGCAGTTCACCTGGAAGGACATTTCACCAATGGTAAGCAAGCCGCAGCACGTACCTCCATGCTAGCGCTCAAGAATTTTGAAGCTTCGCTGAATGGCCGCAACCTGTACGGGTCCTTAACCTTAAACAATTTTACCGATCCTTACCTGAACCTCCACCTTAGGGGACGACCGCGCTTGGAAAACCTTCAGGCCTTGATCCCCAATTGGAGCAAACCCGGAATGAAGGGTGATTTTTTCATTGATGCAGACTTTGCCGGGCGCATCCGTCACCTGAAGCAGGTTTCAACCATCCCGAAATTCAACTTTAAGGGGCGAATGGGCCTGGAAAAAGCCACTCTCTCAACACCGCCTAACCGCCCTGACTTCTCTAACCTGAATGGTTATTTCAACTTTAATGGGAATGACCTTCAGGTTCAACGGCTAAGGGGTAAAGCGGGTAAAAGCTTTTTCAATTTAACGGGAGATGTGCGGAATATAGCTTCTTTCATGCTGTTACCAGGCAAAAAACTGAAAGTAGAAGCGGATCTTCATAGCAAGCGTTTATTCGTGGCCCCTTTACTAATGACCGCTAATGAGAAGGAGGGCCCGACTGACAGTGCAGCCACCTTTGCTTTACCGGATTTCCTGGCGTTGGATCTGGGCTTTAGCTGTGAGGAACTCAACTATCACCGTTTTCAAGCTACTGGCGTTGATGGCCGTGTAGCCTATCAGGATGAAACCCTGGAGCTGCGTCAGCTTAACTTTCAATCAATGAAAGGGAAAATAGAACTGGCGGGCAACCTTAAAAGCTTGCCAAACGGTAACCTCCGCGCTCGTTTGCAAGGGATTGGAAAGGGTATTCAGCTTGATAAGCTGTTTTACCAGTTGGAAAACTTTGGGCAACAATTCCTGACGAATAAGCACCTTGAAGGAGAAGTTACGACCAACGTCAATTTGGAAGCTGCGTGGGATCCTCATCTGCAACCGTTATACGATCAGCTAAAATTGAAGGGGGATGTCGTGGTTGAAAATGGGAAAGTTAAACGCTTTCAACCCATGATGAAGCTGGCTGGGCTTGTGGATGTTGATGAGCTCCGAAAAGTCAATTTCCAAAAGCTGGATAACCAGGTTGTGATCAAAGATCGCAAGATCCGCATTCCCAGAATGGCCATCAAAAGCAATGCATTTGAAGGTCACTTTTCCGGAGTGCATCATTTTGACAACACCATTGATTACAACCTGCAATTCAACCTGAGTGAACTCCTTTTTGGAAAGAAAGAAGAGTATGAAACAGCCTTTGGGAAGGTCGTACGCTCAGAAGATGGGAACCAACTCAACCTGTTTGTAAAAATGACGGGTCCGGCTTCAGATCCCAATTTTCAGTATGATAAAAAAGCGGTGGCCAAAAAACTTAACAAGGACTTTGAGCGAGAGGGAGAGGAACTACGTAAAGCCTTGACCAATCCCGGTGAATCCGGTGGTGATCAAAAAGATGAATACCAGCTTAAGTGGGATAAATGATCATTTTTCAATAAATAGCCCCTCATGCTATTCCGGCAAAAAACGCTCTGGAAGATAGCATTGCTTTTGGCCGCTGTGGCCATAAGCATAGCTTCCCTGGTTTATACGAATTACCTGGCTGAGCAGCTCAAGCAATCCGAAAAGCGCAAAGTACGCTTGTGGGCGGAAGCCCAGAAAAAGGTCAGCACTACGGATAATCCACAGTTCTTGTTCAAGGTTGTTCAGCAGAATGAAACCGTACCCGTGATCCTTGTGAATAATGATGGCCGCATCGTTTCCTCTCGTAACATCCCGGAGAATAAGCAGGACAAGTTGGATAAGGTCCTGGCCAACATGAAGGAAGAACGAGATCCCATCGTTATTGAAAGCGAATACGGTAACAAGAGTTTTGTCTACTACCAAGAATCCCGCTTGGTGTCGCAGTTGCGTTACTTTCCCTATATTCAACTAGTGGTGATCGCACTGTTCTTTGGGGTGGCTTATGTAGCATTTAATGCCTCCCAGAAATATGAGCAAAACAAAGTATGGGTTGGCCTGGCCAAAGAGACAGCTCATCAATTGGGCACTCCGCTCTCCTCATTAATGGGTTGGATTACTTACATGGATAATACGGAAAAGCTTGACCGCTCTATTCTAAAGGAGCTGGAAAAGGACGTCAACAGGCTGCAAACCGTCACGGACCGTTTTTCCAAGATTGGTGCCAGTACCCAATTGCAACGGGAAATCCTTTATGAGCAGATCTCTCAAACGCTTTCATACCTCAGGTCCAGGTTTTCCAAAAAAGCTACTATCACCATCGATGACTCCGCAGATCAGGAAATCACTGCCTGGATCAATGCCTCCCTGTTCAATTGGGTAATAGAGAACCTGGTCAAGAATGCCATCAATGCCATTGAGCAACGCGGTTGTGTTACTTTTTACATTCAAAAGCAAGGACAATACGTGGTGATCGATATCGTAGATACGGGGAAAGGAATCCACCGATCGGAGTTCCGGTCTATTTTTGAGCCGGGTTATACCTCGCGCAAGCGCGGCTGGGGCCTGGGCTTGTCCCTTTCGAAACGTATCATTGAGCAGTACCACAAGGGTCAGCTTTTCGTCAAAAGTTCCGAATTAGGTAAAGGGACCACTTTCCGCATTAGGGTGAAGTCCTGATCATAAGAGGGCCAGTTCCAACTTTTCTTAACTTTGCAAGTCATTAAGAAAGCAAAGCCTGCATGCTACAATCCATGACCGGATTTGGCCAAGGGGAAGCAGAAGAAGAAGGCGTTCATATACAGGTAGAACTCAAAGCGCTGAACAGCAAAAACCTTGACCTCAATATCCGGCTACCCAAAATATTTTCGGACCAGGAAGCAACCCTGCGCAAGCAGCTAAGCCAGCGCTTGGTAAGGGGTAAGGTTAACCTGGTAGCGGAGATTCAGTATACTGGTGCGCAGCAGATTCAGCAGCCCCTGAACCGGGAGTTGTTAAAGGCTTATTACAAAGATATTGAGGTTGTTAGCGATGAGCTGGGGCTTAGTAAAAATGGCTTGCTTTCTACCCTGTTAAGTTTTTCGGATGTTTACCAGCAGCCGGCTTATCAGCGCTCGGAAGCTAACAGGGCATTACTGGAGCAAGCCACAGAAAAAGCCTTGGTGCAATTAGAGGAATTCCGCCAGCAGGAAGGCCAGAACCTTTCAACGGATCTTCATCGAATCGGAAAAGGCTTACTTGAGCACAAATCCCGTATTGCCCAGCAGGCACAGGCCCGCATGAACGCCATACGCACACGATTGTGGGATAGCCTGAAGCGTAACTTGCCTGAAGAAGCCCGTGAACAGGTAAATGAGCAACGTTTTGAACAGGAAGTGCTTTACTACCTGGAAAAAATTGATATCACCGAAGAACTGGATCGGCTGGATAGCCATCTGCAGTATTTTTTTGATAACCTGAACAGCGCAGAAGCTGGCAGGCGATTGAACTTCATCAGCCAAGAGCTGGGGCGTGAGATAAACACGATTGGGGCAAAGATCAGTGATAGCACTATCCAGCAAGAGGTGGTAAGTATGAAGGAATACCTTGAGCAGATCAAAGAGCAAGTGCAAAACACCTTGTAATGTCCCAAAAGCTTGTGCTCATTTCCGGCCCCTCTGGTACGGGTAAAACCACCCTTGTTCATCGGCTGTTGAATACGTACCCGGAACTGCGCTTCTCTATTTCAGCTACCACCCGATCTCCCCGCGACCAGGAAGAAAAAGGCCGTGATTACCATTTCATGGATACAGCCACTTTCAAGGAACGCATTCAGCAAGGCGATTTCCTTGAATACGAGGAGGTCTACAGCGGTATTTACTATGGGACCCTTTACAGCGAGCTGGAAAGGATATGGCAAAACGATCAAGTTCCCGTTCTTGATATTGATGTAAAAGGAGCGCTTAAGACCAAGGAACATTTCACTGGTGCCCCTCTCATGATCTACATCCATCCGCTGTCCAAAGAAAACTTGCGGGCCAGGCTGGAACAGCGAGGAACGGATAGCCAGGCCAAAATTGAACGCCGGCTGGCCAAAGCCGAGGAAGAGTTATCCTTAGCCAATGGCTTTGACCATGTGATCTATAATAAAAACCTGGAGCAGTCCTTGAAAGAAGCTAACGACTTGGTGAAAACGTATTTAAAGCAGCAGAAGGCTTCCGGTTCTAAAAAATCCTAACCATGAAGACAGGGCTATTTTTCGGATCATTTAATCCTATTCATGTAGGCCACCTGATCCTGGCTAGTTACATGGTGGAATATACGGATCTGACCCAAGTCATGTATGTGGTATCGCCTAAGAGTCCTTTCAAGGAAAAGAAAGGCTTGCTGAATGAGTACGACCGCCTGGAGCTGGTACGCCTAGCCATTGAGGGCGATGTGCGCTTGAATGTGACGGAGATAGAATTTCAGCTTCCGAAACCCTCCTATACCATCAACACGCTTCAGCATTTGGAGGAGCGGCATCCTGATCGCGAATTTGCCTTGATCATGGGGTCAGACACGATTAACTCCTTACCCAGGTGGAAAAACTATGAACAGTTAATCGCGAATTATTCGATCTATGTGTACCCACGACCCGAGTATCCGCTTCAAACCATTGAAGACGCTGATATTCATGAATTAGACGCTCCGCTGATGCGGTTATCCTCCAGTTTCATCCGGGAAAGCTTGAAAAATGGCCACTCGGTCAGGTACATGGTTCCAGATCCGGTTCTGGATGAGATTGAAAAATGTGGCCATTACAAATAAGATTTTATGTTTAAACACTAGTTAACTTTGCGTAACGCCTAAATACCTCAACCCCTATGAAATTAGATGCTTTAGTGATCGGTGTACATCCTGATGATGCTGAGATGTGTGCCGGTGGCACTATTTTGTCGCATGTGGATCATGGTCATGCGGTAGGCATGATAGATTTGACTTATGGCGAATTAGGTACTCGTGGGAGCGGTTCCATTCGCGAACAAGAAGGAGAAGAAGCCGCCAGGATCCTTGGCGTTGAGTTCCGGGAAAATATGGGGTTCCGGGACGGGTTTTTCAAGAATGATGAAGCCCATCAGCGTTCCATTATCCAAAAGATCAGACAATACCAGCCTGAAATCATCCTGGCCAATGCTCCAAAAGACCGGCACCCCGATCATAGCCGGGCCGGTCAGTTAACTAAAGAAGCGGCCTTCTACGCTGGCCTGCGTAAAGTTGAAACCCACTTGAATGATCAACCGCAAGCGTCCTGGCGGCCTCACATGGTTTATCATTTTATCCAGTATTATTACTTGCAGCCTGATCTCGTGGTGGATATTAATGCTTATGCCGATAAAAAGTTGGAAGCTATCAAGGCTTATCGCTCTCAGTTTTTCCAGGAAGCCACCAATGATCCTGATACTATTCTTAGCAAGCCTGGGTTTATGGAAATGCTGATGTCCAGATGGCGTGAAATGGGATCAGCTGCTCACATAGAACTAGGGGAGGGGTTTATAAGTGATCGCACGCTTGCATTGGATCATTTATTACAGGTGCCTTACCGGGGGACCGCTTAGTTTTTTGTTCCCCTTAGCCATTGGTCTTTTTGATAGCTGTTAAATTGCAGTGATAGTACAACCCAAAAAATGGACGTTTATGCAAGTGGATTGGTATACACGTAGCGTATTAACGGTGATTGCTTTGAGCTTAGTAGCCCTTGTTCTTCAGAATATGCAAATGCTCCCAATTGCTAAAGCTGATCAGGCCAATGCTTCAGCAAAAGCGTCACAACCCCAAATGAGTTTGCCGGCAACAGCTCTTACCCCGGATGGCAGCGTCAAGGTTCGTTTGCAGGATCAGTTAAAGGATAAAGTCTTGGATGTGAATGTGGTGCGCGTCTCAGGATCAGAGGTTAGAGAAGGACTACCGGTTAGGCCTTTTGAGCATTCAATGAACGTCAACCTGGAGGAACTTGGGGGCTACCAGGTTTATGGGACTTTGCCCGTGGAAATGAAGTAGTCTGCTTAGCCAATGAAAAAGCATGTCCTTAGCAAGTCTACTTTTTTAAGAGCAGTTCAATGCTCCAAGTCCCTGTACCTTAATCAATACTACAAGAAACTTCGAGAGCCCCCGAGTGCAGATCGCCAGGCCCTTCTGAATCGTGGACAGGAGGTGGGCGGCCTGGCCTGGCAGTGTTTTCCGGAAGGTGTGGATGCCAGAACAGGGAACCGTTTCCACTATGGTAAGGCGGTTGAGAACACGCACAACCTGATTCAGCAGGGTGCTACCACTATTTTTGAAGCCACATTTCAACAGGAACAGGTGCTGGTAATGGTGGATGTACTCACCCGCCGCAATGGATACTGGGAAGCGCTAGAGGTCAAAAGTAGCGCACGCGTGTCCCAACACCATATCAGAGACGCGGCCCTTCAGTTGTACGTTTTGGGCCAGGCCGGGATCAACGTTTCCGATTTTAGCATCATGCATATCAACAAAGGTTATGTGAGAAACGGGGCGTTAGCTATCAATGGGCTTTTTACACAGGATTCGGTGTTTAAGGATGCTTCAGAGCTTCAATCCTGGGTCTCCGAAATGGTCGCTCATGGAAAAGCTGTTCTGCAAAAGCCCACAGTGCCAAAGGTTCCCATTGGAAAGCATTGTACGAATCCTTATCCCTGCGATTTTATCAATTATTGCTGGCAGAACATCCCAGAAGATTCCATTTTTGAGCTTGGCCATTTATCGGCCGATAGCAAGTTCCAATGGTACGAGGAAGGTTACAGCACCATTGCAGATCTTAACCCTGATGAGCAGGATAATCGGACCATTGCCATCCAGGTCCGGAGTCATCAGCGAATGGAGCCTTACATTGAGCATGAGGCCCTTCAAGAATTTATCGAAGGTTTCCGGTATCCGCTAACCTTCATGGATTTTGAAGCCATTATGCCAGCAATCCCGGTTTTCAATGGCACAAGGCCTTTTCAAAAAATGGCTTTCCAATATTCCCTACATCACCTAAAGGAAGTACAAGGGACCCTGTCCTATAAAGATTGGGTCTTAGAACCCGGCCATCTTCCGCATGCTGATTTTCTAGAGCATTTCCTGGCAGATACCGAGGGAGCCGCTCATTTGGTGGTTTTCGAGGAAACCCTGGAACGCCAGATCCTGGAATTGACCAAACAACAGTTCCCCGCTTACAAAAATGACTTACAGGATCGCCTGGATCGGATTCGTGACTTGCGCTATCCCTTCAAGCACATGCATTACTACCATCCCGCCATGAGAGGCAATTTTAGTTTACAAGGCATTTATGAGGCATTGTTCGGAAAAGATCAAACGGAAAGGGCGATAGAAGATGGCGGAATTGCATCTATCCGTTATGAGCAACTTTTAATGGGTAACAGGGAACCGTCCGAAAAAGCAGAACAACTGGAACAACTTCGGGCCTATTGTGCGCAGGACACCTTAGCGCTGGCCCGCATTTTCAGCTTTCTGGAGAAGCAAGTTAAAAGCTTTACTCCTTAGAATGGGATTTTTTCTTTTTAGGAACGTTTACATGGCCGTAAGGACAATGCTTACAACCCGACCCGCAACAATACCCCCGCTTTAGGTGGTACGTAGCGGTCATCACAAGCCAGCCTTCTTCGTTGATGTAGTAGTCGATACCTTCTTGCGGTTGCTGCGGTGTTCCCATTGATACTGTAAGCTTATTGGATCATGTTTTGGTAAAGTTGCTTTTCCAGCATTTGCTTTTCGCAAAGTTCGCTATAATAACCACCGGCAGCAAGTAGCTGGTTATGGGTCCCTGATTCTTTCACTTGACCGTCATCCAGCACGATAATTTTATCGGCATTTTTGACGGTAGAAACGCGATGGCTAACAATAAACACTGTTCGATTTTCAAGGTAATGCCCCATCCGGTTTAAAATTTTGGCCTCGGTATGGGTATCAATTGCGGAAAAGCAATCGTCCATGATGAGCATTTGGGGGTCACTTATCAAGGCCCTGGCAATGGACACCCGTTGCTTTTGCCCACCTGAAAGGGTTACTCCTCTTTCACCAAGCTTGGTTTCAAACCCTTTCGGGAACTGGAGGATGTCTTTTTTAACATCGGTTATTTCCGTGACTTCCCGCAGCAGGCTGTAAAGCTTTTCCTTATCCTTTGTATTACTCCAGACGTATGGTTCGTGGTAGCCAAATAAAAGGTTACGGGCAATGGTATCCGAAAAGAGGAAATCATCTTGCGGAACATAACCGATCTGCTTACGGAAATGTCCGGGATCTAATCGCTTGATATCATTCCTTTCAAACCGGATTTGCCCTTCTATGGGGTCGTACAATCGGAATAAGAGGTTGGCAATAGTGGTTTTGCCAGAACCTGTTTTCCCTATAATACCAATTTTTTCTCCGCTAGTGACCTTTAGGTTGACGTTTTTAAGAGCCTGGACGCCTGTATCAGGATAAGTAAAAGAGACATTGTCAAATTCAATGTTGCCTTGAACGGTTATGCGCTTATTTTCATCGGAAGCAATTTCAGGGTCTTGGTCAAAAAGGTGGTTAATCCGTGCTTGGGAAGCGGCTGCACGCTGAACGATAGAAGTGACCCAGCCTATGGATGCTACTGGCCAAGTAAGCAGGTTTACATAAATAAAAAATTCTGCTATGTTCCCGGCTGTGATATTACCGGCCATTACCTGCCGGCCGCCTACATAAAGGGTAATCAGGGTACTCAATCCTATAAGCATAATGATAGCCGGAAAGAAAAGGCTGTTCACTTTTACCAGCCCCATCGACTTTTGACGGTATTGCTCTACTTCACGGTTGAAATGATTGGATACGCTGCGTTCGGAAGTGAAAGCTTTTAGAACTTGAATACCAGAGAACATTTCTTGTGTAAAAGTAGTCAAGCGGGATAGCTGTTGCTGAATGATGAGGCTTTTATCCTGAATAATGGCGTTGACATAATAGATAGTAATGGCTAAAACGGGTAACGGTAACAGGACGTAGAGGGTCATTTTTACATTAACCGTTAGCATGATGCCAACCACTAAAATGATGAGAGAGGAGAGGTTAATGGTATACATAACCGCTGGCCCCAAGTACATCCGTACTTTGCTAACGTCCTCTGTAATCCGTGCCATGAGGTCACCGGTGTTATTGCGGCGAAAATAGGAGAGGGATAGTTGTTGAAAATGATGGTATATATCATTTTTTAGATCATACTCAATGTGGCGGGACATCACAATAATGGTCTGCCGCATCATTACCATGAAAAGCCCTTTAATGAGTGCCATTGCGATTATCAGGCCGGCAAAAGAAATCAGGATTAGGGCAAATTGGTCATAAATGGCAGATTGAATATCATAGCCATTGGCCATGTTATAGAGAAAAAGATTCTCTTTTACAAGATCGAAGGCATGGCGTACAACTTGAGCAGGAAGAACACCAAAAACGTTGGATAGAATGACAAAAAAAGCCCCGGCAATCAAATACCATTTATAACGGGCAAAATAGGGATTAAGGGCTTTTAATGCTTTCATAAATCGGACTTAATCATTAACAACCGTATCCTCCTCCAATTCAAGCTCACAAAAGTAATCAACACCTTTAGTGTAATAAAATGGATGTTGTTACACATGGTAAAAAACGGCAAGCGCGGTTATTCGTTCATGGGAATCCACAAAAAAGGCCGGCTACAGCGAGCCAGCCTTTTACCAAGCGGTTGGTTTTAAGAGGACCGTTTTTTATGCTGGTTTAAGTAGCTTGCTGTTTTTCGTTCAACAGTTTTTTCAACCGCCTTTTGATTTCGCCTGATGGACGTTCCGCATTCGGGTCAATAATCTTCCCATCCGGTCCAATAAGGATAAACCGCGGTATGGAACCGATCATGAAGTCATTGGCTATTTTGGAATCAAATGCTTCCCCATTGGCATATAGCTGATAGCCTTTCAAGTTTTTATTCTTGACCATTGAGCGCCATTTCTGTTTGTCCGGCGCCCGGTCCACGGATACGCTAACAAAGGCAATATTCTTGTTATGCATACTGTCGTGTAACTTTTTCAAGTAGGGGATTTCCCGGATACAGGGTCCACACCAGGTAGCCCATACATCAATGTATACGTATTGTCCTCGAAGATCAGCTAAACTTACGGTGTCGCCATCATGGCTGGGGTAAGTAAAAGCCGGTGCCTTGTTGCCGGGAGCAATGTTCTTTTTAGCAGTCATTAGAGAGTCTACACGCTGCTTAACTTTGGTATTTGTGGCTATTTTCTGATAGTAATCATGGAGGGGTTTGATGGATTTTAAGCTTTGACGATCTATCTGATTTTCCAAGAACATGCGGGCCATTTGGGCTTTAGCGGTGTCGTTGGTAATCATGGAATCAATGACTCTGCTGTTTACCAAGCCATCAGCCGTGTCTTTCATGCCCGGATGCTGTTTTAAATAATCGCTTTTGGCATTGAATACGATCCTCCGAGCTATCCTTTTGTAGTTGGGTACCCGCATCATACTTGGATCATTGAGCGGAACCTTGGGTTGGAAGTTTTTAATGTCATCAGGAATGGATTTAGCGCTATCGCCTGCCATGCGGGGATACAGACGGGGATACCTGAGCCGTAAGCCCTGGTACTTGGCCTTAATATTTACCTTTTCCATCTTAGGAAATGCACCTATATCAAAGTTACTGAGTTTTGCTTTCATGTGATCTAAGTAAACACGCTGAACCGAATCGATGGTCCTATCAAACTTTTGGGGATCGCTGCCATATAAGGATCGCATTGTGTTCCGGTCTTCCAGGTTAACGCTGTCCGAAAGGAGGACTTTATCGGCTAAATAGTTATTAATAGTTTTTGCTGATCCCTTGTAGGTCAAGCTTTCATCAAAACGATCCGCGTTAAGCGTCATGGATAGGGTATCCCCTGGTCTTGCAAAAGTGTTAGTGAATTCTTTTCCAATTTTAATACGAAGGTAAGACGGTTTATCAACCGGAATTTCGCCTCTGAAACTTCCATTGGTGTCAATGGCGATCTCATGGGTGGTATTTCCTGGTTTGCCTGTTATTCGCAACAGGACCTTTTCTGCATCCGACTGCGCTACTTCACCTACAAGAATAGCTTTACTTGAAGAATCCTCCTTATTGCCTTGGGACTGACATCCAACTATTAAAGCCAGCACCGCAAAGGCCGTCAAAAAGCGATAAGTTTTAGCGTTTTTCATAAAGCTTTCATTTTTTTAAAAATCTAAGCATTCTTGAACAAATATATAAAAAGAGTAATTGATTTTCAGAATTTTAAAGCCAGTAAATGTATCTCCTTTTCTTATTTGTATCTCATATTAAGGCTTTTTATAATTAAATGAGTTATGGGACCAAATTTAGGTCATGCATTTCGTTATTTTTCATGTTTACTTTTAAAAGGAAGGCATGGATATGATCAAAACCCAAATGAAGTAATAACGCTTAAATTGACTAAACTGAGACGGCTTTAGGTTGGAAAACAATTGATGCGAAATGCGCTTACCCTCGTTAATTATTAACTGATTTCACAGGAGCGGTAAATAATCAAATGCTTCTGTTAACCTCTTACCTTAAATGCGCTCTATTTAAAGGTTGTTGATGGGAGCACAAATATGATTAGTTCAAGGGTAAATAGTTTGTTAAAACAGTAGGGCAAGAACCCTTTCTTCTTCGGGACCAGCTCAGGTTTATTTGCATGATATTTGGTAGTTGTTTGTTTTAAGATTATATTAGCTGATAATAGTTTGCAACTAGCTTGTCTAAATCTTTGACCAATTTCTTAAACAATAGCATTCATTTCCTTCTGTTTTAAAATAATCCCCTTTTTCTTAAACAAAAATAAAGCCTTTCCGAACTAATGCGCTGATAATCAATGATTTATTGATTCCGATGTCTTTCACTGTTTAAAGTAAGCCTAAAAAATTTAAACAAAAATACCATTTAAAAAACTTTTAGGTATTATATTTGATGCCTACTTGCAAACAAAATTTGTAACTATGACTGGAGCAGAATTTAACAATCGCGTTATAACATTTGTGGAGAACATGGAGCCCATCGCCTTAAATCTTACCAAAGACATGGAAGATGCAAGGGATCTTCTTCAGGAAACCATGTATAAAGCCTTTACCAATCGGGATAAATTTACAGATGGCACTAACCTTAAAGCTTGGTTATATACCATCATGAAAAACATTTTTATTAACAATTACAGGCGTCAGAAGAAAAAGAATACGATCATAGATACTACGGACAATTTCTACTATATAAATCTGGCAGCCCATGATCTGCCTAATGAGGGTGAGTCAGAAATGAACATGGAAGACATTCAACGGGCTATAAACAAGTTGAACGATACCTACCGTAAGCCTTTCCTCATGCACTACAAGGGTTTTAAATACGATGAAATAGCAGAAGAAATGAATGTGCCCATCGGTACCGTTAAAAGTCGTATACATTTGGCCAGGAAACAGCTTCGTAAACAATTACCCATGTTCCGGTATTTTAATGAATCTTAACCGTAAATGATTTTGATTTGCCGAAACATGTTTTGGTCGTTGGTACCGGCCTAGGCGGTTTATCAACCGCTTTAAGATTATCAAGCTCAGGGTATATTGTTACCATGCTTGAACAGCACCACCAACCAGGTGGAAGGCTTAATTACCTTGAGAAAGACGGTTTTTCATGGGATTTGGGTCCCTCTTTTTTTAGCATGAGTTATGAATTTGAAAATTTATTCAGCGCTTGTGGTATTAAAAATCCATTAACACTTCAGGAATTAGACCCCGTTTATACGGTTCACTTTTCCCACTTAAACCAAGGTATCAGTGTTTACAAAGATCTTTCTCGTTTAGCTTCACAAGTACAACACTTAGAACCCGATTTTGAACGTAAAGCCCAACGATACCTGGATGCCGCTCAACGCATTTTTGAGGATACCGAATACCGGGTAATCAAGAAGAATTTTAACTCTCTTGGGGATTATTTTTTTCAGCTTACGAAGGTTCCCTGGAAGCACGCTCCCAAGATGTTCCGGTCAATGTGGAGTGAGCTCTCCAAACACTTCTCATCTGAGGAAATCCGTATTATATTTTCTTTGGTAGCCTTTTTTCTGGGATCTACCCCTTTTGATACACCAGCTGTTTATAGCTTACTTAATTACACCGAGCTTCGCCATGATGGTTACTGGAATGTAAAGGGCGGAATGTATGAGATTGTAAGGTCCATTGTTAAGCTTCTGGAAGAACGGCAAGTCACAATCTCCTATAAGACCAAAATAGTAGATATCCACGCTCAGGATGGCCAGGTAGCAGGGCTTATCGACCAGGACGGAAACAATTGGGAAGCTGATCTTTTTGTAATAAATGCTGATGCAGCAGCTTTCCGGGGAGAAGTGTTAGCGAACCCCAAATACCGGGAAGAAAAACTTGACGATTACCATTGGACGCTGGGCCCCTTTACCATGTATTTAGGCGTAAATGGAAAAATTCCACAACTAGACCATCATAACTATTTTTTGGGGAGTAACTTCAAGTCTTATGCTCGTACGATTTTTCACACAACGGAAGCCCCAGAGAATCCCTATTACTATGTAAGCGTGAGCTCAAAAAGTAATCCGGAATCTGCACCAGAAGGTTGCGAGAATTTATTTGTTTTGTGCCCTGTGCCTGATTTACGACACAAATCTGATTGGTCAGATCAAGAACAGCTTAAGCATAACATTATCGATGATCTTTCAAATAGAACGGGATTTCCGATAAAAGATCAACTTATGACGGAAGAGGTCTGGAACCCAGCTGATTGGAGCGACCGTTTTAGTTTGTACAAAGGCAGTGGCCTAGGTCTTGCCCATGATATGGATCAAATAGGGGGCTTTAGGCCTGCTAATAAAGATGAAGATTTTCGTAACTTATACTACACGGGCGCTTCAACGGTACCCGGCACCGGGTTACCGATCGTTGTCATAAGTTCCAAACTTACCACCGAACAAATCCTGAAAGATGATGGCATCCCTGTATGACAAGGTGACCTACAATTGCAGCCAACTGATTACTAAGCACTACAGTACGTCTTTCACGCTTGGAATTCGTACACTAGATAAACATTATCACCCGCCAATTTATGCTATCTACGGATTTGTAAGGTTTGCTGATGAAATTGTGGATACTTTCCATCAGCATGATAAAGCTTCCCTCATTGAACGCTTTGAATCTGATACTTACCAGGCAATTCATGAAAAGATCAGCTTAAACCCTGTGCTACATGCTTTTCAGGATACCGTTAATCGTTACAACATTCCCTATCATCTGATTGATTCTTTTCTGTACAGCATGAAAATGGATCTGAATTATTCAAACTATGATTCTCCCAAGTTCCGCGAGTATGTGTATGGTTCTGCTGAAGTGGTTGGATTGATGTGCTTAAGGGTGTTTTGTCACGGAAATGAGGAGCAGTATAAAAAACTAAGTCATGGTGCCTGTAAGCTAGGTGCCGCATTTCAGAAAGTTAATTTTTTAAGGGACTTTTACAACGATTACTGGGAGCGTGGCCGTATTTACTTCCCTAATGTTGCTATTGATCAATTCGATAATGAAGCTAAGCGTCAAATAGAGGCAGATATTTCCCAAGATTTTGACGAGACCTACCAAGCTATTATAAAACTACCATCCGGAGCACGATTAGGAGTGTACCTAGCCTACGTCTACTACAGGAGACTCTTCAATAAAATACAGCGCGTTCCGGCTTCGGAAATTATGCATAAGCGGGTACGCTTACCAGATCGTTTAAAGGCATACCTTATGCTTCAAACATACCTTAAGAATACGTTCAATTACATTTAAAGTATTATGATACGAGTCCCTTTTCTAATATGCCTACCACTCGTTTTTAGCTTATCAGTAAGTTTCGCAGCTAGCCCGCTTAAATCCATGGAAGCTATCCGAACTGCTTACAAGGAAGCGATCTCTGAATCTTCCAAAGCCTCCAAGTTTCATGAACAGATTAGTGAATTAAGCTCCCCAGGACCACTAGAGCTTGGATATAAGGGAGCTGCTAAAACCCTGAAAGCCAAACACAGTTGGAGTCCCTTTGCTAAAATGCGCTATCTCAAAAGCGGGATGGCAATCATTTCCAAAGCTATTAAGCAAAAACCCGCTGATATAGAGCTACGATTTTTAAGGTTATCAGTGGCTTATTTCATCCCCGATTTCCTAGGTTATAACGAGTATGTAAAAGCGGATAAAGACCAAATTGTCAAAATTCTTCTTAGCAAGCCCCAGAGCGGTAAGCCTGATAAAGTGGTAACAGTGATCCTTGATTTTCTTTGTGAAGAAAATTTGTGTACAGAAAAACAGGAAAAAGCGCTTAAGCGAATGCACTCCTGATCTATGTATACTTACCTTTTACTTAATGGTTTAACCCTGCTGTTCCCGGTTGTTCTAAGTTTTGATCATAAAGTACATTATTACCGCAAATGGGTGAATGCCATCTTAGCCATTGTTCCGGTAGGTCTATTTTTTATCGTATGGGATTACTGGTTTACGATTGAAAATGTATGGGGGTTTAACCATAAGTATTTGGTAGGGCCAGAATATTGGCACCTGCCGCTTGAGGAATGGCTCTTCTTTTTGACGGTGCCATTTGCTTGTATTTTTATTTATGAAGTGGTGATAGCTTATGGGCGAAAAAACCTCTTTCCGTGGATAGGCCAATGGATTGCTACCATTCTTGGAGGAGTGCTGATTATTCTTGGAACCTTGTTTTCAGGTCAGCTTTATACCACTATTACATTTAATCTGACCGGACTTCTACTCCTTATCAATGGCGTGTGGTACCGTCCAATTTACCTGGGAAGTTTTTTTGTAGCCTATGCTATCCATTTGATCCCCTTTGCGATGGTTAATGGCATTCTGACAGCTTACCCCGTAGTGGTATACAACAATGCTGAAAATTTTGGAATGCGGCTTGGCACCATTCCCGTAGAAGATACCATTTACTCGATGTTGCTGTTGCTGATGAATATTAACTTGTATGAGTGGCTTAAGTCATTGAGGTCCAGAAAAGCAACTTAAAACCCATGGCTTCATCTATCGGCTAGGTCCTTTGCATAACTTTTTGCTGGCGTCTAAATACTTTGACGGCTGTCTTAAGCGATTATATAAATTTGATCACCGTAAATCTTACTAAAAAGTTCGGTTATGATTAACCAATGGGATCTACGGTATCTTATCCTTGGTATGTTTTTGATAAGCCATCCCACTCTAATATTTTTAAGCTTGCAAGGGCCATCTTTGTTTGCTGCAGGAATGGGCTTTTACGTGTTGTTGGCTGGCTTTTTTTTCTATTTAATGGCTGTCTTGGTCGGCTTCCTTGATCTCAGAAGGATGCAAGCTACTAAGGCTAACCAATTCCTTTGGACCCTGTATTTCCTGACTTTTGGATTTTTGGCATTTCCGGTTTACCTTTTTAAGCGTTTTACAAGGGAAAAGCTGCCTACCCCCTCTTAAGAACAGCATTACGCCTCGTTTGAGAAGAAAAGCGGTATGAGCTCGATAACAGTTGACCTCATAGAACGCTAGAGCTTTTAAGTTGTTTTTCGTCATAAAGAAATTAATTTACCGTGAAGTCAACACAATCTTCGTTGTTTCAGCGTCACTTTGGCGTGGTACTAGGCAGTGCTATTATATTGGCTTGGGCCGGGCTTTTAGCATTTAACTTGACCTATGAGGTGCAATGGTTTAACCCCCTGACTTGGATTTTGCTGATTGTGCAAACCCACCTCTTTACAGGGCTTTTCATCACTGCCCATGATGCCATGCACCGTACGGTTTCACCTAACAAAAAGGTAAACAACCTTATGGGATGGATTGCCGCCGGTCTTTTTGCGTTCAATTACTACCCGAAGCTGACCCATAACCATTACAAGCACCATGGTTGGGTGGCAGAGGAAGCAGACCCTGATTACCATGACGGGCCTTTTTGGGCGTGGTACTTCACCTTCATGAAGAATTATATAGGTTTTGTCCAAGTGATCTTGATGGCTATCACCTACAATATCCTGGAGCGTCTCGCAGGCTTTCAGGAAGCCAATTTGCTCCTATTCTGGGTTGCGCCCAGTTTTCTAAGCACCCTTCAGCTTTTTTATTTTGGAACATATCTGCCACACAAACAACCCGAACAAAGTGGCAATAAACACCGTAGCACGACTCAAGCCAAAAACCATCTGTGGGCCTTTTTGACGTGCTATTTCTTCGGGTACCATTATGAGCACCATGAATACCCGGCTACCCCCTGGTGGCTGCTCTACAAGGTAAAAGAACAAGAAGAATAAGCTAGCTACTTCGTGACATCTATCGTTCAGCAGAAATGGGAGCTTAACCGTCAGAAAAATGATAAGGCGAGGGAGCTAAGGGTTTACGCCTTAGGGCAACATCGAATCCAAACACCATCCATTGAGCTAGAAAAGCCTGCTACGGTTTATGCTTATGATGATGGGTACCTGTATGTTCATGATGCATTGGTTTGGGAATATCCTGATAAGTTATGGCATATGCTGGATCAGTTGAAGGACTGGGTTTGGCACCATCACCCGTATTTTATGGCAGCGCTTCAGCATCTCCAGGAAAAAGATGCCGAAGCAGGTCGGCAGGCTCGCTTGGCTAAGATCCTGGGAGCGATTGGTAATAACCTAGATGAACTGCCAGAGCTGAAAGATGAGCTAATAAAACTGGGGAATATGCTGAAAAATGACGAAGATATCCGGCCTTATTGCCGTTATTATGGGGAATCGGACTCATGATCATCAAAAAAGGGTTCTCCTATGCCTTTCTGTAATTGATAAAACATCCAGGGCCAAAAAAAAGCAAAAAAGGTGACTCCCGTCTGCCTCTCCAGCACGGATTCTGCAAGAAAAGCAAAACTTACAATAGCTAAAAGTCCGAGAGCCGTAGCAGAATACTGTTTTTTAAGTAGTAGGATCATGGGCCAGAAAAGGATGCTAGTTAATGTTAAAATACCAGGAATTCCGCTTTGAGCCGTGCGCTCAAGGTACTGATTATGAGGCCCTACCCGGTTTTTAGGAATTAATAATGTTCCTCTTTCTTCATAAGCGGAGTCCACAGCTGCGGAAAATTGACCAGCACCGACTCCAATAATAGGATTTTGTTTGATCACATACCAGGTGTTTTCCCAGCCCTTAAGACGAGTGGTGAGGGAATAGTAGTTGGGGTTTTTATCCTTCAAGTAAACGTTAAGGTCTTCCTTGGTTTCCTGGTACTGCGTTTGAAGCGTTGGGACAAAAGCTATGGCACTAATTCCCATTAAAACCAAGCCAGCAAGCCCGCCAAAAGCATAAGCTTTTTGTTGATTTTTTATAAACCTGATAAAAATTAAAAGACCAGAAGCCAGATAAAAGCCTCCCAAGCCTGTACGCGTGGTAAAAAAATGGAGGAAGGCCACATTGGCCAGCGTCATAGCCAAAAAAGTCCATTTCCACCAAGGCCTCCATTGCTGTTGAGTTAAAAACCTGATGATCCCCACTACAGCAGCAAAAGCCAGGACAATGCTATAATAAATGTGATTAATGCTTGTTACAATAGGGATAACTTTTCCGTCACTCAATTGCTGGCGTAGAACCTCGTAGTTCGCTAAATAATGAATGAATGATAAAAGCCCGGTTATAAAAACAATAGTTACCAGATTGTCAATTACGATTCGCTGCTGACGTGGCGTAAAAAGGGGACGGGTTAAAAACCCAATGGGCAGGACCAAAAGGGGTAAAAGGGTCTGCTGATGCTGAAGAAGCTTGGAAACGTCCTGTGTGAAAAGCAAGGCAGTAAAAGGTGCTAGGTAATAAGCTACCATCAACCAAAAAATGGGCTGTCTTTTAACGTTGTGCTTTAAACCCGACCAATTTTGGGGGAAAAGGACCTGGCAACTGACAACGATCACGCCCACGCTCATCATAATTGCAGAAACGCAAAGGCCAGTGATTAGTAAAAAGGCACCAATAAGGCCCATGTAATGCCCAACAAATTGGGAAAAAGAAGACTGAGTGGCATCCTGCCTAATAACCTTAAGATCAGAAATAGGGGAGTGCCCATCCATATTGACGTCTAAAAGCTGTTGAGGCAGTGAAGTAGATCAATTAAAGCATTTCGGTTTAATTTGAGGGCTTTTTTACGGTAAATTGTAGTTTAGCCCTGAAGTAATCATCCTCAACGCTCAGTTCTTTTGCAGCCTTTTTGGAAATGGTGATCAATGTATGCTTATCGCGGTTTTTATTAAGCTTTCCTACGGTTCGTACGTAAACTACTTTATCATTCATCTGGTTTTTCACCTTAATGATAGTACCCGCCGGTGCCGACCGATGTAAAGCTAAGCTTTTTTGGGTGTTGATATTGCTGTTTTGGAGCCAGGTTGCTTTTCCTTCCTGTTCCTTGGTTACCAACCCGTTCCCTTTAGGGGTGGTTGTAGTTTTCGCAGCTTTCTCTTTGTAGGCATCAGCGTATTCGCCTGTGTCTTTTTTTTCAGCTTTCTGAGCTTGTTGCGCTTTTGCTTTTGGCTTTTCAGGTTCTTTTCTTGTGTCTCCTTGTTGTCCGGTTTCCTTGTCTTTGTTTTTACCGACTTTTAGGTCTTGACCCACTGCAATACTGTTGCCCTCAAGGTTATTCCACTTTTTGATCTCTTTCACGGAAGACTTATACTTCTGGCTAATGGAAAAAAGGGTTTCACCTTTTTTTACCGTGTGCCGCTTCCATTCTTTCTTAGATGAGCCACCCTTATATGGAACCAGGAGGATCTCCCCAACCACAAGCTCCTTTTCTGCTTGGGGATTGGTCGCTTTTAGTTGTGCTACGGTAACATCATAGCGCTGACCAATGCCAAAAAGGGTTTCTCCCCTTTCCACGCGATGCATGATGAAAGTTTCACCATTTTCTTTTTTTAAGCCTAAGGAATCAGGAAGGGCTTGCAGGCCCTCAAATGGCACTATAAGTAAAAAGGTAATCAGAATTGTTCTTAGCACCTTCATAGCGGAAGGAAATTTTTGTTACTCAAAATTAAGAAATTATCCGGCATATCAAGGTTGAGGAATGTTGAGGCTGAAATTTGGGAAATAATGTGCCAAAATGGCAAACCGTTCAGGGGTGATGCTATTGGCAGGGTTGTTGACTAACCGGGAAGAAAGACCAAAAATTAATTCTCATATGAAACAAGGAAATCTAGGCGTACAAACAGAGAACGTTCTTCCCATAATCAAAAAATTTCTTTATTCAGATCAGGAAATATTTCTACGGGAGCTGGTTTCCAATGCTGTGGATGCAACCAAAAAAATCCAGACGCTTAGCAACACCGGTCAGTTTGAAGGAGAGTTAGGTGATCTCACTATTCAAGTAGGCGTTGATAAGGACAATAAGTACATCACTATCCGCGACCGCGGCATTGGCATGACGGAGGAAGAAGTACAGGAATACATCAATGAGATTGCTTTCTCCAGTGCGGGAGAATTCATGCAACAATTCCAGGACGAACAGGAAAAAGGTCAGATCATTGGCAAGTTCGGTCTTGGTTTTTACTCTGCTTTCATGGTTTCAGACAAGGTGGAAATCGTAACCCGGTCCTACAAGGAAGATGCACAACCGGTCAAATGGACTGGTACAGGTGACTCCTCTTATCAGATTGACGAGGTAGAAAAAGAAGAACGGGGTACGGAAATCCGTTTACATATCTCCGAAGATGCGGAAGAATACCTGGAAGAAGAGCGGATTAAAAACCTGCTTAGCAAGTATTGCGGGTTTATGCCTGTTCCTATCCAGTTCAATAATGAGGTTATTAACGATACCAATCCGCTTTGGAATGAAAACCCCTCCGAATTAACAAACCAAAATTACCAGGATTTTTACCAGAAGCTTTATCCCGGTTCCCAACCGCCTCTTTTCTGGATTCACTTGAATGTTGATTATCCTTTTACGTTAACCGGCATTCTTTACTTCCCTAAGCTCAGTAATCAGCTGGAGGTGCAGCGTAATAAGATTCAGCTTTATGCGAACCAGGTGTATGTCACAGATAATGTGGAAGACATTGTACCGGAATTCCTGACACTGTTGCATGGTGTCATGGATTCACCGGATATCCCGCTTAATGTTTCCAGGAGTAACCTGCAAGCTGATAGCAGGGTTAAAAAGATCAGCAATTACATCGTTAAAAAAGTTGCTGAAAAGCTGGAGTCCCTGTTCAATGAAGACCGAAAGAACTATGAAGAGAAGTATGAGGATATCCATGTTTTCCTAAAGTATGGCTTCCTGACTAATGATAAGTTCAAGGAGAAGGCGCAGCCTTTAATCCTGCTGAAAAACACCCAAGGGAAATACTTCACTACGGAAGAATACAAAAGCCAAGTAAAAGACCTGCAGACCGATAAGGATGGCAATACGGTATTCCTTTATACAACGGATAAAGATGCGCAGCAAACCTACATTGAGGGTGCACAAAAGCGTAATTATGATGTGCTTATTTTTGATCACCCCATTGACAGCCATTTCATTCAGACCATTGAAGGCGAGGATGAAAATGTGCAAGTAAAACGTGTGGATGCCGATAGCCTGGATAACCTTATTAACACGGGTGAAAATAAGGAATCTGTTCTTAACGATGAGCAGCAAAACCAATTAAAAGAAACCTTTAACAACGTGATTAATGATGATCAGATTACAGTAGAAACAGAAGCTCATTCCCCTGATGATCCGCCTTTAGTGATCACCCAGGCCGAATTTACCCGCCGGATGAAGGAGATGTCTCAGATGAGCGGAATGGGCATGGATCAGCTGCCTGATCAATACAACGTAAAGATCAATACCAACCACAGCTTGGCTAACAAAATCCTGGTAGAGCCGGATACGAACCAAAAGCAGCTCTATGCGCAGGAAGCCTATGACCTGGCGCGGCTGTCACACGGCATGCTGAAAGGGGAAGACCTGAGCCAGTTTGTCAACCGCACACTGGAATTGATGAATAAATAAGGTCAATGTTCATAGCCCAATCACTTTTAAAGGCGCCTTATCTGCGGATGGGGCGCTTTTTTTAGCTTTGGTAACAGGGGTTACGCAGGTTGAAATTGATTAAATAAATGCTTTGTTTTATTCTGAAATAAAAGGCGTTATGAGTAACAAAGTCGCTATCCCCGAAAAAGCCCAGTATACGTATCAGGACTATGCGCAGCTACCCGAAGGAGCTCCTTATCAGTTGATAAAAGGAAACCTGGTTATGACTCCCTCACCAACCCCATACCATCAGAGGATTGCTTTTGCTTTAGGAATAGCCATTGATCAATTTCTTAAAGCATCTTCAAGTTTAAATGGCTCCGTCCTTCCAGCCCCGCTGGATGTGTATTTTGAAGAAACCGAAGTTTTTCAGCCGGATTTGCTCTTTATCTCCAAAGAACGGGAGCATATCATTGGTGAGCAGCTAATTGAAGGGGCGCCGGA
>CAZIUI010000021.1:2846-5621 GCA_964542585.1 uncultured Sphingobacteriales bacterium | reverse complement strand
TTTTGCGGATTGATGACCTGAAAGTCAGGATCCGGATAAGCCCGCTGCCAGGCTTTTTACAAAGTAGTAAAGTGGCCTTAAAAGCTACTAATGTTCAAGCATTACCTGTTTGAGCTGAAATAAAATTTTGGTCTCTCATATTAGGTCAAAGCTGGAAGCCTCACTTCAACCAAAAATCTTATTAAAATTTGGATCGTTACTCCAAAAATTTAGCTAAAAATTGGGAATAGTTACCCAAAAAATTCCTAAATAAGATCCGTTGTAAGGTTTGATGATTCAAAAGTTCGAGCGTTCCTGGTTTGTGGTTCGTGGTTGACTTGTTGATTGGGTAACTTTATTGAACAATCCCATCCATGATTGGGGAATAACTTTATTATCACCTTATTACTATTTATTACTACCTCATCACAACCAAATCTTTAAACCCGCATTTTGTCCTTTTCCAATTCAAATTCAACGCCTTGGTACCTATCTTTGTGGCGTTTTCAAATGCTAAAATCATGACCACAAAGTCGAATTTGGAAAGCAAGCTACCGGAGGTCGGAAAAAGCATTTTTGCCGAAATGTCCGGCCTGGCCAATGAATACCAGGCGCTGAACCTGGCACAGGGCTTTCCCAATTTTGATTGCCCGAAGGAATTACAGGACCTTGTATACCACCACATACAGCAGGGTGCTAACCAATATCCGCCCATGCCTGGGGTGCCGGCTTTAAAAGAAAAGCTGGCCGAAAAAACACGCGAAATGTATGGCGTTACGTATGATCCTGATGATGAAATCACTATAACAGCGGGGGCCACGCAAGGGCTACATGCTGCAATTTCAACACTTGTTCGTCAAGGTGACGAGGTCATTATTATTGAGCCGGCTTACGATGCCTATGCGCCAATGGTAAAGCTTAATCATGGTTTACCGCGTTACGCACAATTGCATCCGCCGGATTACCGAATTAATTGGGAGGAGGTTAAAAAGTTAATTACCTACCGAACCCGGGCTATTCTTATTAATAACCCCCACAACCCCAGTGGTAAAGTAATGAGTGAAGGGGATATGCAGCAGCTGGAAGCGCTTATTGCTGACCATGATATTTACGTGATCAGTGATGAGGTTTATGAGCATATGGTTTTTGATGGCTACCAGCATCAGAGCGTTTGCCGCTACCCGCACCTGAGGCAGCATAGCTTTGCCATCTTTTCATTTGGCAAAACCTACCATACCACGGGCTGGAAAGTGGGCTATGTGATGGCGCCGGCCGAAATGACCTTTGAATTCCGCAAGGTTTTCCAATACATCATGTTTGGCGTATCCACGCCCATGCAATACGCGTATGCAGATTTTTTAGAACACAAGAATCACTACCTGGAACTCAATGATTTTTACCAGAAAAAACGGGACTATTTTATCCAAAACCTGCAAGATTCGCGGTTCAAGCTTTTACCGTGTCCGGGTACGTACTTCTTGTTGGCCGATTACAGCGCCATTACCAATGAACCGGATGTGGATTTTTGTAAACGGCTCATCACCGATTATGGCTTAGCAGCGGTTCCCATTTCGGTTTTTTACCATGAGCAGATCGACCATGGGATCATTCGTTTTTGTTTTGCCAAGGACAATGACACCCTGAAAAAAGGTGCTGAGATCCTATGTCAGCTTTAACGGTTAGCCTTATTCAGCGGGATATCGCCTGGGAAAGCAAGGCTGAGAACCTGCAGGTTTACGATCAACTATTACAGCAGGTTCAGCAGCCGGATCTGATCGTGCTGCCGGAAATGTTCAACACCGGCTTTACCATGAATGCCGCTGCTATGGCTGAGCCAATGGATGGGGAAGGGGTGCAGTGGCTGCAAAGCCGGGCGGCAACCTATCAGGCCGTTCTCATGGCCAGCCTGATCATTGAAGAAGGCGGCCACTACTACAACCGCCTGATCTGGATGCCGCCGGATGGGCAGTACCAGACCTATGACAAGCGCCACCTTTTCTCTATGACCGAAGAACCGAGGCACTTCACCCCCGGTCAGTCACAGTTGCGTGTTCAGCTCAAGGGGTGGAAGCTGTGCCCAGTGGTTTGTTTTGACCTGCGCTTCCCGGAATGGCTGCGCAACCAGGACTACTACGATGCCCTGCTGGTCAACGCCAATTGGCCGGAGAAGCGGGCGCACCACTGGAAAACCCTGTTACAAGCCCGCGCCCTCGAAAACCAGTGCTACGTAGTAGGGGTGAACCGGGTAGGGGAGGATGGGAACAAGGTGCCCTTCAGCGGAGACTCCATGGTGGTAGATCCTGTGGGCGAGCCGCTTACGCATCTTCGCTATACAGAGCAGGTTACCACCATAACCTTAGAAGGCGAAAAGCTCACCAAAACCCGCCGGCACATGCCGTTTTTACAGGAGCAGGATGGGTATCAATTGGGGTAAAAAACTTGGTTACGTTGAATTAAAATAGCCCCAGAGGGTTTAAATGCCACTATTTTTTGTTCAAAAGATCAAAAAAATCTTCCTCTGAAACCTTAAGGGTTTTCAGGGCATTCTTAACCAAGTATTCTTTTACCGGTGTCTTGGCCGGTAGCACAATGGGTCTGTTTAAATCATTACGAGCCCATATTTCATGGCTGCCCTTTGTTCTTATGTGGTTGCAGCCTTGTTTTTCTAAAATTTGCGGAAGTCCTTAAGGGCTATGTTCTTTAGCTTTTTAGTGGACATGCATATTTAGGCTAACTGGACTTCCCGCTCTTCTTTTTGGTAACTTCCACTACTTAGGATGTCCTGAAAAGTTTCTC
>CAZIUI010000021.1:0-2836 GCA_964542585.1 uncultured Sphingobacteriales bacterium | reverse complement strand
CGGTCTTCTTCCATATCCTAAATAGATGGGGCCTTTACTTTTCGTTTTTTTCGATTGATAAACCATCCGTGATCTTCCAGGTCGTCAAACAAAGTACCCTTGTTATGGGTATACCTGACATATTCTTCCAAGACAATTCTAAAAGATTCTTTGGCTTCTTCTTCAGAGTCCCCACTTCCAATCAGATCAAGGGCAGGCGAGTAAACATAATGATCACCATCTTCTTCCCAAATAAAAAGTTCTATTGAAATTTTGAGGTTGTATTTGTCACCTTCATAAGCAGCATCAAGCTTGGATTTCGCCATATCTTTAAGTATCTTATTAGTTTATTAGAGATTCAAGCAACGGAAATCAGCTTTGCAATGCGCCTTTCTGCCCCCACTTGGTTTTGTCGTATTCCAGGATTTTAATTTTTGCTTTATATTGTCACCGCTTACAAGTTAAATTTATAACACAAAATTAAAATTCCAGTTTTCTGAGTTTCCGAGAACTCACTCGGTGGTATATAGAGCACAAAGCGGTTAATGACAGATTTTGTTATGCTTTAATGCGAGGGGTGTGAAACCTCTCTCTTGTCATAGTAAACGGTCTGTTTGGTGCAGGGTTTAAAACATTGAGCCGCAGGTATTTAGCAAAATCTGTCAACGGTAGCCAGCGCAGCAAGTTCGCAGATTAATCACACTCCGTCAAGCTTAGCGGATAAGCCTGATGCGGCCACTTTCCGCACGCTTGCGCAGCAGGCCATTCTCTAAACCGGTGTAGACCGCCTGCCAGTGATAGACGCCCGCGGGCATAGATTCATCAGGCTTCCAGCCGTTTTCAATGTCATGGGTTTGGTACACCAGCTGTCCCCAGCGGTTATAAATGGTTAGTTGAAAATTCTGCAGCCGGCAATCATAGCGAGGCCGGAAAACCTCATTGAGGTTGTCATTGCCAGGTGTGAAAGCTTCCGGGAACCAGACTCTGCACGGGCATGGCCTTTCTTTCAGGTTCAGGGTGCCTGTGATAGCTCCGCAGGCATTGCTGATGCGAATGGCATAAGTGCCGGGCCTTGTAAAGCTTAGGGGGTTAGCGGCAGGGCTATCATTCCTGAACAGCGCATATTCCGGCTGGTAGTTTAAGCGGAATGTATCGCCTTTGCAGAAGCTGGTATCGGGTGGAACCGTAGCCTTGGGTGCCTGCTGGTACCCCACCTGGATGGTATCAGCAGCAGCGCAGAAGCCATTGCTAACCTGTACCGCATAGCTGCCGGGGCTGTTGACCCTTATAGTAGCGCTGTTTTCCCCGTTAGACCATTCTGCACTGAGGGATTCCGGGACTGAAAGGGGGTAGGCGTCACCAGCGCAAAGGGTGGTATCCGGGCCCAGGTTGATGGTTAGACTCGTATCCCGCACCACAATGGTATCCCGCACCTTGCAGGAATCACCCGTGGCAGTAACCCCGTAGGTTCCTGGCTGGGTGATGGTACGCGAATAGGTGGTATCCCCATTGTCCCAGGTATAGGTAAGATTCCGGGGCAGATTGGGGCTCAGGGTTATGGCCTCGCCCTCACAGATCACCGTATCCGGGCCCAGATCCAGGTCTTGCAGGCGGTAGATCATCACGCTGTCTGTGACCGTAGTATCAAAATTACTCAAGCGCGCCCAGTGGAGGCCGGTCTGGCGGGCTTGTAGGGTATCAGTCTGTTGCCCATTGTGCCATTGATGCAGGGAATCGTCAGGGAAAGGGTGCAATGGCCGGGGCTCTTGGTTACACAGCACCAGGGTATCGCTTGGGATATCCAGGGACGGCAATGGGGTGAGCGAAAAATCATCTAAATAATAGCTTACGGTAAATAAATTTTCTGTTCTTTCTGGATATACCTGCTCATACCGGATATCACCAGAATCAGCAAAAACCCCTACCAGGAACCGGGATTCCCCGCCATCGGCCCTGAAAGTGCCTTTTACCTGCATCCATCGTCCGGTATCCGCCAGGATACGGTCCCGTGAATTCCGGATTTGAGGGGCATTGGGCTTTTTAGAACGACCATATTCATCTACTAATTTAAGATGAAGATTAAAATCTCCACAAAAATTTTGATCGGTAAGCCAAACATCCAGGTTACTGACTCCGCCCGGGGAAGATAAATCACCATTCTCTCTGCCCGAAACATCATTTCCCCTTACTGAAACAAAGAATGTTAGCTGATACTTTCGACCAGGTTTTAAGGTTTTTTTTAAGGATCCCTGTAAAAAGTTCCGGTACATATTGCGGGTCGAAGGATTATCAAATTGACGATAATAGTATGTAAAAAAATCCATAGCAATGTAAGCCTCCCCATGCTTAGGCCATTGATAACCAAAATTGTTTTTTGGTATAGAATTATATCCACCTTGGCTTTCATTCCTGCAGGTATGCAAAGAGAAAACATTAAAATTCCTAGGAACACACCACTGGGGATACACGTAATAACCAGGCCATTCCATCTCACAAATGGAAGAATCCTGCTCAAAGGAGGGGTTTTTAATAAGGTTTTGGCCCAAACTTGTATGAGTTTGGGCCAAAACCATGGTCAGCACTAAAGCGAATAGCAGCAATCCTCTTGGAAAGTTAGCCATAGGAGTAAACAAAGTCTATTCTTTGATAAAGGAAACTGATTGGGTATAACTACCGGATCTTGCGTCAAGCTTCAGGAGGTACTTACCAGCCGATAGGTTACTTATGTCCAAGACTTTGGTGTTCTGCCCTTCTTTTACGCTTATGCGCTTTTGCGTTAGCTGTTTACCATCCATACTTATAATTTTCAAGGTCAGCTGTTTATCCCCCGTTGATGCCATCTTAACGTTCAACTAAA
>CAZIUI010000020.1:0-50603 GCA_964542585.1 uncultured Sphingobacteriales bacterium | reverse complement strand
ATATGCAGTTAAATGGTCAAAAGTGTAAGATAAGTGATCACTACCATTGATCACAATTCCTTCTTTTATTGGAATAGGCTCGTACTTATTTTTGATATGAGATATATTTTCAGTATAAGTTTTTACCGGATAATTCAGTAATTCGTAACGGTAAACTAATTTGATCGGTAAGTTAAGAGCAAAAGATCCCATAGCTATAAAAAAGAAACAAATACCAAGAGCTTTAAAGTAAATATGAAAATTATTCCTTAGAAAGCTGGCTAGTGCTACGAAGCCTAAAAAAAATCCGGGTAAAAGAAGTCTATGGTCAAAGAAGTCATGGGTTACATTGAAAATTATACAAAGGCTAATGGTTAGCATGTAAAATAAAACTAAATAGGCTAAAGTATTAGTGTTTATTTTATCCCGACCTATAAAAGTACTATGATAAAATCCCTTATTGAACATTAAGGCCCCTACAAAAACACCTAAAACAATTCCTTCTAAAATGAATACGGTTATTACCCAGCTTAAACTTCTAAAACTAAGATAAATAGGAAAGTTTAGCATCATAAGACTATTCTGGATAAAAGTTTCCAGAACCTCAAACGGGTTCCTTAGAGTAAAAGCTCTACCGCCGAAAGGATGGCCGTGCGCGTAAGAATTACCCGCTAGGTAAAGCAGAACGATACATGCACTAACTGCAATCACTATTAAAACTTTCCCCCAGTGATTTTTGAAAACTGACCAATACCGCCAAACAATAAAGGGCGTAGCTATAAACAGAAATCCCCCCACATAACGGGTTAGCGGCAGACCAATAAGTAGAAGGCTCAGACCGATATAAGTTGGTATGCTATCAGGTTGATGCTTAAGTTTACTAATGACAATACCATACGAAAGCAAACCGGCTATGAAAGCGGTTTCGGAAAGGGTAAGGCTGGCTATGTCGAATACGGCCGCATTGAAAAAGCATAAGCTATAAACCCAGCCTACGGGATAAAACCAGAAATGAAACATAGCTCCCATAGCCCCTAGCATTAGCAGGTTCACCACTTTGGAGGCCCAGAAAACACCTAAACCTGTGGCAGCGGAAACGCCACCGATTAGGGCAGGATAACCTACCGGCCAATGGGGATTCATTTTCTGGAAGGCGCTTTTAATACCACCTTCCCAAAGGTTGCCTTCGGCAATCTTTTTAGCGGTAGACAGGTAGTAAAACCCATCTCCCCATACCAGTCCATCCGGATCCAGATAAAAATTAAAAAACACCGTAGCAGCTACTAGCAGGTAAATGCTGATGGTCGTCAGGGCGCTGTGACGCGTTAAGGTGTCAAATAACCAATCGCCCCACTTACCAACACTTTTAAAAAAAGCTTTTAACGATTTATTATTGGTAAAGCCCACTCTCAGAAGATTTTAATGCTAAAACTTACAGCTTTATTCGATATAAGACTATTACCTCCGCCAAATGTCAAATTTTAGTTTTTTTTGCGCTTGCTCAAACATGGCAGTGAATGAACCCTATGAAACACATTTCCTTTCCCTGTTTTAAGACAACTTTATTGCTACTAGGGCTCCTATTGATCGGGAGCTTAGGGCAAAAAGCTAAAGCTATCATGGTGGAGCCGCTGGATTCGGCAGCTATTCAGGTGGGGGATGACGCCCAGCGCATCAACTTTCAGAGCAACAAGGATCACTATTATGCTGACGAAACCAAGCGGTTTATCCTTGATTTTAGCACCCTAACCAAAAGACAATTAGGGAAAAACGGTGTTAAGCTGACTATCAATCAAGAAGCCTTTCAGTTTGATCGCGTTCAGCCACTAATTATCAAGGATTTACCTAATGAAAAAATCAATATTGCCATTGCGAAAGACGGAAAGGCAAAAGAAACTTTCAAGGCCTTTAGCTTCCATTACATGGCTAGCGAGCCGCTGTTTACCAATGATGCCGTAGTAGTTGGCATCTTGGCTACCTTGCTGGCCCTAATCTTTATCACCTCTAAAAGTGGGATTGGGTTTTTCAAGAAGTTTTACACTTACGTGCCTCCACTCCTCCTCTGTTATTTTCTACCGGCCTTACTTAACTCCTTTGGCGTATTCTCAGGGGAGATCTCCAACCTTTACCATGTGGCATCACGCTACCTTCTGCCTGCAAGTTTGGTCTTATTAACACTTAGCATTGACCTGGATGGGGTACGTAAACTAGGCTCTAAATCTATAATCATGTTCCTTACCGGCACCGTGGGTGTCGTCATAGGAGGACCGTTGGCCGTGCTGATCATTTCCACCTTTGCACCTGAGATCGTTGGAGGCTCAGGCCCTGATGCCGTATGGCGCGGGCTGTCTACTGTCGCTGGTAGCTGGATTGGCGGTGGGGCCAATCAAACAGCAATGTACGAGGTTTTTGACGCCAGTAGCCAGCTATTTTCTGCCATGATTGCGGTAGATGTTATCGTGGCCAATATTTGGATGGCCTTTTTGCTATATGGGGCTGGGATTTCTAGTAAAATTGACCGGCTTTTCAAAGCCGATGCTTCAGCCATCGATGAGGTCAGAGAGCGGATTGAGAATTACAACCTTAGCGTTGCCCGTATTCCAAGTTTCCCAGATCTAATGAATTTAGTAGCCGTAGGGCTTGGCATGACGGCTATTGGGCACCTGATCGCAGATATCATCGCTCCTTATATTCAGGAAACCGCTCCTTACCTGAGCCGCTTTAGCCTTACTTCTAAGTTTTTCTGGATCATTGTTACGGTCACCACTGCAGGATTGATTCTTTCTTTCACCAAAGCCCGCCGGCTCGAGGGTGTGGGCGCTTCCAATATGGGCAGCGTTTTCCTTTACATTCTGGTAGCCAGTATCGGTATGCACATGGATATCCTGGCCATTTTTGACAACCCCGGGCTTTTCATGGTGGGCGGCCTGTGGATGCTCATTCACGTCATAATTCTATTATCGGTAGGAAAAATCATTAAAGCCCCCTTTTTCTTTACGGCAGTCGGCAGCAAGGCCAACATCGGAGGGGCCGCCTCAGCTCCTATCGTGGCCTCAGCGTTTCACCCCTCCCTGGCTCCGGTAGGGGTACTGCTGGCTGTGCTCGGCTATGCCATTGGCACCTATGCTGCCTGGTTCTGCGGCATCCTCTTGCAAACGGTCAGCGCCTGACTAAGCCAGGGCTAGCGGGTGGAGGCAATGAATTGCTGCAGTAAGTGACGCTGGCGTAGATTGAAGGGCATGTATTCCGGATGCCATTGAACGCCAAAGCAACAGGGATGATCTTTAAACTCAAGGGCCTGCACAAAGCCGTCCTCATCCCTGGCGGTAATCATTAAGCCTTTTCCCAAAACATCCACGCCCTGATTATGAAGGCTATTGATGGTACAGGTCGTACCACCTAATAGCTTAGCCAATAAAGAGCCTGCTTTCACGGTGATTTTTTTGGACGGCCACAAGGATTGTTTGTGCTTAACCGCCTGCGATAAGCTTTTCAGGTCATGGTAAAGGGACCCTTCCAAGGCTACGTTCATCATTTGCATTCCGCGGCAAATTCCCATCATAGGAATTTTTTGCTCACTTGCTAACGCAAAAAGAGCCAATTCCATGGCATCCCTTTGATCATTTACCTCACAAGACCCAATGGCAAAGGCTTCTTTGTATAACTGAACGAACGGATAAAACAAAAGCTTAAGCGGAGTCCACCTGCGTTTTTGTTGCTTGTAAGGGAGGGAATCCGGCTCCCGCCCATAGCGCTCTGGATTTATATCGGCACCCCCGCTTAGTATTAGCCCATCTAGTTCCTTCATATCTGGTTCATGGCCAGGGATAATGAGCAAAGGTTTCCCACCAAGCCCTTTCACTAATACTTTGAAAAACCACCAGTTGATACGACCCCGTTTGCCAGGTCCGGTTACTCCTATGACGGGTTGCTTTTTACCCCGTTTAACCATGCTTCAAACTTAGGAAGCCAATCCTGTTTTGTAGCAAAAGGTTCACTCAGGTAATTCAGATAGGCCTGGCTTAACCTCTCAAGCGCTTCCTTATCAATTGCCAAGCTTTCCACGATCAACCAATAATTCCACTCACTGATAATACGCCAGGATTTGAGGCTGACTTTACTATTTGGTAGCCGGTAGTGGAAGGTTGGGCGAGGTTTGATCAGGCTATCTTCCAGGTGGGTTCTCACCTGCTTTTCATCGATATAAGCCAGTAACGGTAAAAGATCCAGGGCTCGATTCCTGGTGGGATTGTAATACAGGTAATCTTCCGTAAAAGCTTGGATGGATGGCTGATAGTGAGGATCCAAAGCCTTTCGCATATAGCGTTTTGAAAAGGCGTTGATGTAGGGTGTTAATTGGCGGGTAAAATCAATTTCCATTTCCTGCTTTAACCACGGATAGGAAATAAAAAAAGCCCTAAGATGATCAAGAATACTTTTGACATCCAGGCTTGGGACCTCCGGATTCAATTGAAGCCCGAACGCATATATGATGGAATCCTCGGTACCCTTAGCGCCTGCCTGGCGCAATTCATTTTTCAGCTCCTCTATGCGTGGTATTTCATATATAGGAATCGGCGGTGTGCATACTTCGAAAGGAACGACTGACTGGGCCACCTCCTTCAAAAGCTTATCTATGGCACCACGGAATTTGACGTCTTCCGCCCTTGTGATCCCCAGGTCTTCTAGGTAACCCTGGATGACCATCTCCTTTAATAATTGCGCGTCTATCTCAACGCTAAAACGCCCTAGATCGGTATCTTCAACGTAGCATAAATAAGGATTGACAAACTTTCTACTTCCGCCAAAACGCTGGACGATAAGATCTGCAATCGCTTCTAATTCTAAGCCTGTAAACTCTAATTCAATACCTACTTTTCTGGAATGACCGGCATAGCTATATAACTGCGAGGGGTATTGTAAAACCTCAAAATTTTCTTCACTCATTTTATCCTGCTTCAGAAAACTATACAATACGGATGAGGGGCTGGTTCCTTTGGAAAGTACCTGTGATCTAAGTAACATCACCTAACGAAAACCAGTTTTTCTTCGGTGGACATCTCAGGCTCATAGGAATAACCGTCCTGATCAAATCCCTTTAGATCTTCGGGATCTGTCACTCGATTCTGGACAATGTAGTCCGTCATCATCCCGCGCGCTTTCTTAGCGTAAATAGCAATGGTTTTGTAGTCACCATTCTTGTACTCTTTAAAAACGGGAGTAATAATGGGTTTTTTAATCTTCTTATCATCTAGCGCCTTGAAGTATTCGGTAGAGGCTAAGTTTATAACCGCTTTATGGCCTTCTTCTTCTAGTGTTTGATTTATGTAATCGGTAAGCGCAGGCTTCCAATAATCGTAAAGGTTATCTCCCTTCTGATTGGGCAACTTCGTACTCATTTCCAAGCGGTAAGGTTGGATCAGGTCCAGGGGCCTTAAAACCCCATATAAGCCAGTAAGTATCCGTACGGTCGATTGGGCGAAGTTCATGTCCCCTTTTTGGTATTGACTCACGGGTATGCCGTCATACACATCCCCGCGGTAAGCCAGAATGGCTTGTCTGCTGTAGTTCTTTGCAAATTCAGAATCAAAATGTTGAAACCGCTCAAAGTTTAGTCGTGCTAGCTTATCATTGATATTTAATAAACCAGCCAGATCCTCAGGTGAATATTGACGTAACTGATTGATCAGCGATTTAGAGGCCTCTTTAAATAAGGGCATTGTGTAATCCTTGTAGGTAATATCATCCTCAAAACCCATGGTTTTGGAAGGAGAAAGTAATACGAGCATAGTTGGGAATTTTATGTTATTAACAAATTTGGCATTTCTAAGTTAAAGGGCCTCATTAAACCATTTAGAGCTTGCACATCGTTTAAAGATGACATGTAATTTTGTCTAAAGTTTCATCCCTTTCACTTGAAGATCACCCCTATGAGCTTAAATGCTATTAGCCCTGTTGATGGACGGTACCGCAGCAAAACTGTGGACCTCGCCCCTTACTTTTCTGAGAAAGCCCTCATCCAGTACCGCGTGCGGGTTGAAGTGGAATATTTCGTTGCCCTCACCAATTACCTACCAGAGCTATCAGTGTTTACTCCAGAAGCATGTGAGCAGCTAAGGCAGCTTTACCAGACGTTTTCAGATGAACAGGCTCAGGCCATTAAAGATACCGAGAAAACCATCAATCATGACGTCAAGGCAGTTGAATACCATTTAAAGGCTTGGTTTGATGATTGGGGTTGGGCTGCGTACAGAGAGTTTGTACACTTTGGATTGACCTCCCAGGATATCAACAATACGGCTTTGCCACTAATGCTCAAAGAAGCCCTGGAACAAGTTTACATTCCCTACCTGGAAGATACACTCCTGGCGCTCATAAATCAAAGGGCAAAGGAATGGCAAGCTATTCCCATGCTAGCTCACACACACGGGCAGCCTGCAACGCCAACAAAACTCGGCAAGGAAATTCAGGTTTTTGCTGACCGGTTAGCTAAGCAACTAAGGAACCTGAAAAACCTCCCATTTGAAGGGAAATTTGGGGGCGCAACCGGCAATTTTAACGCCCATGATGTAGCCTATCCCAATATTGATTGGTTGCGGTTTGGGGATGATTTCCTGGCTCATCACTTAGGCCTTGAGCGCCAACAGTTCACTACCCAGATTGATCAATATGATCATTTAGCAGCAATTTTTGATACGCTTAAGCGAGTTAATACAATATTGCTGGATTTATCGCGGGATTGTTGGAGCTACATCTCAATGGAGTATTTTGGTCAGCAAGTACAAGAACAAGAAGTGGGCTCTTCGGTAATGCCTCATAAAGTAAACCCTATTGATTTTGAAAATGCAGAAGGTAACCTGGGCCTGGCCAACAGCTATTTAAACCATTTAAGCGAAAAATTACCAATATCCCGGCTTCAACGGGATCTAAGCGATTCAACCGTGGTACGAAACTTAGGGATGCCTTTAAGCCACGCTTACCTGGCACTTCAATCCCTTCATAAAGGCTTGCAAAAAGTGACTGTTAACCAGGAAAAGATTGCGGCAGATCTTAACGCAGATTGGTCAATTCTGGCCGAGCCCATTCAAACGGTTTTACGGAAAGTAGGCTATCCCAATCCCTATGAAACGCTGAAAAGCTTTACGCGCCAATCGCACAAGCTTACCAAAGCCGACTTAGAGGCTTTTGTTGAGCAGCTTAATCTGGATGAGCATCACAAAGCTGAATTAAGAACCCTAACTCCCGGCAGTTACACAGGGATTAATCCTGATTTTTGATACTGCCTGTGAGGGGTCTTAAACCTTCGGAATTTTAGTAATCTTTGGAAGATTCGGCTTTTTCATTTTGAGCTTTTCGGGCTTGCGCCGCTTCCTGAATATTGGTAACACCCGCTGAGACGATGAATTTCATCACGTCAGTAGCATTGGCATCTACAGCCCTGACTTTATCCCTTGGCAAGAGGAAAAGGTTTCCGGAAAAATTATAAGAGTGAGGACAATAGACAGCGACCAACTGATGTAGGTCCAATGCCGATAGGTCCTCTTGTGTGATAAAGCCTAAACGATAAAGGCCTTCTTGGCTAAATTCTGCTATCACCGGCTTGTTAAATTTCTTCTTGTCCCCCACAAAAGCCTCGGTCAACTCCTTGAGAGAGGTATAGATTAAACTAACAAATGGCATTTTGGCAATTGACCGATCAAGAATTGAAAATATCGCTTTGATAAAAGCATTGGATAGTAAATAGCCAAATAACGCGATACCGAAGAAGACCACAAGGATCCCCAAACCCGGAAGCTCAAATCCAAAAATGTTTCCAAAAAGGTCATTGATCAGGCCATCAATCCAGGTTACCATTGCTACAACAATTACGATTGTCGCGCCCACCGGAAAAACAAATAGAAGACCCCTGACAAAATATTGCAGCACAATGCGAAACCGGGCTTGAAATGTCGTTGACCCTTTAAACTTATTTTTTGCCTGAGGCTGAGGTTTAGACATGCGCTATGGTTTGTTTACAGCCTTTAAAGCCCTTGACCAATATCCCTTCGGTAATGCGCCTTTTCAAAATCAACGGATTCTATGGCCTGGTAAGCTTGGAATACAGCGTCATTTTTATTATCACCTAAAGCAGCTATAGCTAGTACACGTCCCCCCGCTGTCACAATTTGATCACCCTCTCTTGAGGTACCCGCTTGGAAAACATGGGCATGATGAACATGCTCAAGGCCATGTATCGGCTTCCCTTTCTCATAAGCTCCCGGGTACCCGCCTGAAGCCATAACTACCGCGGCCGCTGCCTTATTTTTGAAGCTGAGGTCAGCTTCATTCAATTGGCCATTAGCTGCTGAGCGAATAGCTGGTAGTGGATCGCTAGCTAACAAAGGCAAAATGACAGAAGCTTCGGGGTCACCTAAGCGTACATTGTACTCCAAAACATGAGGTTCACCGGCTACATCAATCAATCCGAAATACAAGAACCCCTTATAGTCAAAATCCTCCGCTTGCAATCCTTGTATAGTAGGTTCAATGATTTTATGCTTTACTTTAGACCGGTATTCTTTGGTAAAGCGGTAGGCAGGAGCAATGGCACCCATGCCGCCGGTATTTGGTCCTTTATCATCATCATAAACTCGTTTATAGTCCTGGGCATCCGGCAAGGTTACCCAGTTTTGGCCATCTGTCAACACAAAAGCCGAGAATTCTATACCCGCTAGATAGCTCTCAATCACTACTTGGCTGGCGGCTTCACCCAGTGACTGATCAACCATATAAGAGTGCAGGGTGTGTTCAGCTTCTTTTTTGGTTTGGCAGATCGTTACTCCTTTACCAGCTGCAAGCCCATCAGCCTTTATTACATAAGGCGGGTTTTCTTTACTCAAGGCGGTAAGGGCATCGTCATACTGGTCTGCCTGAAAAACATGATAACCGCCTGTATGAATTTGATGCCGAATCATGAAATCCTTTGCAAAAGCTTTACTGCCCTCTAACCTAGCTGCTTTTTTGTCGGGTCCTACGACCTGTTCAGCCTCTAAATCAGGATCATCCCTGAAAAAGTCTACAATTCCCTCTATCAGTGGCTTCTCGGGTCCCGGAATAACCAGGTTGATTTGCTTATCAAGAACAGCCTCTTTAATGCCTTGAAAATTATTTTCCTTCACATCAAGATTGATAGCGATTTCATTGGTGCCAGCATTACCAGGGGCTAGGTAAAGCTTTTCGCACTCGGAACTTTTAGAAAGCACTTCAGCTAATGCATGTTCACGACTTCCTGCACCAAGAACTAAGATCCGCATAAAGGTAGTTTAGGCGAAAGCAAATCTACAAGTTCGTTTAAAAACGACCTCGCTTTCTCTATTTTTGGACAGGAAAATATTGATAAAACCACATGCCCAATAAACTAAAGGTTGACCTCCATCCTATCTATAACAAAAGATCGGAAATTGATCAGGCTCTGAATGATGCTATCCAACAAGTGTTGGACGAGCGGATTAAAATATTGGAAATCATTCCGGGAAAAGGTTCCGGCCAGCTAAAAGATCGCGTGCTTAAATTCCTGGATCAAAAGCATATAAAACGCCTGTATCAACGAATTGATAAAGATGCTAAAAACCACGGCCGGATCTTTGTGTGGTTTAAGTTTTAAGCCACAAGGGTACGATAAGCTTCATTACGCTCAATAAAAGTGGCTACAAACGGGCAAGTAGGTTTTACTTTGTAATTGTGCTCGTAAGCATGATCCAACGCTTTTTGAACCAACTTACTCGCAATTCCCTGCCCGCGAAAATCCGTAGGAACATAAGTGTGGTAAATATCTAAAATGTCCCCTTCTTTTCGATAGTCAATAACACTATTTTGTCCATCAATCGTTAAGTAAAAGCAATTACTATGTTCATCGTGGTAGATTACGCCTTCTTCCATAATCATCTTATTTAAAGCTTTCGCTAAGATAAGAAATTATCAAAACATTAAATGACTATATCAAAGGCTTTTTCATGAAATTTTTTGAACTTATTGCATATGTATGATGCGGTAATCATTGGTGGCGGACTGGCTGGTTTAACCAGTGCATCACTTTTAGCAAGGGAAGGTTTCGAAGTCATTGTGCTGGAAAAGCAAACCTACCCGGCTCATAAAGTATGTGGAGAATATGTATCTCAGGAGGTTATTCCCTTACTTAAAGATATTGGTTTATGGCCATTTGCTTTTAATACCCCGCTTATCAATAAAGTCAAAATGACAACCTCCTCTGGCAAGGCTATTATGGAAGATTTAGACATGGGCGGATTTGGGATCAGTCGGTATCAGTTTGATTATCATTTTACCCTTAAAGCAAGGGATTTGGGCGCAACCGTTCAGGAAAAGACCAAAGTTCAAGGAGTAACTTATCATTCCAAGTCCGATAGCTTTACAGTGCAGACTCATTTGGGCGATTATCATGGCCGAGTAGTTATTGGCAATTTTGGGAAGCGTTCAGTGATGGACCGCCAACTGGAGCGGGCATTCCTTAAAAAGCCTTCACCCTACGTGGGCGTCAAACATCACATTTTAACCGATGCGCCTTCTGATGAAATTGCTTTACATAGCTTTCCAAGGGGTTACTGCGGCGTTTCAAAAGTAGAGCATGGCCGCTATAGCTTCTGCTATTTAGTTAGGCGAGAAGCCTTAAAATCAGCCGGTAATATAACAGCTTTAGAGCAACGGTATCTTGACCAAAACCCTTATCTAGCAGAAGTTCGCCGGAGCGCAACATTTTGCTGGCAAAAACCAATGGTCATTAATGAAGTTTCTTTTGAACAAAAAAGCCTGGTTGCTAATCATGTACTAACAAGTGGCGATGCTTCAGGGATGATAGCACCATTGTGCGGTAATGGCATGGCCATGGCTATCACCGGCAGCCAACTTTTAACAGCTCATGTTTTGCCTTTTCTGAAAGGCCAGCAAACTCGCCCGGAGATGAACCAAAGCTACGCCAAAGCGTGGCGAAAACGTTACCGGTCGAGGTTAAAGACCGGTAAGCTACTTCAGGACTACGGTTTTGGCCAAAAGCGACTTTCAGACTGGGCTGTAAATTTGTTTCGATTAGCACCTCCCCTACGTAGAAGAATCATTCACCAAACTCATGGTCAACCGCATTGACCCACAGCAAATTGGAAGGGCACTTTTATTCGAATAACCTGTTATATGAATTATGGAAGCACAAATATCCGCTGTAGGCACGGCCTTACCCCCTTATGCCTATAATCAAAGTGAGGTAGCTGAGTTCATGCAAAGCTACCTGTCGTTGGATGGCCATAAAGCTCGTTGGCTTCGGAAAGCCTATGAATCCAGCGGCATTGGTAAACGATATTCAGTATTACCTGATTTTAAGCTCACAAATGGAGATCCTACCCTCTTTAATGGCTGTATTCCTGAAACCAGGAAGCGGATGCAAGCCTTTGAACAGGAAGCTGGCAAATTGGGGACGCAGGCAGCTCAGCGCTGTCTTTCGCAAAATGAGGTGAGCCCTGAAAGCGTTACACACCTTGTAACGGTTTCCTGCACCGGATTGCATGCGCCGGGCCTGGATATAGAATTGATTCAAAACCTGGGATTGCCAACCACCACGGAACGAACGGGTATTCAATTTATGGGTTGCTACGCTGCTTTTAATGCGCTTAAGGCTGCCGGTCATATCGTACAGGGAAATCCGGAAGCTCGGGTTCTGATCACAGCAGTGGAATTGTGTAGCCTTCATTTCCAGGCCTCCTCAGATCAGGATCAGATGCTGGCCAACGCGCTGTTCGGAGATGGAGCTGGGGCCGCATTGGTGGAGCATAGTAGCAGTTCCAGGGCAGGTCTGTGGTTAAAAGCCTTCAAAAGTGATCTGATCCCGGAAAGCCAATCAGCCATGACCTGGAATATTGGGGATGAGGGATTTGAGATGTTTCTTTCCCGCCATATACCGGGGCATATTAAAGATTCCCTAAAACCTCATATCGACTCTTTGCTTTCCGAAAATGGTCATGCTTATGCTGATATTGGGCATTTAGCAGCCCATCCGGGTGGCATTCGGATACTGGATACGATCGAGCAGACACTGCCCCTTTCTGACCCTATGAATAAAGCCAGCAGAAGCGTATTAGGGAATTACGGGAACATGTCATCCCCAACCGTGCTCTTTGTCATTGAGCAGCTGCTTAGTCAAGATAAGGATAGGTCATATCCATCAGGCATGCTGGGCATGGCATTTGGCCCGGGATTAACGGTAGAAAGCGGTCTTTTTGAAGTGCTCAATTAAAAGTTTCAATGCCCGATTTTAGCGTTCGTAGTAATGAGGAAGAGGTCATGGATGACCTGCAAGCGAAGGGTTATGACTTAGAGCAATCCCTCCGTGAATTGGCGATAATCAATAAATGGTTAGGGGGTCAACGAGTACTCAGAAAAGCCTTGGAAAAAATTAAGCCAAGTCTTCAAAGTTTTAAGCAATCAATTCAAATAGCGGATTTGGGATGTGGAGGTGGCGATTTACTGGCATACGTTAAAAAATGGGGAAGCCAAAATTCACTACCGCTTAATCTATACGGGTATGACGCCAATCCCCATGTTATTCAATTTGCCCAAGAGTGGCTACAAGATTCAGCTATCCACTTTGAAACTGCCAATATTTTTGATGATGATTTTCAGAAAAGTGAATTTGATATTGTGCTGCTGACCTTGTTTTGTCATCACCTAACCAATGAGGAACTATTAGCATTTTTAAGACAGCTTAAAAGCCAGACATCTACTGCCATTATCATCAATGACCTTCACCGGCATCCCCTGGCTTATCATAGCATCCGCTTCCTGACATCCGCGCTATCCAGAACGTCAATGGTTAAGACAGATGCGCCACATTCGGTACTCAGAGCTTTCACAAGAAAAGAAATGACCACCATTATTGAAAAAGCCGGTTTCAAATCTTTTGAGTTGCGGTGGCAATGGGCTTTCCGATGGCAATTGGTGGCCTTTACCGGCTAAGCTTTCAGTGAACAATAATTTTCTTGGGAGCCACAGGCTTTTTAGCCCCTTCTAGCTTTAGAAAGTAGACCCCTGAGGCGAAACCTTTTACAGAAAAGGGAACGGTATTACTTCTGAATTCTATCTTACGCTTTGCTATGACCTTACCCTGACCGTTCGTTAACACTAAGCTTCCTTGATGAATATGATCAGGAATTGATACCTGCACTTGTTTTTTGGCTGGATTGGGATATACGCTTAAAGACTCGGTGCTGATAGGGTCAGAAGTACCACTGATTCTAAGGCTTGAAGCCGTATCAAAAACACCTTGGCTGAGCTGGTAGTAAGACCCACTAGGTGAAGCTTTTAATCGAACAGCCCTAACCATATATTGGTGCTCACTGCTTTCTACTGCGGTATCTTCAAACTGGGTTCCTGATACCGGTGTACTATTCAAAACCTGATACCGGTCGAGCGCTGAGTCGTATCGGTAAACATAATACCCGCTAGCCCCCGCACTAGCACTCCAACTCAATTGAACGGTACCAAAGCTTTGACCCGATCCTGTGGGTTTAACAACACTATTGGTTAATTTGGTAGGCCCTTCATAGGGATACAGCGTAAGCGTAGGATCCCCCATCAATGCCACATAAACACCACCGGCCCCGAAGCCAGTAAAGTAAGTACTGGACTGACTAGGCGGAATGGCAGCATTGTTCTGCGTGAGCTTAGCCGCTTTGCCTAATGGTGCTCCCATTCCCATTGGATGATAATGCCAGTGCGGACGGCCTGCCCAGCTTACCGATAAAAGGCTGCCCTTAGAAGCAAGGGCTGCTCGCATCAGATTGTTTTCTCCATCAAAGTCCCCAAAATAGCTACCAAATATCATGGTGAATACGCCATTGAACGTATCAGAGGCAAAATCGCTTGTGCTAGCAATTCCATTGGCCTCATTCATAGAACCAGGCCCGGCGCCATAGGACCACAAAAAACTACTATCGGTCAGTGCTGAATGATAAGTGCCCTTGGTAACATTATTTTTACCAACTAACGGGGAAAAATTTCGATACCCATTCTGACCAAAACCCTCAGCGATATTGAAGTTGCCGTCAACAACGCCTTGTTGCTGAATGGCCATATTGCCATGTCTGTATTGGTGATCTTTTTGGAGGTATCGTTTGAGTAACGTGAACTCACTTTCGTTAAAGGCCGGTAAATCACTGAGATCTACGCGCCCGATCATGAGGTCAGCACCCGCTTTTACATCTTCTAAACTTGACTGGTCATATTTATTATCTCTAGGCCTATTGTGATTCCGCTTAAATTTAGAAGTTGTATCAAAGGACTGGAGGTCTGTCCAGGCACCGTTTTCCGTAGCATAAAAAACATCAGCTGGCCAGGCTCCTGTATGATCGTTGTGGCCGTCTGGTACCGTGTTGTTGCTAAAATTACCGGAATACGGTACGGGTATTTGACCAAGCAAAAGAACTGCCTCTAGGGTGTCCGGATACTTATTCTTTAATTGTGTGATAGAGTCTTTTACCGCTTTAGCGGCCAACCCGGTATCCAAATACAAAGGCGTAACAGCCCAACCACTACCCGTAAGGTCCTTTTTGAACTTATCAATCGCATTTCTCAGCGTATCCTTAAGCCTTTGATCCATCACCAGGGCCATACGTCCACGGAAATGATTTGCAGCTAATTGAATACCAGAAGACAGGTAACCAGCCCCTAAGGCATTCTGCGGTCCAAATTTGACCACACGGTATTCATAACCTTTGCCTACCTGCACAGTGGTATCCGCATATTGCGTTGTTCCACCCTGAAGGGTCGCCAAGTTTTTTGAAAAAGAGCCTTGCTGAGGTTTTTTTCGGAAAACAAGCCACCTATCAGCAAGGGTATCGGGTTTCCAGTTAAGCCTGATGGAAGCTGGGTTGGTTTGCACCGTAGCTTCCATGTTGACACTCTGTATCTGACTCTGATTTTGGCTAAGAAGATCATTTGGAATGATGCATGCCACGGCCAGGAATATGGTTAAGAACGAAACGCTTTTTGGGTACATAAACCTTTTTTAAGGTGTTTTTCCCAAAGCTAACGCTTTTTTATCAATAGTAACCACTTAAAAATCTAAAGCGTAGCTTTTATGCAATCCACTGCGTAGTCAATTTCCTCTTTGGTGTTTAGCTTAGAGAACGAGAATCGCACATTAACCCGGTCATTATCAGCGGGAAGCAATTCATTCAAAACATGAGAGCCAATATCCGAACCAGAGGAGCAGGCACTTCCACCGGAGGCTGAGACTTGTTCTATATCCAGGTTAAAAAGGAGCATTTCTGCATTGGGCGAAGGGGGCAAACCAGCATTCAGAACGGTGTATAAACTATTCCCTGGATTTGTATCTCCATTAAACACCACATCTGGGAACTTTTCCTGTAACCGGGATTTCATGTAATCCTTTAGCATTTGAACCTGCTGCGCTTGCTCGTCCATTTCATTGTAGGCAATTTCCATGGCTTTCGCTAAACCTGCAATACCATAGATGTTTTCTGTTCCTCCTCTCATATTTCGCTCTTGCGAACCTCCGTAAATAAAGGGTTTAACCTGAATTTCGTTGTTGATGTAGATAAAGCCAACGCCTTTGGGCCCATGAAATTTATGGGCTGAAGCCGTGATAAAATCCACCTTAGTATTTTTAACATCCAAGGGTAGGTGGCCAACCGTCTGGACGGTATCCGAGTGAAACAAAGCTTGGTAAATTTCACACAGTTGCCCCACTTGTTCCAGGTCCAGCAAGTTTCCCAGCTCATTATTGGCATGCATCAGGGAAACCATTGTTTGTTTGTCCTTATTGTGCTGCAGGAGCTCTTCCAGGTGGTAAAGGTCAATATGCCCGTTTTCGTCTAGCCGGACGTAATCTACCTGAATGTATTGAAGATTCTCAAACCGCTGAACTGGATGCAAAACGGCATCGTGTTCAATTTTAGTGGTGATAATGTGGTTAACTCCGCGGTCAAAAATTGCACAGTTCAGGGCCATATTATCGGCCTCTGTACCACCGGAAGTAAAAAAAACTTCACCGGGGGCAACTCCTAATTGCCCTGCTATCTGCTTTCTTGCTTTTTCAATGATAGTACGGGACTGCCGGCCTTGCTCATGAATGGAGGAAGGATTCCCGTACACACTATCCATGACTTCCACCATTCTATCCCTTACAGCGGGGTCTATGGGCGTTGTGGCTGCATTATCCAGGTATACCTGCATTACTGCTTATTTTTAGAAGTCGTTGTTTTTAAACCCCATTTAATGGGCAATAATTTGAATGCTTAATTGGTTCGATATCCTATTGATTTTCAATTGCTTGGCGTAATTCTTTAACCCTGTTTTCGGCATATGCCTGATCAGGACTTTCCGCATAAATCCTAATCACAGGCTCTGTATTGGATTCCCTTAAATGGACCCATGACCGATCTTGAAACCATAATTTGAGCCCATCCTGCGTATCCTGAGGGTTAGCAATGTATTGTGATTTTAAACGGTTAAGAACTTCAGCGGGTTTGGTAGCATTACCAATTTCAACCTTGGCTTTGGTCATGTAATAAGTGGGGTAAGTAGCCCTTAGTTCGGAGGCTTTTACTTGCCTTTCAGATAAAAGGGTAAGCATATAGGCAATACCCACGAGCGCATCCCTACCATAGTGTAGTGCCGGGTCTATAACTCCTCCATTGCCTTCTCCACCTAAAATTGCTCCTACTTCCTTCATGCGTTCAACGACATGAACTTCCCCAACCGGAGAAGCATAAAATTCGCTACCATGTTGATGAACAACATCCATCAAAGCCTGCGTAGTTGAAAGATTGGCCACCACAGCACCTGATTGCTTTGACAATACGTGGTCCGCTATGGCCACTAACGTATACTCTTCGCCAAAATAAGTACCGTCCTCACTAACAAAAGCCAAACGATCCACGTCAGGATCAACGGCAATGCCCAGGTCAGCATGATTACTAGTAACGGCTTTCTTTAATCCTTCCAGGTTTTCAGAAAGCGGCTCGGGATTGTGGGCAAATTGCCCATCAGCTTTCCCATTGATGGTTTGGATACTTTGAACACCCAGTGCGGATAAGAGCTGTGGGACTACAACACCGCCTGTTGAATTAACCCCATCCACTACTACTTTGAAGTTAGCTTTTTCAATGGAAGCTTTTTTGACATTTGGCAATTCACAGACCTCCTTCACATGCCAGGACAAATAATCGTTATTGTGATATAGTTGCCCTAAATCCTGCGCACCCGCAAAATGGTAATGGTTACGATCGGCCATGCGCATGACTTCTTCCCCATGAAGTTTGCTAAGAAATTCCCCTTCATTGTTTAACAGCTTTAGGGCGTTCCACTCAAAAGGATTGTGGCTGGCAGTTAATATAATCCCGCCATTCCCTTCTTCCTTAACTGCTAGTTCTACTGTTGGCGTGGTAGACAAACCGATATCTACGACATCAATGCCTTGCCCCATCAGTGTACCACTGACCAATTGGGCCACCATAGGTCCAGAAGTACGGGCATCACGGCCTATAACAACCCGCGGTTTATCAAAATGCTGAAGCAGCCACCGGCCATAGGCTGCCGTGTAACCAACGATATCCAAAGGGGTTAAGCCGTGCCCCGGAGCAGCACCAAGGGTGCCTCTAATACCAGATACGGAAGTCATTAAAGCCATAAAGGGGTTAATTTATGAGTGCAAAGGTACCAAACCCTATTCACAGTCACCACCTCCAAAATGCTCTGAATCGTAATGCTTTTAAGGTCTGTTTGGGACTATATCTTTTTTATCTACAAATTCTGATGAAACCGAACCTCTGTAGCTCCATACCCATATTGTTGGTTATCTGCCTCTTTGTAAGACCGGACTTCTGGTTTTTGCTTAAGCTTACCATGAACCCGTTCACGTAAAACCCCATTGCCAACTCCATGTATGAAAATTATGCGTTGGTAATGATGAGCAATAGCTTTATCAAGGTTTTGCTCAAAGTACTTGAGCTGGTAATCCAGAATGGCTTGTCTTTCCATTTGTTTGTAATTGGGAACCAGCCGATCTATGTGAAGGTCTACCACTTCCGGCGGTTTATCCAGGTTTACTTTGGCCTCTTGCGTTTCGGGTTCGCCTGCAAGCGAAGGGTCAGGAGCTGGGCTTTGCCGGTCCAGGTCCTCGGCAGATAGTTCAGGTTTGGTTTGATTTACCTGGAAAAGATGAGCTGGCGTATTCAGCACAGGGGCCGTTCTGACAGCCTTAAAGAATGCTTTAGCTTTTGGCTTAAAATGGTAAATAAAGGACGCTGGAAGGGATTCGGTCCGGTCTGTATAAAACAGGCCTTGAATAATGATTGTCGGCCAGGCCTCAAACTCACTGGTATGGTAGCGGTTGAGCATTTGGTATCCAAAGGGGCTTAATTCACCGCGGGATAGGCCTCGGTAGGATCCTTTTGCTGGCTGCTCAAAAACCTGGAAATAAAGGGAAAAGTACCCATGATTGATCACGTAAAGATCCAATACCTCTTGGCTCTTGTGCTTATCAAAAGCCAGGTAGGCGCCATAAGCCTCATCAGAGGCAGATGGCGTTTCTTCTCTGGCAGGTGATGTTTCTATGCTTGGTTCAGGTTCTGCCTGTGAGACGGTGAAATCCCGGTTTTTCACAACCTCATTGCGGTTAACGGGCATTTCGAGACCATCATCCAGCTCAAGCATGAGGTTTTGGTCATCTATAATAGCAATAATTTGACCACCGCCTTCGTAATTAAGAAAAGAAACTTGGTCGCCTGGTTTTAATTGGTCTGACATAACAATGGCTGCTTTAATCCCCTCAAAGTTAACCACCACTTAATACCAAAATGGATTGATGTTTAAATTCCTGAAATTTGTGGGGTATTCGCTAATGAAAAAGCTATATGCAAGCAACAGAAACTTATAAAGTTGGCGGTGTTCCTGAGCACTTCAACCTACCCTGGCACCTGGCATTAGAAGACCATGCTTTTGAGGAAGCGGGCCTGCAGGTAAGTTGGAAGGATTATCCCGGTGGCACAGGCGCTATGACGCAGGCCCTGTTAGATGAAGAGCTTGATGTTGCGGTAGCTCTCACCGAGGGTATTACAGCAAGAATTCTTCAGGGCTACAATCTTCAGATCCTGCAATACTATGTAACATCTCCCCTAACATGGGGTGTTTTCATTGCCGCTGACGCTACTTTTAAAAAGGCAAGTGATCTACAGGACCGGACATTTGCGGTTTCCCGAATGGGTTCGGGGTCCCATTTAATGGCCTACGTTTACGCCCAGCAACATAACTGGCAGCTAAGTCCTGATCAGCTCCACATTGCGAGTAACCTGGAAGGCATGGCCAATGCCTTAAGCAGCAACCAAAGTGATGCTTTGCTTTGGGAAAAATTTACCACTAAGCCTTATGTGGAAAACGGTCAGCTTCAGCTTTTTGATGAAACTACGCCCCCCTGGCCGGCTTTTGCATTAGTAACCCGGGCACAGTTGGTAGAAAATCGGGAAGATGATCTGCAGAAGCTGCAGCACATTATCAACCAATACAATCAACGTTTCATGCAAGACCCCGAAGCGGTGCTCAAGCTTTCAGAACGTTACAAAATGACGAATAAAGATGCTGTGGCTTGGTTTGGCCAAACGCAATGGGCTACTGACGGTATCGTGAGCCGCAAAGACCTGCATGCTTCTATGGATACCCTTTACCAACTAAACCTGGTTGATCAGACGCAAGACCCTGCTAATCTTTGTTCTAAACTAACCGACCTGACCTAGGAAACCATTTATGCCGCGCCGGTTTGCCATTTCTGATATCCATGGTTGTGCTAAGACTTTTCAGCTATTATTGGAGGATAAGATAAACGTGCAACCCGATGATGAGGTATTTCTTTTAGGTGATTATGTAGACCGGGGACCGAACCCTAAAGGTGTGATTGATTTAATACAAACCTATCGGAAAAAAAGCTATCGCTTACACTGTCTGGCAGGTAACCACGAGGATATGCTACTACAAGCATTAAACAATGGAGATAGCCATAGCCTTTGGGAGCATGTGAACGGTGGAGACGCTACCCTGGATAGTTTTGATGCAAGATCAGCCAATGAAATTCCGGAAAACTATCTAAATTTTATCCGGAATTTGGGGTATTATATCACTTTAAATGATTACTTATTGGTGCATGCGGGCTTTAACTTTGATGCGCCCGATCCTTTTAATGACCTGAGAGCGATGTTATGGATCCGGGGTTTTAAAACTGATCCGGGAGTAACCAGCGGTAGAAAAATTGTGCACGGTCATACCCCTCGTCCTTTGGAGGCCATTCAAAAAGACGTGACAAATGGCCTTGACGCCCTGAACATAGACAATGGCTGCGCTTATCCCAAGCAAGGAATGATGGGACTCATAGCATTAGACCTGGATGATTTAAAGCTAATACGCCAGCCTTATTCCGAAGATGAAGGCACGGTTTAGGCATAAACACTGTTCAATGGCTAATAAAATTTTTGGGCGATGAATTTTATCAATAGAAGGCAAATTGCTGTATTAACCTTTTTACTTGCATTCGTTGGCTGTAACGATCAGGGTAAAACTCCGAATCCAGATGATGATATCAACCTTTTTAGTGTAAGCCGTGACAAAAAACTTGGGAACCAATTCAGTAACCAGATAAGCTCAGATAGTAGCAAGTATGATCTACTGGATTCGGCTTCCAATCCAGAAGCTTACGGTCACCTTTACCGTATCCGTAATACTATCCTTGAGGATGCGGTTATAAATTACAAGAACACCTTTCGCTGGCAAATGCGCATCATTGACAATGATAGTACCTTGAATGCCTTTGCTACGCCGGGGGGTTACATCTATTTTTACAGCGGTTTGATCCGCTACCTCGATAATGAAGCTGATTTTGCTGGCGTAATGGCACACGAAATGGCCCATGCAGCACGCCGCCATTCAACTGAGCAGATGACCCAGAAATTTGGTCTCAACTTGTTGGTTAGCTTGGCTCTGGGCGAAAACCCTGGTAAACTTGCACAAGTCGCAGCCGGCCTAGCGAGCCTTAAGTTTACCCGGTCCGATGAAAAAGAGGCTGATAAGTTTGGCGTTACGTACTTAAATCCAACCCCCTATGATGCCCGCGGAGTGGCAGGGTTTTTCGAAAAATTGCAAGCTCAGGGCGAGACCAGTGGCACCCCTCAATTCTTGAGTACCCACCCGAAACCTGAGAATCGCGTAGAGAACATCCGTAGTGAATGGGAGTCGCTAGGGAGTAAAGAAGGAAAAACTTTTCCGGGCCGGTATGCTGAATTCAAGCAATCGTTGCCTTAAAAAGGAATAATAGCATCTTTCCCGGCCTTTTTCAGGTACTGTTGAATAATACCAAAGGCATCAGCGCTTTCCATTCCGGCTGAAACTTTTTCTAATAACCATTCAGGTTCCGGGTCTTCAGGGTTTTCAATAAAAGCAAACCCTCGGTAGACCTGATCCTGAACAGCCACCACACTTAATTCCTCCGGATGACGCCCCTTGCTTACGATCAGGAAATTCGCAAAGGGATATTGAAAAATGCTTAATGCTGCATCAAAGCGTTCCTCATAGGCACTTTCACTAATTGCCATTTTAGGACATCCAACTATGCACGGGCTTTCATCGGAAGCCAGTTGGCAGCCAAACGGATTTTTTTGCAAGTTGGCATCTTTAAGACAAAGCCCGTGCTGAATTGCCAGCTCTACTAAATAAGCTTCCGCACTACTGCGCCTTTGAAACTGCTTTAAGGGCTTTTGCTCTTGATTGAGGAGCCTTACTTCTAAAGTCCGAACGCCATCGGATCCCAGGTTTTCAAATAAGCAATAACGGTAATTTTTCCTTCGCTGGGCCCGGTTAAAATCCGGCATGTATGTTTTAATGGCCCGGGATTCCCACAAGCTTGCTACAAGCTCATTGCCTGTCAGTTCTGTTTGGATGTCATGAATGGCATTTTTCAGGTTCTGTGCACGGGATGATCGCAAATCCCTTGAGAAGTGGCTGAGGACCCGTTGCCGAATATTTTTGCTCTTACCAATGTAAATGACTTGGTTTTTCGCATTCATGAGGTAATAGAGCCCATGATCTTCCGGCAAAGCATTCAATTTCTCCCAGGTAAAATGAGGGGGTAATCGTATGCCTTTGACTTCGTCTTGTATGTGTTGCTGGATCACCGAATCCGGCCCTTGCTTAAGGATTCGTTCCAGGAGCTGGACGGTAGCCGCTGCGTCTCCCTCGGCCCTGTGACGGCTGTGGATGGGAAGGCCGATGTTGTTACAAAGTTTACCCAGGCTGTAGGAAGGCTGGCCTGGATAAAAAGAACGGGAAAGCCGAACCGTGCACAACTGCTGGCGATGGAAAGAAAAGCCGCACCGCTTAAATTCATGGCGCAGGAAAGCATAATCAAAACGGACATTATGAGCCACGAATATCCGGCCTTCAGTAAGCTGTGCTATGGTATCCTTTAGCTCATCAAAATCAGGAGCATCAGCAACCATGGCATTGGTAATACCTGTAAAAGCCTGGATAAAAGGGGGAATGTAACGGTGAGGATTAACAAGGGACGAAAAATGCTCTATGACGCGCTTGCCGTTATGAATGTAAATGGCAACCTCAATGACGCGTTGTTTAGCTGGCTTGCTACCGGTTGTCTCAAGATCCACTACTGCATACATCAGCCACTACTGCCGTATTTTTCCAGTATTTAACCAGCCCAATTAAGGAGGCTATCCTTCGCCAGTTTTATGGCAATGGAAAGCAGGATAATTCCAAAAACCCTTCTAAGGATCTCAATTCCATTGGTGCCAAGCTTATCTTCAATCCAATTGGTTGTTTTTAATACAATGTAGATGATGACAATGTTGATCAGGATCCCCAAAAAGATCTCAAGCGTAGTATAAGCGGCCCTTAGAGAGATAATAGTGGTTAAAGACCCGGAACCAGCTATAAGCGGAAAAGCAATGGGCACAATACTACCGGAAGAAGAGCTCTGGGCAGATCGGAAAAATTCAACACCTAATACCATTTCAAGACCAATTAAAAATAGCACTATAGCACCTGCCAGGGAAAAGGATAGCACATCTATACCGATCAGATTTAATAAGCGCTCGCCTACGAATAAAAAAACCAACATCAGAGCTCCCGCTGTCAAAGTAGCTTTAAGGGACTGGATACTGCCTAATTTCCGGCGCAAGGAGATGATCACCGGAACATTACCCAGCATATCAATAACTGCAAACAGCGTGAGGGTAATGGTTACTAAGTTGCCGATCTCAACCATAAGTGGGGGTGATTAATTTTACTAACAGTATGTGCTTTTTTCAGTAACACCTCAAACAAAGGTGCAAAAGAACAGATTCAGCCTAGATATAGAAAATTAACCGGCCAAGGTAATGCCAACTTAGGCGACAATCGGCAATTAATCGTTACAAAGTATCATCAATAACCTCAAAATCAGCACGTATTGTTTAACTGGAAGGCGCTAAAAAAGAACATTTTTAAGCCACAAGTGCTCACATCTACACCTAGCTTGTTTTCCTCTTTATGACTTATTAAAAAGCTTTAGCCACATACAGATCTATGTGCTAAGCAAAAAGGAGAAACTTAAAAGTTTACCTAAAAAACTCCGATAATAAAAGCAAAAAAAGCCCGGTAATGGGTACCGGGCTTTTTCCTATTGTTTTCAGTTTTGGCTGGATTTATTCCTCGCGGTCAGCCACCTCGTAATTTTCCTGCTCCTCATGATGGGTACCTTCCAATTCTTCTGCACCATGGGTGAGCTTTTTGAGTTTTTTGAGGAATAGTAACAGCAGGATGCCAAAAGCTGCCGTAAAGCCAAAAATGATAAGATACGTACGGAATTCACGGCTATTCGCTAATTGAAAAACCGTTATTTCTACATTGTAATATGGTTGTTCACCTTTTTTAAGATCTGATTTGGGAACATCAACAAACCGTAGTGATGCTACCGGCTTTTCTTCGGTAACCTTGCTACTACGTTTTTTAAGGGTATTTTCTTTTTCGGGGGTCATTTTTAATAGGGAAGCGTAATCTTTCTCTTGCTTCAGAAGTTTAATATCATCGCCACTTTGTTTAATATCGGGATGCACGATAAAAGTACCTTCTTGCTTTTTCTGGAGCACACTGTCAGCGACAAATCCCCCGACCTTCTTTTCAGATACCTGTACCTCAATTGGGTCTACTTGAGAGCTTTGCCCCACAACGCCTGCGAGTTTATTGCCAAGGCCGGTAGCTGCAAAATAAAACCCCATCATAATGGAAACGTACTTCATTGGTGCAATTTTGGTAATAAAGGATAAAGCAACAGGAGATGCACTGAGCTCACCAATCGTGTTAAGCAGATAGCATAGAATTAGCCAAATGAGAGCTCCTTTAGCACCTGGGCTAACGCCGGCCTGCGTGGCGGCAATTGCCATGAAGAGGAACCCTGACCCCATGATCATCGTGCCAACTGCCATTTTAAAAAGCGAAGAGGATTCAAAACCTTTGCGGCGCCACCATAGCCAAAATCCCGCAACGGCCGTCCCGAAGACGATAATGAAAAACGGGTTTACTGATTGGAATACAGCTGCAGGAATCAAATAAGGATCTGTAAGGATATTGCCCCTTAATAAGAAATAAGCAATGAGCCCGAGCAGGCCAGCTCCTCCAATAATATAACCCGTTTGTTTCTTTTTTACCAATTGATAGGCACCAAACAGAATCGCCAGTCCTGTACCAAGGAAAAAGACCCAATCCAGCACGGGCAGGGAAACCATCCTATCTAATTTTTGCTTAGTGTATATGTTTAATAAGCCGCCTGCCTGTTCAAAAGCCCCCCAGAAAACGATTACGATCAAAAAGGACAGCAATAACACGATAAATCGATCCTTTTCTACCTTGTTCACGTCTTGATAAACCATCATCATCATTCCAGTAGAAATGGATAGAAAGATAAAAAGGGCGGTGTAGGCATAGCGATCACCGCCTTCCATGAAGGTAAAGCCTAGTAGAACACTGGCTGCTACCAGCACGATAGTGACAATAAGGTGAAAAGGGCTCTTCATCAAGTTTTTGAACAACTGGCTTAAAGAAGCAGCTTCTTCTTGCTCACCTTTTATCTGATCCTTTGGTGCTTCACCAATACCCTTTAAATAGCGTTGACCAAAGAGGTATACCAATAAACCGATCCCCATTCCAATACCGGCCATACCAAAACCATAGTGCCAGCCAATGGTTTCTCCAACAAAGCCAACGGTAAGTGAAGCTAAAAATGCACCGATATTGATACCAATGTAGAAAATGGTAAAACCACTATCCCGCCGTGGATCGCCCTGAGCGTATAGGCCACCTACCATGGTTGAAATGTTGGGCTTTAAACCCCCAACGCCTAAGACAATTAAAATTAGGCCTAACATAAAGGCCCAAGTAGCTTCAACCGCCAGAATAGAGTGACCGGCTACCAAGATTAAACCGCCAATTAAAACGGTCTTTTTCTGGCCGATAAACTTATCAGCTATGATCCCGCCGGGTATAGACAGGACGTAAACCAGCATGCCATACCAGCCGTAGATCTCAAAAGCAAAACCTTCACCCCAACCTAATCCGGGGTTATCGCCGGAAATCCGAGCGGTCATGTAAAGGGTTAGAATGGCACGCATGCCATAGAAGCTGAAGCGCTCCCAGAGTTCTGTAAAGAAAAGAATGTATAGGCCAATTGGATGACCCAGGAATTCTTTTTGCCGATTTTTTTCCAAATCAACGTTTGCATCGTTGCTCATAAGTTGTTTTTCATTGGTTTTTTATTGGATTTTTCAAATGTACATCACGTAGTATGTTGAAAAGCTTTAATGCCCGTTCGGTATAGCAACCAAATAATCAAGGCCAGGAAAAGCACGCCTGGCCAGCTGCCAAGTGAATTCTCCATTAGCTCCAGGATATCCCGCTGCCCTGTAATAGCGATTGGTAAAGCCAACACAATCCCGATTAGCGCTTCCCCGGTGATAAGGCCAGAGGCAAATAACAATCCTCCCCGGTTACCAGCCTGAACTTTTCGATCCTGACTAGCAGCATCCCACTGCCCACCTTTACGCTGCTGAAACCGGCCTAGCATCCAGGCCACCAGACCGCCCAAAAGAATAGCCGTATCCAGGGAAAATGGCAGATAAAGACCTACTGCTACAGCCAAAACCGGCATCCTGAAAGTAGCTCCTCGGGCAGCTAAAAGCTGGTCAGCTATGATGATCAGGATGGCTATGGCCATTCCCGTTATCATGATGGGCCATGGGAGATCACCGCCAAATACGCCCCCGGCTACACTCTTCATCAGGGTGGCTTGGGGAGCTAAAAGTGGCGTTCCGGGCCCAAATCCATAAGACGTGTTGAGCAAGTTCATGGTTAGCGGTAGCGTTAGTGCTGCCGCCAGCACGCCTATCATTTGCATCGCTTGCTGCTTGTAAGGGGTGGCCCCAAGGATATTCCCAGCTTTTAAGTCCTGCATATTATCGCCAGCAATTGCGGCAGCACAGCAAACCACTGCGCCCACCAGGATAGCGCCCGCAGGCCCTACTTCACTGCCCGTTCCCATTAAAGCCACCAATATTAGCGATGTGGCTAGAATAGTTGCTATTGTTACACCGGATATAGGATTGTTGGAGCTGCCCACAAGCCCGGCCATGTAACCAGCTACAGCTGAAAAGAGAAAGCCGGCTACCACCATTATAAGGGTCAGTACCAGGCTGAATTCTACAGCCCTGATTTCACGTAGGTAAATAATGAAGATGGGTATCATTAAAATCCCGATCCCCATTAGCACCCAGGAGATGGGCGTATCAACCTCGGTTCGTAAGACTTCTTTCGCTTGATCTTTTGTTGTTTTTAAGGCTGACAACCCGGATTGTACGGCATCCACTAAGGATTTACGAATGCTGATCAAGGCCCAAATACCTCCTACAACCATTGCACCTACCCCGAGGTAGCGAAGCTTATAACTCCATAAAGCCATGGCCAACTCCTGACCAGCTATTTCACTAGCAGGACCGCTAAGCTCACCAGCGTTAATCAGGTCATTTACAACGGGCTCCATACCATTCCAGCCCAGGTAAACGGGAATGGCTATCAACCACGTGATAGCACCACCTATAAAAACCAGCAGCGCAATATTCAAACCCACGATGTACCCAACAGCTACCAGTGCAGGCGAAAGGTTTAGACCGAAATATGCTAATCCTTTTTTACCAAGTAGTTTCGCGCCTACCATTTGATCTCGCCAAAGATTAAAGCCACCTTGTCCAAGTTTGAACAAAGCCGCTAATCCCGCAGCCCTTGCCAGGTATTTCACAGACTGCCCTCCTTCTTCTCCAGTTTTCAGGACTTCAGCAGTAGCTACGCCTTCCGGAAACCGTAGGCCTTGCCGGATAATCAAGGCATTTCTCAAGGGAATCGTAAAAAGCACGCCCAGCAAACCGCCTGTTCCTATGATGAGGGTGGTTTCCCAGAAAGCAAAAGTTTCCCAGTAACCCATGAGGATCAGAGCTGGAAGGGTGAAGACAACCCCAGCTGCGAGGGATTCACCAGCTGAAGAAGCCGTTTGTACCATGTTGTTTTCCAGGATATTGGACTGCCTGAACAGGCGGAGTAAAGCAAGCGATATCACGGATGCCGGTATAGAAGCCGAAACCGTCATTCCTGCAAACAGGCCCAGGTAAGCATTAGCTCCCGATAAGATGATAGAGAGCCCCGCGCTTAATAGAACGGCTTTAAGGGTAATTTCCGGTAGCTTGGTATCGGAGCTTATGTAAGGTTGGGAAGCGTGGTTCATAAGGAAGGGCCTCTAGCCACTGGAAAACTAGCTATATTGTTGGAGGATGTTGATGAATTGTGCCGGTTATTCAATAATCACTTTTTGAGTAGCGGCTCTTGTTTGATCCGGATTTTTTACGCTAAGGAAATAGCTACCAGCTGGTAGATGCTGGATCTTAATTTTAAGCTGTTTATTCTGGCCTATTTCCTTTGCCATCACTTTTTTTCCTGTAGCATTGTGCAAGGCTAGAATTCCATTATATACCGTTTTTTCTAATTGAATCCTTAAGTAGTCATTAGCGGGCTGCGGAAATACCCTTAGCTTGGAAAGATCTGCATCAGATGGTTGACCAGTGGTTATTCCTAATTTCACAATCCTGTCGTCCAATCCTTCAGGCCTTCCTCTACCATCTCTATTGCTAGTAGCCACATAGACATTCCCATTAGGCCCAACCATCACATCCCGCAGGCGGCCAAAACGATTTTCAAGGTACCGGTTCGTTGCTACAACCGCTGTACCGGCTTCATTGAGTTTCATTTGAAAAAGGATTCGGCCGTCATTTTGGGAAAAACCCAGGGATGCCATAAGAATTGAATTGTTCCAGCCCGAGATTTTATTAGCCCCATAATAATCAATACCACAGACTGCTTCAGTGGGCGTCCAAGCTTTAAGGGGCTCCACTACATTGTTATTTTGACAAAAACCTTGTTCGTTACCATTATCACAAAAGCCCTTTACCGCAGGCCAACCATAATTGCGATTTTTCTTGATCAAGTTCAGTTCATCAGCGGTATCCGGGCCGTGTTCCGAACTGTATAGTTTACCATTGGCCATAATCAGCCCTTGTGGATTCCTGTGGCCATAGGACCATAGGGAATTGTTGGCTAAGGGGTTTGAGGCTGGAATACTGCCATCAAGGTTAAATCGAAGGATTTTGCCGTTAGGACGCTGTTTATCCTGGGGAAAAGTGTTTTTCTGCCCAGCATCCCCGGTTGAGATGTACAACTTGCGCTTTGGCGAAATGATCAGCCGGCAGCCATCATGGATATTGCTGCCTTCAATGTCACTAATAATAGTCATGGGGTTAATCAAGGTGCCTTGCTGGTAGGTATACCGGACAATCTTGACCTTGTAATTTCCCTGATCGTTGTTGTAGTTGTAAGCTAAAAATACCCATGAGGTATCCTTAAAATTCGGATGGAGTACCATTCCCATTAATCCGCCTTCGGAGCTTTCCTGAACATCCTTAATCCGGGTTATCAAGCTTATTTGACCAGTAGCTGGGTTTACTTTTTTGACATTGCCCTTTCGCTCGGTAAACCAGATGTGATCATCCGGACCCCACTGAAGTTCCCAGGGCGTATCCAGCGAATCGGCTACAGTAACAGCGTCAAAATCCTGTCCGCTTACATTTTTTAGGAACGATACGCTACCTAATATTACTAGTATCAGCGCTAATTTAGGAATCCGCATGGTTGCCTGTATTTTTCAAATGCTCATCCAGATAATCCGTCACTTTACGGAATAAGTGATAACGCGTGTAGCCGCCACTTATGCTATGGGTCTTATTGGGGTAAACCTCCGAGTCAAAAGGCTTGTTGCGACTCACCAGCCGCCGCATCAATTCCATGGAATTTTGAGGGTGAACATTGTCATCGTACATGCCATGAACGAGTAAAAAGCGATCCTGGAAGCTGTCCACATAGTTCAGCACTGAGCTTTGCTCGTAGCCATCCTCATTAACGGAAGGCCTGCGCATGTACCGTTCAGTGTAAATGTTATCGTAAAAACGCCAATCCGTAACCGGAGCAACAGCTACAGCGGTCTGAAAAGCTTCACTCCCCTTAGCCAAGGATAGCAAACTAAGATAGCCTCCATAGCTCCACCCAAAAATGCCAATGCGGTTACTATCAACATAGGGCTTATTGGCCAGGTAGTTAGCCCCGGCAATCTGGTCAATACTCTCGTAATGACCAAGGTTTTGATAAGTCATCTTCTGGAATTCCCGTCCTCGCGCACCAGTACCGCGGTTATCAACGGAGACCACAATGTAGCCTTTCTGGGCCAGGAATTGGTTATAAAGGTAATCGTAATAGCCCCACTGATGTTTGACAGTTTGGATTCCCGGCCCGCCATAACAGCGCATTAACACGGGATATTCCTTATCAGGATCAAAATTTGGCGGCTTGATCATGTACCCATTGAGCTTGGTGTCATCCCGGGTCTTAAATTGGAAAAAAGATTGCTTAGAGAAGTTGTGCTTCTTCATTCGTTCTTTTAGCGCCTGGTTATCGATAGGCTCCCTTAGGATCTTTCCACCCGACTTACGGATTGTTGTTCGAGGTGGTCGGTTCATTCCTGAGCTTGTTAAAATTAGGTGACTAAAATCTTCACTAAAGTTGGCCTCATTAATGCCTGCTTTTTCCGAGATCTTACGAACATTATCTCCGTCCAAGTCGGCCCGGTAAACCTGCCTTTGCATGGGTGTAGGGCGGGCTGCCTGGAAATACACTTGCTTATCTTCCTGGTCATACCCTAGCATATCCGATACTTCCCAATCACCAGCAGTAATAGCGCTCAGCTGTTCGCCTTCAGCATTGTAATGGTAAAGGTGGTTGTAACCGGACTTTTCGCTGTTCCAAATGAAGTGATTATCGGCCAGAAAGGTTAGAATTTTGTTTACCTCTACGTAGGTTTCACTGTTTTTCCGATGAATTAGACGGCTCTTCCCCGTATTGGCATCCGCAAAGTAAAGCTTGAGATCGTTTTGGTTGCGGTTGAGGGTTTGATAACTGAGGACTTGCGGATTTTTGGTCCATTGGATACGCGGCAGGTATTCCCAATTTTCCGGATTAGTCTCTACAGAGGTTTTAGTGGATTCGCCCACATCGAAAACATGAATGGATACTTCGGAACTCGGCTCCCCGACCTTAGGGTATTTATAGGTGTATTTGTACGGGTAATTGGAGTCTACGTATTTGTTCAAAGTATAAGTAGGTAGATGACTTTCATCAAAGCGGTAATAAGCCAACTTCTCCCCGTCCGGTGACCATTCGAACGCCTTTACCAGGTTGAGTTCTTCTTCGTAGACCCAATCGGAACGGCCATAAAGGATATCGTTTTTCTTTCCATCGGTAGTAACTGCCTGCCGGGTTTCGGCGTCAATTGCCTGCACGTAAAGGTTGTTCTCATGAACGTATGCCACCTTTTCCTCGTCAGGACCCATCGTTGCGTACATGACATGTTCCTTACCGTGAATGGGCGTTAATTCCTCGGTCTCGCGATTGAAAACAAAAAACACCGCACGTGTTGAGTAGCGATAAATGTGTTGCGTTTGGGTTTTCAGCAACAGGTACTTACCGGATGATGAAAAGGTATAATCATCGATCATCGGCAAGTCAGAGGTTTTGTAGAGCGTATCAAGTGGTTCTGATTGGTCGTAGGAATATCGCAGTATAAACTGGCTATTCTTAGAACGGTTTTGCTTTAGACGGGCATAATGTTTTCCATCATCAAGATGCGTTACACTTGAAAACCGATCAGGAAAAAAAGCCCTTGATGCCCAAGCGTCCCTCAAGGTTAGCGAAGAATCCTGAGCATTAACTGAAGCAAATTGGACCGAAAAAAAACATAAAAAGGAGATAATCAAAATACGCATATATAGCATTTTTAAACGCGCTAAATACTTACACGCTTTGAAACCGTTCAAATATAAATGGAACCTTGGATTTTTAATCAAACCCCTCTTGCTAAAGCATTTTTTGAACTCCCTTTTTATCATTCAGCTTTTAGTCCATAAAGCCGTTACCTTTGGTATAACCTTGATAAACCACGCATAAAATGGCTTACCAGCGCTTAAAGGCACAGCATGTAGATGATCTAAAAGGGATAGTAGGCAATGCTTACGCCAGCCAGGCTAACGAAATCCTCTATGCTTATGGGCATGATTACACGGAGGATTATCAGTTTGAACCGGAAATCGTGCTGAAACCTGCTAATGCTGAGGAATTAGCCAAAGTAATGGCATATTGCTACCAGCAGGAATTACCCATAACGCCCCGTGGAGGTGGCACAGGGCTAAGTGGCGGAGCGCTCCCTGCTGTGGGTGGTGTGGTACTTTCTACTGAGCGCCTAAACCAGATCCTGTCAATTGATGAAGCGAATTTCCAGGTTACCGTTGAGCCTGCGGTTATCAACCAAGAGCTCCGGGATGCGGTAAATGAATACGGCCTAACCTACCCTCCGGATCCTGCTAGCAAAGGATCCAGCTACATTGGTGGGAACCTCGCTGAAAATGCTGGAGGCCCGCGAGCGGTAAAATATGGCGTAACCCAGGACTATGTATTGAACCTGGAAGTAGTATTACCGGATGGGTCAAAATTTTGGACCGGGGCTAATACCCTGAAAAATGCTACCGGCTTTAATCTGAGCCAGCTGATCGTGGGTAGTGAGGGGACGCTGGCGGTCATTACGAAAGCGGTACTCAAACTTGTTACTCAACCCAAACATAGCTTATCACTGCTGGCAGCTTTTGATAACCAACGAAACGCAACCCAAGCGGTCAATGGAATTCTGAAAACTGGCATTGTACCTTCAGCACTTGAATTCATGGAACGGGATGCCATCGACTGGGTGATGAACCTAATGGATCTGCGGGTACCAGTGCAGGATCAGGTAGCTGCTCATTTACTAATTGAGGTAGATGGCCAGCATTGGGAAAGCTTACAAGAAGAAGTAGAAAGGGTCTACGAAGTGCTTGAAGTATACGGTAGTTCTGAAATCTATTATGCGGATAATGACCAGGACAAACAAAAGCTTTGGCATTTGAGGAGCAATGTGGCGGAAGCCGTTCATGCGAATTCGGTTTACAAAGAAGAGGACACGGTGGTACCTCGCGCATCGCTACCAGAATTACTGGAAGGCGTTAAGGAAGTTGGAGAGCGATATGGTTTTAGGTCGGTTTGCTACGGTCACGCCGGAGACGGTAACATGCACGTAAACATTGTTAAAGGGGATATGCCACAGCACCGCTGGGATCATGAGCTTAAGGATGGAATCCGTGAAATATTTGAACTCTGCACTCAACTAGGCGGAACGCTGTCCGGTGAACATGGAATAGGCTACGTTCAGCGGGAATACATGAATATCCGATTTGATCCCTGTCATCTGCAACTGATGCGCAAGATCAAGAACGCTTTTGATCCGAAAGGATTGTTAAATCCCAAAAAAGTCTTACCTGAAGGCGATTAGGCTTGGGGTATTAAACTTAATCTTCCTTGAATTGCATCACGTACTTGGCAACAGCTTTTATCTCCTGCTCGCTGAGGTAGCCCTTGTAAGCTGGCATTTTATTTTGCCCATTCTGTATCCAACCACGGGTACCCTGGTAAGTCAAACCACTGTTATGCAGGTTATTAGACCCACTCCATTGGCCTTTCCCATTTTTACCATGACAGCTAGTGCAGTTTTTGTTGTAAACGTACTCTCCATGTTGAACCAACTTGTAATCAGCACTTGAAGGGTCAAAAGATTTTGCTGGCATAGCTTGGGCATAGTAAGCCGGTAAGTTTTTCTGAAGGGTCAAACTTTTCGTTTCCGAAATCCCGTAGGTATAAAGGAAAAGGATTAACGTAAAAAGCCCTAAAACTTTTTGTTCCCGCTTAAAAGCTATGATACCCAAGGGTACAATAGCCAAAATGGCTACAACTTTAACCCAGAAGTAAGCCCCATTGGCTGCCGCTGATAAAAAGGACAGCCATACCCCCGTGATGATAAATAGTGATCCAAGGATGATCTCCAGGATACGGGTTTTAGATCGTACCTTTTGAAGCGCTTGCTTTTTATTGGCTAACAGTAAAACCGTTTTTACTAAAAGCAAAACCAAATAAAGCGTAACTATACCCGTATGGGAGTGTAGAATCCCTGTATACATAAGATGGTCATTTGTTTCAACAACAAAAGTAATAACCTGCCTAACGCAAGTAGCACTTGCTTGAAGTTTTTTTCAATCTCTAGAACAAGCAATTATTGCCGTTGTTGGCGCATTTGCCGTAATTTTCGGCGCATTCGGGGGCTAAGCTGACGTCCACCGGGTCCGCGCCCGCCTTTTTGGGTCCATTCCGAGCGTTTGCCCTTCAGGGAGCCCTTCAAATAGGCACTTACCGCGTAAACTGAAGGATCATCTAAATTCCTTATGTAAGTGGTGGCCGTTTGATTTTCATTGAACTTCATTTTTCCCAGGATGGCCGCATCGTGTAGCTGCCCTTGCTGGTAAATACGTAGCAGAGTCCCGCTGCTATCTACTTTGTAGCTTTTCCAATCAGATTTTTTCCGACTTACCAAGTGGCTAATCGGGATGCCCGCTTTGAGATCTTCCATAGCCCTTTTGAAACGCTGCTTATTCAATGTGGCTTCAGGCCTTTCTTGTACCTGCCAGCCTGAATCGGTAGGAACCAAGTTGAAAGCCTTAGCCGTATCAAATTCAGGGAGTACCTGTATCCGGCTTATTTTATGGCTATCCACTGGTTCAATGGTAGTACTTCGGATAGCCCCTACATCAGTTTTACTGGATTGCCACCATTGAATACCAGCAACGATCAAGAGAAGGGCTATAAAGGCGTACAGTAAGTAGCGGTTATTCATGGGTTGTGCCATGGCTAAATACGATTTAGGTTTGGTATCAGCTTAAGGCCCACCTTCGGCGTTTGGCCTGCTGCTGTTGATAGCGTATCAAACCAATGATTATGAAAACCAACACGGGAGCAACAGCATTGGCATATTTAATAGTGGTTTGGGTGCCATCTTCGAGATCTTTTACCGGCCTCTTCTCCACTCCTTGAGTACGAAGGGCCATCAAACCCATTTCATCAGAAAGCCAATCAACCGAATTGGCCACTAAATTCGCATTTCCTTTCCGCACATTAGCTTGATTTCGGCCTTGGCTGTTATTCTGATCATCCGGTATCAAATTATCAGCGCTCACAACAACCATCCGTGCCGGGGATTGGGCATTTTTACTGAACTTTCCATTTATGGCAACTGCTACTGGTATATTGGACTTCGGAAGATCCTGCTTTGTCCATTGTTTATTGGCTTTTACTCTTGAAGGTAGCGTTTGTGTTCCGGCTGTTTTGCTAGAAGTTGCCAGGAGCTCATAGGAAAGCTCATTGGCCGTATCTTTAAGGCGCAAAGGAGAAGCAAATGGCAAAAAGAGCTGGCCTACTCCTGTGGTTATTGCATGCTTCTCAAATGATTTGATAATCGGGAAATAAGGAAATTTAACCCGTTGACGGAAAGCCCTTCCTCCAGCTTGCCTTCGAACGGTTACAGCCCCGCATTCCGCATCAAGCAAACTTTGTGTGGATACTTCAACACCTTTATTCTTTAACCAGGTTTCCAAACCTGTACTCTGTGTTCCTAAGCGTTGTTGTTGAAGTTTGGCGTTAATGCGATCAGTGGCTACAAAAAGGTTGCGGCCACTTGTCAGAAATTTATCGAGCTGATTCAGTTCATTACGGTTCAGGGAGTCTTTGGGATGAAGCAACAAGGCTGTGCGATACTTGTCAGGAATGGGTTCCTTGCCAGTCAAGGTGTAAGGCTCTACCTTGTAGAGAACATTAAGCTTGTTCAGGGCTTTCCCCAACTCCTGTTTTTTAGCTTCCCCATGGCCTTGTAATAAGGCAATCTTCGGTTTTTGGGTACTAGCAAGTTTGCGGATGTTTGAGGACAATTTGTACTCAACAGGCCCGCCAGGCTGAATTCTGGATATGACCTCGGACTTACCACCAATTTTTATCTCAGCCCCCATGTAAACGCGTTGCCTTGTGACCTGATCCCGCTCTCTGGAACCGATTAGCATGGGTTTGATCCCTTTCTTTTGAGCCTTTCGCTCTTTTTTCTTGTTTTTATTAGGATTCACGAAATTGTAGACAAATTCCGTTTCGCTTGCGCTAGCATATTCTACCAGTAAATCCTTGAAATAGCGTTTTACCTTAGCAATTCGAGCCGGTATGTCCTTGGAAAAGTAGGCCTTTACGGTTACCGGTTTATCAGTTTGCTCAAGGATCGTTTTGGTGGCAGAACTCAAGGTATAGCGTTGATCTGCTGTAAAATCAAGGCGGAAAAACCAATTGGCCGCCACGATATTCAGAAGAATAATGATGCCCAGTACCAGGCCTACTTTGGTCAGTAGTTGTGATTTGGTGATCGCCATACAGATTTCTTTTTAAACTCAGGTTGTGTAATGGCGCTTTGCAAGAACGGTCTGAGCGGCAAAAATGCCCAGATACGCTATGGATAACAGGTAAATGATATTCTTGGAATCAATTACACCTCGGCTAATAGCATCGTAATGCGTACTAAAATTCAGGTAATTAAAAAGTTGCCCAAGGATGCCCGTGAGGGTGTTGGCAAACAAGCCGAAAAGGAACTGGAAAAAGATACCAATGAATAAGGCTAAAAGCACTGCCACTATTTGATTATTGGTAAGACTGCTTGTGAAAAGCCCTATACCAGTATAGGCCGCACTAACTAACAAAAGGCCGATGTAGCCCCCAACTGTTGCGCCATGGTCTACATTGCCTAGCTGAGCCACAGTGAAATAATAGGGAAGGGTAATTAGCAGCGCAATTAACACTAATCCCCAGCAGGCTATAAATTTACCGGTGACGATTTGCCAATCATCCAGTGCCTTCGTAGCGAGCATCTCCAGGGTACCGCTACGGTTCTCTTCTGCCAGCATCCGCATGGTCAAGGTTGGGATGAAGAAAAAGAGCGTCCAATAAGCAACACTGAAAAAAACGGACAAACTAGCTTGATCACGGGAAAAGACAGTAGGACCAAATAGCCATGTAAAAAAGCCACTTAACCCCAGGAAAAGGATAAGAAGCACATAAGCCATCAAGGAGTCAAAAAAGCTTTTTAATTCCCGCTTGGCAATTAATAAAGCATTGCCCATAAATTGAAGCGCTTTTTTATTGGGTTAATTGTCGAAAAACATCTTCTAAGCGGGTTTCTTCGGCATGGAGTTCCAGCAAATACCATTTTTGATTGACGCAAAGGTCAAAAACTGCTTTTTTCGTAGCGTTAGCGTCCTTACTGCGAAGCTGGTAAACCCCCCTTTCAGCATCTTCTACCTGGGCATCCTCTGCGCCATCAACGTTGGATAAAGCCTGACGCACTTCCTCAGCGGAAGTTCCTGTAGCTTCCACCTGCACCTGAAGACGATCCTGCCCCTGTGCCTGCTCACGTAATTTCTGCGGTGAGCCGTTAGCAGATATTTGCCCGTCATTAATGATCAAAATCCGGTTAGAAACGGCTTCAACTTCAGGTAGGATGTGGGTACTTAGCAGAATGGTTTTTTCTTTCCCAAGCTGCTGGATCAATTCACGTATTTCTATGATTTGATTGGGGTCCAGGCCCGTAGTAGGCTCATCCAGGATAAGTACTTCGGGGTCATGGATCATAGCTTGAGCCAAACCTACTCTCTGCTTATAACCCTTGGATAACTCACCGATCTTTTTATGCTTTTCGGCATCCAGACCCGTGTAGTTGATCATTTGGCGTATCCTACCTTGCCGGCTCTGGGATGGAACTCCTTGAAGATGAGCCACGAAATCCAGGTAATCAATGATAAACATGTCCTGGTAAAGAGGCGTATTTTCGGGCAAGTAACCAATTCCGGTTTTAAACCGTACGGGATCATCAAAAACCTCTTCTCCGTTGGCTTTAACAGAACCTCCATCCGGGGCCATGAAGCATGTAATGATCTTCATGGTTGTACTTTTTCCTGCGCCATTAGGCCCAAGAAAACCAAGGACCTCTTGACTATGCAGATTAAATGAAAGATCCTGGATGGCCGGTTGCTGGTAAAAGGATTTGGTGAGCCCTTCTACTGAAAGTTCCATGAATGCCTACTTTTGGATAATTTGGTTTTCAACTTGCTTTGGGTGCCGGCACATCAAGCCATTTCGCTTCTTCTTGATAAGCTTTTAGAATGTTTCGCCAACAATAAATCTTCCAATTAAGGTAGTAGGGAAGGCTCCCTTCATCTAAGGAGGTACGAATATATGTTAGCACTTTTATGAACCAAAAAACCTTAAAGTGTAACATGGCTTTGGGGGCAAATTCAGCCACCAATACACGGAAAGCCTCATGCTTTAATAGTCGCTGCCATTCATCCTGAAAGTTTTCAAGGCTTGGAGGACCTTCTTCCTCCATTCTAAAATTGAGAAAGGTCATCACATCTCCCAAAGCCGGCCAGCTGAAATGGGCTTCTTCCCAGTCCACAATTACTAGCTGCTCCTCTTCAATGGATAAATTTTCCTCTGTAAAGGATCCGTGTACAAGCGATAGTGTAATCTCTTGGTCCAGCGGCAAACTGTTGAGGACTCGGACCAGTTGCTGATAAAGCTGAGACAAATTGCTTGGGCCTAGGCCTTCCGGAAGATCTTCCCTTTGTAAGGCCTGCTTGAGGTAGCCAAGCTTCTCCATAACTTGCTCCTGCCTAAGGAAGGTTTCAAGTTTCAACTGATGGGCAAACGTCCTTGTATATTCCCCCAAGCCGCGAAAATGGTATTTGGTGAATTTGGGAAAGTATCGGTGCCTCAACTTCATCACATTGGAAAGTTTTAAAAGCCCTGATTCCCTACTTGCTTCCGGTACTCGGATATGCCGGAATCCATGATCTGAAAGTTTTTGAAGTATTTGGTGCTCGTGGTTTATGAAAGTCTCCCCTTTTTGACAAAATGGAACCTTAGCATAACTTTTAATGGCTTGACCACGGATCAATTGTAAAAGGGCTATACCCGTGTAAAAAAAATCATTGGTAAATAACGTAAAGCGTTCTTCCCCCAATGTACTAAGGAAATCATCCGAGGAATCTGAGGGATGAATTACAGTAAAATGGCCATCGGCTAGCCAACGCATTTGCCTGAATAAACCAGACAGGTGGCAAAAACCCTTAAAAAGGTTCCCATACTCCGCGTTTTGATCGTAATAACGGAGGAAAAAGGGGTGTTTAAGGTCATTGGGAAATACCCAACGAAAAGTCTCAATATCGTTACGAACAAAATAATAACGATCAGCAGTATAATTCCCGAAAACCTCGCCTTTGGCTGTAAAACTTAAAATACCTTCAATCGCTCTTTGTTGCACGGGATATCGGTAAGCTGGTACATTGGTCATGTTAATAAGAACGAGACCTTCATTGATATTACTCAAGCTTTTCACTCCACGTTGCTCAGTGACATGAAGTAATTGACTGTTGTAATTGAGCTTCACAAGCTGCTCGGGATCAAGTATAGCGACCACTTGAGCGCTAGGGAAAAAAAGTTGCTGTAGTAATAAAAGGTCACTTTCAAAAAACCTATTCTCTGGCATAATAAAGCGAAATTAGGAAACAAATCGAGCCTGGATCTTTGAGATAACAACGGTACATCCACCTAGCAGGCCAGGGGTTTTAACGTTTTAACAAAATCATCCTTTTCAAAGGAATCCCTTCTTGGTGAGCGGTTATAATAAGTATGATTTTGACTAATCTACAAAAACAATGTTTTAACATCCAATAAAATTACTGTTTAACTTTTCCAACTTTTCTTCTATTTATTTATATTTGAAACTATTAATCAAAACGCAAATTAGTTTGACGGTAAATGATTTATGTCAATGCAAAGTGAGTCTTTAAACCTTGGAAAAAAGCTAAGCAATAAAAGTTTGAACTAAAAACCTTTAAGCAAACCCTCAAAATTTCATCGATCTCGAATTATTTTTCTTTAAAATTAGCTAATAAAGAGCAACATCCTTTAATTTTGTGTATTGATGGCCTTTTTAAGTAAGTATTTAAGCTACAAATACGCCCCTCGCTGGCTTATTCTGGGTATTGATGGGCTTCTTGTTGTCATATCATTCTGGGTAGCCACTTTACTCCGGTTCAATTTCCGGTTGGAAGCAGCCTTTTTTGAAAAATTGGTATGGGTTACAGCTCTTGTTGTAGTGGTGCGGATGCTAAGCTTTGTAGCATTCAAGACGTACTCCGGGATTATCCGTTTCACTTCTCTGGAGGATGGCAAGCGCATATTTCAATCCGTTGTATCCAGCTCGATCTTACTTTTTATTTTGAACATTGTAGTCAATCAAGCGAACGGTAATTACCTTATACCGACATCCATCCTGGTTATCGATTTTCTTACCACAGTTACGCTTTTATTCGGATTTCGAGTGGGAATTAAAATATTGTACCACTATATCATGCGTAAGCATGGCTATCCTGGTAAAGAATCCCGAAAGGTTCTGATATACGGGGCTGGTAAGTCCGGCTTGATCACCAAACATGCGATTGATACGGATGGTGAGGTCAATCATGATCTGGTGGGATTTGTGGATGATGACCCGGACAAACGTTTCAAGCGACTTGAGGGGTTAACAATCTACAACACGAAAAAAGATTTCGAGCATATAGTAGAGGAGCAACAAGTGGACTTGCTTATTTTCTCAATACAGGAAATTAGTGTTCAAACTAAACAGCGAATCACAGAGTGGTGCCTTCAGAAAAATGTGGAAGTAAAGTCGGTCCCGCCAGCTAGCCGTTGGTTCAATGGTGAACTAAGTTTTCAGCAAATCCAAAATGTAGAAATAGAGGATTTACTTGAGCGTGATCCCATCCATATTGACCGCGAGAACATTTATGAAGAGATAACAGATAAGGTCGTACTCGTTAGTGGATCTAGTGGATCTATTGGTTCTGAATTGGTAAGGCAGGTGGTTTTTTACAACCCTGCTAAGGTCATCCTGGTTGACCAATCGGAATCCGGGTTACATGAACAGGCCTTGGATTTAGAAGATAAATATCAATTTTATAATTACTTTCAGATCATTGCAGACGTACGGGATAAATGCCTCATAGAGCGGATTATGGATGAATACCGACCAAGTATAGTTTTCCATGCCGCTGCCTACAAACACGTTCCAATTCTGGAAACCAATCCTGGTGCAGCAGTTTGCACCAACATTCACGGTACTAAGGTCATTGCCGATATGGCCGTGCGATACAATGTTGCCAAGTTCATCCTGATCTCAACTGATAAAGCTGTGCGCCCGACCAATGTAATGGGCGCATCCAAGCGAATTGCAGAAATTTATGTTCAAGCCCTTAACTATTTCCTTGATTCCATGAATGAAGGGCCTTATACCCGCTTTATTACCACGCGGTTTGGTAATGTATTAGGTTCCAATGGTTCAGTCATTCCGCGTTTCAAGAAACAAATCGAGGAAGGTGGACCGGTTACCGTTACCCATTCCAAGGTTACCCGCTATTTCATGACCATTCCTGAAGCTTGTCAGCTAGTACTAGAAGCGGGTTACATGGGGCAGGGAGCTGAAATTTACCTATTTGATATGGGTACCTCTGTCCGAATTTATGACCTGGCTCGAAAAATGATAAAATTGTCAGGTTTTGAACCTGAAGTTGACATTCCCATTAAGTTCACGGGATTGCGTCCGGGCGAAAAGCTAACTGAAGAATTGTTAAGCAATGATGAAAACGCTATGCCAACCCATCATCGTAAAATAACCATAGCGAGGGTAGCTAATAATAATTTTGAGGAAATGGCGCCTGAAATCGATGAGCTCATCCAGTATGTTGAAGACAATGCAGATGCTTATAATATTGTAAGGAAAATGAAGGCCATTGTACCCGATTACAAAAGCCAAAACTCAGCTTTCCAATCACTTGATGATCCTAGTAATACTCCCGAAGCAGCGCAGACTTCAACAGAAGATTGATTGCTTATTTCAGCAACATGCAACTTTTTCTTCATTGATTGCATCTTAAACATTGGGTTCACTACTGAAGGTAAAACACCTTCTTCAACCCTATGGGTATTTTATGTTAAAAATTGGTGTAATAGGGGCTGGCCACCTAGGAGCTATTCACATTGACTTACTCTGTAATAGTCAACGGTATAAATTAGCGGGCTTTTATGAACCGGAGTCAGAAAAGGCCGAAAACATTGCCCGACAATATGGTATAAAAGCATTCGAAAGCTATGAAGCTTTATTGGAAGCGGTTTCGGTTGTGGATATCGTAACTCCTACGCTTTCCCATTATGATTGCGCTATGCAAGCCTTAGCTAGGGATAAACACTTATTCATAGAAAAACCAGTTACCAAAACTCCTGATGAAGCTTCAGCTTTAAAAGAAGAAGTAGCAAAAAAAGGCGTTATGGCCCAGGTTGGCCATGTAGAGCGTTACAACCCAGCCTACATTGGCGCTTTATCCTATGCCCTTCAACCTGCTTTCATCGAATCCCACAGACTATCACCTTTTCAGCCAAGGGGTACTGACGTTTCGGTAATTCTGGATTTAATGATCCATGATCTCGACATTGTGCTAAGCATGATTCCGGCTCATGTTAGTTACATCTCAGCCAGCGGAGTGAACGTTATTAGTGATAATCCTGATATTGCTTCAGCTCGGATAGAATTTGAGAACGGGGCAGTTGCCAACCTGACCGCTAGCCGCATGTCCCTTAAAAAAGAGCGTAAAATGCGCATTTTCCAGCGCTCGGCTTATGTTACTGTCGATTTTTACAATAAAAAAACCAACGTCTTTAAAATGAGGGACAAGGAAGAGCTTAGTGGTGAGAATCCTTATCAGATGGAGATCAATCCGGGGGATGGCCAGCCATCCAAAGTCATTAGCTACGAGTCACCGGAGGTAAAGGAGACCAATGCCATTCAAAAGGAATTAGAGGCACTTGCCGATGCCATTGAAGAAGATCGAGAACCGGATGTGACGCTTTATGATGGTTATGCATCCCTTTCACTAGCTCATGAGATTCTCTCCAAAATCAAAAAGAGGAGTGAACTTCATGCCCTTTAAGCAAAGCATATTCGGCTTTATGGCCCTAATAGCATTATCAGCAGGTTTGACCGGTTGTGATGCAATAAACCCCAAAGAGAAAATTCCTGCTTACATCCATATTGACTCTATTGCTCTGAGAGACGGGCCAGATAATGCCTCAGGCACCATTTCACATGATATCCAGGATGCCTGGGTGCTGGCAGATGATGAATTTATTGGCGTGTTTCAATTACCAGCCACCATCCCCATTCTTAAAAAAGGGCCTAAAGAAGTGGTGGTTCGTGCTGGAATAAAGAACAATGGAATCAGCAATACGCGCGGGGTATACCCATTTTATGAAAAAATTGAACTAGAGCGTACCCTGGAACCGAAAAAAGTAGATTCTTTAGGCAGACTTAATACCAGTTACAAAGAGCCAGCGAAATTTAAGTGGGTTGAACGATTTGAAGATACCGGCAACATTACGCTACGTAATAACGATAATGCCACGGTTCCTTTTGAGTTGACCAATGATCCAGATGAAGTCTTTAATGGCGAATATTCCCTAAAAGCTGATTTTGAGGAGCAAGGGGATTTTTTTGAAGTAAGATTACTTGAGCGCGAGGCCATGCAACTCAATGGAAGCCAACAACAGAATGTGCAAAATATTTACCTGGAGGTCAATTTTAAAACTGACATAGAAATTAAAGTCGGGCTGATAGCCACAGCTCCCAATGGTAATAGTACTCAGCGAAGTAAAGTCATCCTTAACCAGACCAATGGAAAATGGACTAAAATCTACATCAACCTTTTACGAAATGTCCAGCGATTTCCGGAGGATCACCGGTTCCAGATCTTTTTCGGGAAAGTTAAGCGCTCATCCGGACCTGCTGCAGCTTATTTAGATAATATCAAACTAATCACCCAATGAGACGTACGCGAGCAGGTATCACATACGCCCTGGGAGATGCTTTGGTAAGCTTAGCGGTTTGGGTAGCCGTCTTATGGATGATTAGTGACCGACTATTGGCTGATCCTTACTGGCAATGCCTAAGTACAGCTGCAATCCCCCTTTTCTGGCTTTTACTCTATGGGCTCATTAGCACCTATCAAAAAGTGTATGGAAAATCCCGCACAAAAGAATTTACCAACTCCCTGTGGGGAAGCGTTGTGGGTGTTGCCTTAATAGCTGGTATCGTTTACGGGGCTGACCTGGCATCCACACCTTTCAGGGCTACATCATGGTTTACCTATACCGGCTTACAGGCTGGGCTACTGAGTTTTTGGCGGTTAATATACCTCACCCACTTAAAGCATCAGATCAAAATTGGAAAGATCGGCTTCCCTACTTTGATGGTAGGCAGCAATAATAAAGCGGTAGATCTGTACAAAGAGCTGGAGGCTTCGCGGGGTTCGCAGGGTTATGACTTTGTAGGGTTCCTCAATATAGAAAACAATTCCCCTACTAAATTGGCGCCATTCATGCCTAACCTGGGGTATTACTATGATTTGCCGGAAGTGATAAAATCGCAAGGAGTTGAGGAAGTGATCATTGCCCTTGAGAGTTCTGAGCATGATCGCATTCAAAAATTAATGGCACTTTTAGCAGATCATCAGGTAGCCGTAAAAGTGCTGCCTGATATGTACGACTTTATCACAGGGACCGTTAAAATGAATTACCTCTTTGGCACTGCCCTTATCGAGGTCAATCCCTGGTTCATGCCGGCCTGGCAGCAGAACTTGAAGCGGTTAATGGACTTTTCATTTTCGGTATTGGTATTAATCCTTGCTTCCCCACTTTACCTAATGATTATTGCTGGAATTAAGCTTACATCCCAAGGACCGGTCATTTTTCAACAAGAGCGAAAAGGACTTCATGATCAGTCATTCAACATGTATAAGTTTCGCACAATGTGTAACAATGCCGAAACTCAGGGTCCTCAGCTCTCAAGTGAAGAAGATCCGAGAGTGACCCGCTTTGGACGATTTTTAAGGCAATACAGGCTAGATGAGCTCCCGCAGTTTGTGAATGTGATAAAAGGGGAAATGAGCTTGGTGGGGCCTCGCCCGGAACGGGAATATTTTATTAAGCAGATCATGGAAATTGCGCCTAATTACAAGCATTTGTTGAGGGTTAAACCGGGTATTACATCCTGGGGCCAGGTTAAATTCGGGTACGCGGAGAATGTCAATGAGATGATCGCCCGAATGAAGTATGACCTGCTTTACATTGAGAACATGTCCCTATCCATGGATCTCAAGATCCTCTTTTATACCGTTTATATCATCTTTCAGGGAAGGGGGAAATAATTTTTTTGGAGCATTTTTTATTTTCCGCGAAAAATTAGCTGTTCATGACCATCAAACGCCACCGGAACATTGGCATTACTGGTGCTAATAACAAAACCATTTTGGTGGACGCCTTTTACGAAGATGCTCGCAAGCACCAGCCCATTGTTCTCTTTGCCCATGGATTTAAAGGTTTCAAAGACTGGGGCACATTTGACATGATTGGTGAACGCTTTGTAGAAGCTGGATTTGGCTTTATCAAGTTTAATTTTTCCCATAATGGAGTCCGTCCTGATGCCCCATACGAAATCACCGATAAAGAAACCTTTGGCCAAAATAATTTTTCCAAAGAGTTAGCTGATCTGGAGGCAATCTTAGATTGGATTCAGCACACAAACTTGATCCCAGAGGAAATACTCAATCATTCTGATCTAAATTTAATAGGACATAGCAGAGGTGGGAGCATAATTCTTATTAAAGCAGCTGAAGATTTCCGAGTAAAAAGAGCAGTATGCTGGTCAGCGCCAGCAGAGCTTGAAGCCCGGTGGACCAAAGAGGAGTACGATCAATGGCGACATCAGGGCGTTTTCTACGTAGTGAACGGGAGAAATGGGGAGTATTTACCCCTTTACTGGCAGTTAGCTGAAGATATGAAAGCTAATCAGGAAAGGTTGAATATTAAGCGTGCCATAGAAAACATGGATAAGCCTTTCATGGTAGCTCATGGAACTGAAGATGAAGCTGTTCCGCAAGAAGAGGCCCTAAAGCTTAAAAGATGGAATGCTAATGTAAAACTCGAGCTTATTCCCGGAGCAAGTCATACCTATGGTGGCTATCATCCTTATGAAGCAGATCATTTACCGCAGACGCTTCGGCATCTCTTAAAGGCCAGCTTTCGCTTTATAGAGGAAAATTAAAAATGGGACTCTAAAACCCAAAACGCTACCTAAGCCCTTTTTGAGGTTTATCATGTCATTTTAATAAACCAAACAAATAGCAAAAAGTAAATTTAAATAACCATTACTTGACACAATGTAAGCGTTTAAATCTTGCTTTCAGTGGATGTAAGAGCGCGAGCTTACCAATTCCTTTACGCATTCAATTTCACGCCAGCTCGCATCAAAAATTGTTTAAGCTTTTTTAAAAAGCACAAAAAATCGCAGCTGTAAAGCTTAACTTGTTCAAAGAATAGGTCAATCTTTAGCCCTTCCGAGCAAAATCGCTGTTTCCTGAACCTAATGGTTAAAATGAACAGCGATTATCTATTTGAAGAAGGTATTGTAGCCAACCTCAAACACCCCCATCAAAACCAACACACAAAATGTCGCTCGTCCAGTTTTGACTGTCCTGACGTCCCTTGCCGCCTTTTGGGTTTGGTTTCTTTAATAATTCCAATTCCAATTCACCCTGCGGTAGTCCGGCTAGCCAAACTAGGGATGTCTATTCCAAGTAAAGTCGAAGGAAGTAATTGGGGTTTACTATAATGCCCGTCAGTATTTGCTTGAGGGTTTTAAAGCTTAATTGTCCTCTACTCGCTGACGAGTGGCATAATTAATCTTAAGCTGGTTAGCTTTTCGAAGCTCCTGCTTGACGTCTGTAACAATACCCATTTTCACGTCTTGATCCACATCCAATGAAAAAGTCATGTAGGGACGAATCTTCTCGTTTTTCTGGGAGCGCTCATTTTCCACGAATTCAATAATATCACTAACCTGACCGTAGGAGTCATTTAACTGAATCCGCGGAGCTGTACCATACTTGGCTTGATTAGTCGGGGGGCCAATGTAAATGTTACTAACCCAATTTTTCTTTTTAAGCTTGGTTATTTCAGTAGCTTTCGGAAGCTTAACCTGAACAAGTGGTTTCTTTTCTCGAATTACCGTAGAAACCATGAAAAAGAAAAGGAGGATGAAAATAATGTCAGGGAGCGATGATGTGCTAATGCCAGGTGCTCCCTTGCTCTTTTTGCGCGTAAACTTCCCTTGCATAGCGGGCAGCTAATTTTCAGGTTCAGCTTCGGAAATTTTCATCGGGTATTTCTCTTTAATTGCTTTCAGCTTCTTTTTCGCACCCTCTAGCGATTCCTTGTTCTCCTGCAATTTATAGTAAGAAACCCCGTATTCCCTTTGAGCATAGTCATTTCGGATCTCGTTGTAAGCTTCGGTTAGTTCGTTCTGCACCTGTATGTACATGTCATAACTGGTGCCTGACTCGTTTTTCAAGGATATTACTGCCTCTTTTGGGCTCTCTGAAAGGTCTTTGCTATTGGTAGGATTTAAAATGAAACGCTTGGCTTTTTCTTTAAGCTGGGAAACTTCCAACGGTTCACCTTCTACCAATAATTTATCAGCAGCATTAAGAAGAACTATGAAAACGTTTCGTTGATTAACATCAACCTTGGGCGGTGGACCTTCCGGCATTGGAGGCAACTTACGTTGAATACCTTTATCGGTATCAAAAGTGGTCACCACCAAAAAGAAGATCAGCAAAAGGAAAGCAATGTCAGCCATGGGGGCTGCATTAAGCTCAGGAATTTTTTTCTTGTCGTTACTACTTGGCATAAACGCTTATCTAAAGCTACTGTAAATTTCACCAATCACAATTCCGATTAAAGCCAGACCACCCAATACATAGGCTGTCATCAGGCCTGCACTAGCGGTTTGAATCATACCGGCGCTGAATTCCGCCTGGGCTTCAGCCGTACTGGTTGTTCCATACATGATGAAAAAAATCAAAGCTAGGCCTACCACTCCAATAATAGTTGGGACACTGGATCGAAGGCTTCGGGCCAATTGTAAAACCCCAAAAATTACGATCCCTAATAACGCTGCTCCTATTAACACATAGGATAATCGGAGCATTAGGTCAACAACCTGTTCGTTCATGATTAGGTGTTTTTATTAGTGATGACGCCATGCTTGATCATCATGTCTACAAGAGAGATTGATGAATCTTCCATGTCATTAACCAAGCTGTCCACTTTGGAGACCAGGTAATTGTAAAAGACCTGCAAGATCACTCCTACAATCAAACCACTAACGGTTGTCAAAAGCGCGGTTTTAATACCAGCCGCCACCAGGGATGGGGAAACATCACCGGCTGCTTCAATACGGTCAAAAGCCTGAATCATACCAATAACGGTTCCCATAAAGCCTAGCATCGGGGCAATGGCTATAAAAAGGGAAACCCAGGTTAATCCTTTTTCTAAGAGCCCCATTTGAACAGAGCCATAGGATACAACGGATTTTTCTACCATCTCGGTGCCTTCCGTTCTGCGATCCAGCGCTTGGAAAAATATAGAAGCTAGCGGGCCGCGAGTATCTTTGACGTAAGACTTTGCCCCTTCTACATCCCCTTGGGAAAGGTATCCTTCTACGTCATTGAGGATCTTGGTAGAATTAACGGATTTGAGGTTAAGCGTAATGATTCGTTCAATGCAAACGGCAAGCCCGATAATAAGACAGATTAAAACCGGGAACATAAAGCCGCCTCCCTCAATAAAGTAATCTTTGATAACTTGATGACCCGATTGATCTTCATCCTTAGATGGTGCATCAGGTCCTTTGCTAGCTGTGGTTGTGGTGTCGGTATCAGCGGTGTCAGCTGCCATACCAGAAGTATCGGAAGCTGCGGTATCCGCTTGGGCTACGGTGTCAGCTGTCTCAGTTGATGTATCAGCCGTTTCCTGTGCATAAGGACAATTTGCCAACACAAAACTTGAGAAAGCCAGGGTAAGGAGAATTTTCTTCATCATGGCGTTACTTTTAGAAACATTTTCGGTTCAGCAGTAATACCAGCCGCATAGCTTTTAACGACTGAACTTTGGTTGTAAAGCGGCGGAGAGAGAGGGATTCGAACCCTCGATCCCGCTTCTAACGGGATACACGCTTTCCAGGCGTGCGCCTTCGACCGCTCGGCCACCTCTCCGTTTATCATTAAGATAGCATTTTCATTGAAACCTAAAGGATTTGTGCGCTCGCAAATCTAACAATTTTTAATGCAGCTCATCAAAACCCCTTTATGCAAACAAGTATTGAAGTTTGAAACGTAAATATCCTTTTGTCTACCTTTGAGAAGGTTGCAAAAGCAACAAGGCGTTTTGAATTACGCTATTTCTAGCGGTGCTTGAAAAATATTAGCGGCATTCCGAGTGGTTTGGTAAGCCACTGTATCTAAACCAGCTTGATGAAGATCAGCCACTTTTTGGGCAACTAATCTGGTGTAGGCTGCCTCGTTTCGCTTGCCTCGATACGGATGCGGTGCCAAATACGGAGCATCCGTTTCCACAACCAGGCTGTCCATTGGGAGGTCTCTAACGACCTCAGCCAATCCAGCATTTTTAAAGGTAACGATACCCCCAATTCCCAAGTAAAAGCCTTCCAGGTTCAGAATGCGTTGGCCTTCTTCCAATGAGCCCGTAAAGCAGTGAAGGATACCAAAGAGGTCTTGGGTGTTTTCTTCTTCCAGGATTGTTGCCACACGTTCGAAGCTGTTACGAACATGAATGGAAACCGGTAATTTCAATTGCTTAGCCCACCGCAGGTGCTGGCGGAAGCTTTCTTCCTGTTGTGCTTGATAGGTATCATCCCAGTAAAAGTCGAGCCCCGTCTCTCCTACTGCATAGAGCGGTTTACCACTATTTAGCTCCTGTTCGATGGCTGACAGGTGGGTTTCGTGGTCATTGTCTACCGAACAGGGGTGCAAGCCCATCATGGCAAAGCAGGTGCCCGGGTAGTCGTAGGTCATCTGCCAAGTAGCCGTGATGGTATCCTTGTCAATGTTGGGCAAAAAGCAATACACTACGTCCCACTCTTTTGCTCTTTGGATAACTTGACCGCGGTCTTCATCAAATTGGGAAAGAAAGAGGTGAGTATGGGTATCGGTTATTGGAAGTTTCATGGATTGCAAAGGTAAGGACGATGGACTTTCAGACCCTGAATGAATTATTGTAACTAATCCCAAGCTTTTTTAGGAAAAGCACGGGAGCGTTTCGCCAAGCACGCATATGAGCCCTTAAGCTTTCATGGCCTCCTTTGCAGCTTTTTTAGAAAAAGCACCAAAAATCGCGGCTGGAGTGGATAACCGGTTCAAATCAGCGGCTCGCTTTGCGGCTCTAGGCCGCCTTAGCCTGCTGACTTTACCATAACTGTCATTTCGACTGGAGAAAACGCGCGGAAGCAGCGTTTTCGTAGGGAGAAATCTAGCTTAACCTTGCTGTAAAAACTGTTTCTTGATATCGGCTAGTTGTGCAGGTTTGCTTGTTTTGCATAAAATGATAAGGTAATTATGAAGTAAGCATGATCTTACTTCAGCTTTTTTAAAAAAAGCACCAAAAATCGCGGCTGAAGCGCGGGAGCGGTTCAAACTAGCGGCTCGCTTTCCTGCCCTGTCGCGCTATAGGCTGTTTCTCAGTTGATAACCCTTTTTCAAACCCTTTTAGGTTCTTCTGGTACAATGACCTTAGCTTAACGGTTATGGAGAAACAGCGGATAGCGCTTGCCTCTACTCCCTTCCCTTCGAAAGCTCGCCGGGTTTTGACCACGCTCCCGCGCTAGGCCGCCTTAGCTTGCTAGCCTTACCCCTAAGGTCATTTCGAGTGGAGAAAGCTTGCGGCAGCAGCTTTCGGAGGGAGAAATCCTGCTTAGGACTGTC
>CAZIUI010000019.1:0-52649 GCA_964542585.1 uncultured Sphingobacteriales bacterium | reverse complement strand
CGGCGGATCGTGGATCAGGGTGCGCGCAATGGAGACCTTCTGCTTCATGCCGCTGGAGAGTTTGCCGATGCGCTTGGAGCGAAAATCCTGCATACCCAGGGTTTCGTACAAATGCTCCTTGCGTTCTTGATAGGTGGCTTGCGGAATTTGGTAGACCTTACCGAGAAAGTTGAGGAACTCATCCGGGGTAATGCGCTCATACAGCCCCGTGGTGCCAGTTAGGAAGCCAATTCTTTGCCGGACGGCATTTTCTTTTCACACCTGGCTTTTGGAAATCAATAGAAAATGCCCTGCCTCTTATTTTCAAGCTTGCAATAAGGTTTACCCAAACCAACTTGCTAAAAGGGAAGTATTGAAAATTAAAGCTTTTTTACAAGATAAGCGTTTTAAACACTGGCGAGTTATTTCGATTGCTTATTTTGCTTTACGGGAAGGAAGGAATCCTGAATGTTGATGTCAAAACCTGGTATAAGTATTAAAAGCTTTTGGATATCAAAAGGCCCATCCCCAGGAGCAGAAGCAAAAAGCAAAAGCAAGGCCTTAGGGCTGGTTCTGCAAACAGGATTTGGCATTTTGATGGGGCTAAGGGCGTGTAATAGAATAAAGTTCAAGGTTTTTAGCCTTGAGTTCTTTATTGACCCCCATCACAAAAGCAACGTGTAAATGTTATTTTATTACACAACCTAAGTAGCTCACGCAATCCGGGAAGCCATTTTACATTTACATGCTAATGGATAATTTTTCCAGTTTTATCCTTTTTTACCGGGTTTCCGCTAAGCTATGTGCCGTTACCCTTGAAACGATCAGGGAAGCTTATAGCAAAATGGAAGCATCCGCAAACATTACGCTTTTGGTTGATGGGAGAAGTGAAAACGACAACCAAACAGCCCGGGATTATTTAAGTCAACCTGCTGTCAATATCGAAAAGCAAATTGCGATGTTAAACATTCATTTTTCCAACTCCAGGATAGAGTCGGTGTTTAAATTGCTTAAATACCGGTATTTGTATTTCGAAGACCTGGAAACGGAAAAGGCACTGCAACAAGAACTGGATTTTGCCAACAGGATTATAACGAAACCAGGCCTCGTGGAAGTTTAAATGGCTTGACACCCCGGGAAGTACAAAACGGCATAAGTATGGAAAAGGAACAATTTAAGCATCAGCTGGAACAAGGCCGTAAACTCCGGCTGGAAGAAAACCAGAAAGATGCTTGCAAAAGTTGTGAATGATTTTCGGGGAAAGCATTGGAATTAGAACCGGTTAGTTGACAACAGGAAAAAAGCTTAATATGGTGAAGGCTAAGCATTTTCAACCAAAAATATGTAATAATCTGATTTTCAGCGATGTTTCTTATAAAAACCTGCGAAGCAGCTCAGGAATACCTTAAAAAATCAAATGACCAATGATTAAACGTCTTGGGCTACTTTTACTGTAGAACTGCCCCTGTAGAAATAACCGCGCATGATAACATCAACCATGAAAAAACCCAGCTTTGCTAAAATAAGCTGGGTTCATCCATTAACTAACAAAACGATCAAGAAGTTATTCTTCAGGAATGACCGCCACGTAAGAGCGGCCTTTTTTCTTTCGAAAGTCAACCGTACCATGGGTCAGCGCAAACAACGTATGGTCCTTCCCAATGCCTACATTATCACCGGGATGATGTTTAGTACCGCGCTGCCTAACAATGATATTACCGGCCAGGGCTTGTTGCCCACCAAAAATTTTGACACCAAGGCGCTTTCCAATGGTGTCCCGGACGTTTTGCGTACTACCTACACCTTTTTTATGAGCCATAAGTTTAGCTTAGTTATTTTTGAATGTTATCAATATGTAATTGTGTGAGTCGCTGACGGTGCCCAATGTTTTTCTTGTAACCCCTTCTAGGTTTTTTCTTGTAAACGTGAAGCTTATCATCTTTGAGATGCTGAACCACTTTAGCTTTTACCGATGCGTTAGAGACGGTTGGCTGCCCAATATCTACATTGCCATTCTCATCGTCTACTAACATTACACGGTCAAATTCCAATTGCTTACCTTCTTCTTCGGGTAGCTGATTTACGTAAAGCTTTGTGTTTTCACGCACCTTTAGTTGTTTCCCACTTATTTCAACAATGGCGTACATAGGACTTCATTTTGGACTGGCAAAGGTAAAAAAATGGTTGTATATTGAAAGCATGATTCCCAACTATCATAACCCTTAGCCGGCTTACTTTTACCAACTTTTTCCTGCCATAAAAATCAAAGAGGCTGTAACTTTGTTTCAAACATAATTTATGTTTACACCAAGGATGCCATCTTTTATAAAACTTCCGTCTCACAACCGTTTTGATTACAAACCACTGTATTATGATCCTGAGAAGGATCGGGAGCGGCGCATTTCGGAAAAGCGATTAAATTTTGACCACGGGGCTGCTCAGCAAAACAGTAGTAAGATCAGGGGCCAATTTCGCGAACGGATACAATGGCAACACAAACGAAAATTAAGGGCGCAGAACAGTTCTATTCGGGTCTTGATGCTAATGGGCCTTTTATCCTTACCCGTTGCTTATTACCTCGGTTACATTGGGGGCTATCCCGCTATGGCAGGTATGGGCTTATGTTTATTCATCTTTGTGAGAAAAGTTAGTGCTGATACATGAGCCTAGCAATCCAGCTTTTACCTGATAGTCTGGCCAACCAAATAGCGGCTGGTGAGGTAGTGCAGCGCCCCGCATCCGTGGTTAAGGAACTTATGGAAAATGCCCTTGATGCAGGTGCACAAAATATACAAGTGGTCGTCAAGGAAGCCGGAAAGCAACTCATCCAGGTTATTGATGATGGGCATGGCATGACGGAAGCCGACCTGAGGATGGCTTTTGAAAGACATGCCACTTCAAAAATTAAAGAGGCCGATGACCTACAACATATTCGTACCATGGGGTTCCGTGGCGAAGCCCTGGCATCCATAACTGCTATTTCCCAGGTGGAGGCTAAATCTCGCACCGCCAATGCGGAGCTTGGCAGTTACATGGTGATCGAAGGTTCCGAATTCAAAACCCAAGAGCCCATAAGCTGTAAGCAGGGAACAGCCATTTCCGTTAAGAACCTTTTTTTCAATACGCCCGCCCGGAAAAATTTCCTGAAATCTCATAACGTTGAGCACCGGCATATTATTGAAGAGTTTAGCCATGTCGCACTGGCTTATCCTAACCTGACCTTTACCCTTAAGAATGGACAGGAGACGATTTACCACCTTAAACCCGGTAGCTTAAGGCAACGGATCGTAAGTTTGTTGGGACGTAAATATGAAGAGGGCCTGGTACCGGTAGAAGAATCCACTCAACTTTTTGATATCTCGGGCTTTATCGGAAAGCCAGAACTGTCGCGGAAAACCCGTGGCGAACAGTTCTTTTATGTTAACGACCGGTACATCCGTAGCCCTTATCTGCATCATGCCGTTGTCAAAGCTTTCGAAGGCCTTTTACCGGAAGGCCACCACCCGGTTTATATTCTCAACTTTACCCTTCCCGCTGAAAAGCTGGACGTTAACATTCATCCCACCAAAACAGAGGTAAGGTTTCAGGATGAGCAGAGCCTTTACGCGATCTTAAAGCCTGCCATCAAGCGAGCACTTAGCCAACACCATGTGGCCCCATCAATTGATTTTGAGCGGAATCCGCTAGAAGATCCCGAATTTCAAGAATCACAGCGGAGTCGCATCCCCGTGGAGCAGCCCGGTAGCAATGGCGGCCCTTCTTCTGGTTTCCAAGCAGGAACCGGTCAGCAAGCTTGGCAGGGGCAGCAGAAGACTTCCCAGGAAGATTGGCAAGCGCTTTACCAAGTATTGAGTCAAAACCAAGAAGAAACATCAACAAACGGTACCGCTTCTTCCATACCTGAGAACCCTTCCCTGTGGGACCGTAAAACCGATCGATCCTTACAACAATCTTTCCTTGTCCTTCAGGACCAATACATTATTTCGCCTATTCAATCGGGCTTACTCATTATTCACCAGCAGTATGCCCGGCAGCGCATTGCCTATGAATCTTATATGGCCACGCTCAAAGCACAGATGGCCTATTCCCAACAGCAGCTCTTCCCGGAAGTCCTGGAGCTTAATAAAGCAGATAAACAGCTTTTGGATGACCTTTTAACCGATATACGGCTGTTGGGTTTTGACATTGAAGAATTTGGTAAGCAGGCCTTTTTGATCAACGGAGTGCCTGCTGACCTGGAAGGGGCTAATATTCAGGAAACCGTGGAGCAGTTGCTTGAGGATTACAAGCATCACCAGCGCTACGCACAACTTGATCGTAAAGAGAACCTGGCAAGATCATTGGCCTTCCATGTGAGCCGCCAAACCAAGTCAGGTCATTCATCAGAAGCCCTGCACCGATTGGTTGACCACCTTTTTGCCTGTGAAATCCCCTACTACACACCGGATGGTAAGCCGGTCTTCATCAAAGTTTCCATGCAAGAGCTTGAAAAAAAATTTGATAAAACCTGAAATTCAACCATGTTAAGTCCCGGTGGTTTTAGCACTCTTCCGGAGGTTACCAAGAACCTCTTAATCATTAATGGCCTAGGCTTTCTGGCAACGTTAGCTTTCAAGTTCGGGTTTGGCGTATCATTGGTTGAAAACCTTGGGCTGTATTTACCTGGCTCGGCCAATTTTGCGCCTTACCAAGTGGTCACGCATTTGTTTATGCATGGCAGCCTCTTGCATATTTTCTTCAATATGTTCGCCCTTTTCATGTTTGGCAGTGTTCTGGAACAGGTATTAGGAGCTCAGCGCTTTTTTACCTACTATTTTGTAGCGGGTTTTGGGGCTGCAGCGCTGTACATGGGGGTTAATTATTTGGAAGCGTTATCCGTTTATCAAGAATTAGAAGCTGCCGGTGTTTCAAAAAGTAATTTAATAGCTCTGCAGCAAGCAACAACAGAATCTGAATTACGCAGTGTAATCAGTAATATTGACCAGCTCTCATCTGGTGTTCAGAACAATATGGTAAGCCTATACCAATCTTATAATATTCCAACTGTTGGAGCATCGGGTGCTGTTTACGGCTTGCTGGCGGGGTTTGGGCTGTTGTTCCCGAATACGAATATCTACCTCTATTTCCTCTTCCCGATCAAAGCGAAGTATTTGGTCATAGGAGCGGGGCTTATAGAGCTGTACCTGCAATTATCAGGTGGGCAGGGTGATGGAATTGCCCATTTGGCCCACTTGGGAGGCATGCTGTTCGGCTTCTTGCTACTCCGCGTATGGGGCATTCAGCGCTTTAATTAATTAAGTAATTTTCAAAGTGTTTTGGCAGGTGTGTTTTGAATTCCTTATGTTTGCTTAACAATAAATATTAAATCATCCACTATGGCTGACGAACGATACGATAATGACCGATACAGCAATGAGGATGAGGAATATAATAGAAGAGATGAAGAGGAAGAAGACGAGGACAATGAGGAGGAAGAATATGAAGATATTGAAGAAGGCAGTGGCAAAGGAAAGATCACCGGTTTCTTAATCCTTTTCATCATCCTATTCATTGTTTCCACTGGCCTATTGGCTTACTTTCAGTTTTATCAGCCAAACGGGAGTTTTAAGCTTACATTTGATAAGCGGCAGGTTACAGCCCAGCAGGTTGATAAGATGAAGGAAAGCAATAATCAACTTCAAAGTGCAGTAGATTCCCTTAAGGCTGTTAATCAAAAGAAACTGGCTGTAATAGATTCTTTGAAAAGCAATAAAGATACGACTCGTCAAGCTAGTTTTACGGGAAATAAAGGTGGCGCATCGATTAGCGGTACTTACTACAAGGTTCAGATAGGAGCATTTGAGAGTTTTAGCTTTGACCGCTATGGTGATAAGGTAACCAACCTTACCTTCGAAGAGCAAAACGGTGTGCTTAAGCTTACGTTAGGTCGCTTCAAAGAAGCCAATGCTGCCCGCGCTTTCCGGAGAGATTTGGTGGAAATAGGATTAGAAGATCCCTTTGTCGCTAAGATGAAAAATGGCAAGCGCGTGAAGATTATCAAAGCCTTTTAAGGCGCTCGCCACCACGGCATTTTAAGCCACATGTTCCAGCTTTCCATTTTCCAAGTAAAAGAGATACCCTTGTATATCGCGGTATCCTACCCGTTCAAGTAAAGTCTTGTATTCCCGCACTTGTTTGGCGTGTGATGCATGCGGCTCTCCTGTCTTATAGTCCATTACGCGTGCTTGATTACCTTTAGTAAGGACCCTATCCGGCCTGTAGGCAGCTCCATTTGGTAAAAGCAATTCTTGCTCATTACGGACCGTCCAATCGTGATCTGTAAACCATTCCTGAATGCCTGACTGATTAATTAAAGATTCAACATTGGCTTTCAAGGCTACTTTTTCATCGCTGCTAACTAAGCCGGATTGGTAAAAATGCTCAACGGCCTGCGGTACATCTTCAATATGATGGACCCGCGCCATGATACCATGCATCAAAATACCTTGGTTGATGCGCTCCAATACCTCGCCTTCGTAAAGTTTGAGCATATCACTTCCCTTAGGCCGGATATTTAGTTTTCCCCGCCAGCTGTTGGAAGGAGGTTGATGATCCAGAAAACCGGATTGGTGAGCTTCACCCACCTGCTTTTCTGGTGGTGGGAAGCCCCATGTTAGGACTTCATGCTGATCCCTTCCCCCATGAAAGCTTGAAGGTGCTAACTCCCGGAGCACCTCATAAACTTGCCCGTTTAGCTTACTTTGACTTACAGCTCTATCTTTATTAAGGGGATTGGGCGCCCAAATGTGAAGGCTATCCGAAGCCCGTGTACAAGCAACATACAAGACGTTCAGATGATCCAGCGTGCTTAGCATTTCTTCTCTTTCATAAGCTTGGCTGAAAAAACTATCAGCAAGGGATTTTTTAAACTTTATAGGCCAGTAAGGCAAGGCTTGGTATTCAGTAACTGAGGAAGTTTCCCATAACCACTTATCACCGCTGCCTGAATTGCCGAAGCTAATATCTGGTAGCAGTACTGCCGGGAATTCAAGCCCTTTAGCCTTGTGAATAGTCTCAATGGTTACGGCCTCTTCCCCCTTAGGTACTATCACCGCTGCTTGATGGCCTTCTTCCTCCCACCATTGGAGAAAGTTTGCTAGATCCGGCTGCTGCTTTTTTGAAAAATCGAGGAGGACATCCAAAAACCGTTGCAAATAACCATCGTAAAGCGCTACTAATCCAAAGATCCGCAATAAGGCCTCTCCCAAGTCATACAAAGGCAGCTTAACCAAAAAAGAACGCTGCTCGCGGAACGCCGTAGGTAAGGCAGATAACGTCTGCTCATGATCCAGTGCAAGCTGAAAGCGTTCGTGGTGATCCAACGATTCCTCTGGGTGTAAGTACAGGTAATAATCATTCAGCAAATAAGCCCGGGTCAGGGTATCCGTAGGATCATTAAGGTATTGCATGGCATGGACCAAAAGTTGTACTTTCGGAGATTGACCGATCAGTAAACTATTGCTGGAAACGACTGGTATTTGCGGCTCTGCTTGCCCCAAGGTTTGGGCGTAAAAGCGAGCTTCCTCATTACCTCTCACTAAAATGGCTATTTCCCTGTACTTGTAACCTCGTTCTTCAAGATCCCGAATAGTCTGCAATAAGGGCTCTTCAATCATATCCCCATAGGAGTGCTCCTGTGTGGGCAAAAAACTAACCGTCACATAACCCTGGCCTTGGTTTTCAGGAAGCCAATGTTGTTCTACATGTTGGTAAGCTTGTGTAATAAATTGCCCTTCTTCACCATGCTGCTCCGCCATGTGGTAGGGTAACCGACCAAAAAGGTCATTGTTAAAACGCACAACATGTTCACAACTGCGCCTATTCGTATCCAGATTAGCTTCCTTCAACTGAGCCTTGAAGGGTGCAAGGTCCTGATAAAGCTTGTTGACCAACAGATCGGGATTTCCTCCCCGCCAGCGGTAGATACTTTGCTTGACGTCACCAACCACAAGGCTCGAATAGTTGGCCCCCAAGGCATTGATTAGTAACGGCTTGAGGTTATCCCATTGAAAATCCGAGGTGTCCTGAAATTCATCAAGCAGGAAGTGCTTATAAGTATTGCCCACTTTCTCGTAAATGAATGGAGATTCTACATCACCTGTCACCGCCTTTAGAAGGTTATTAAGATCCGCTATCAGCAGCATTTCGTGTTCGCTGCGGTAGGCCTGGAGGAATTGATTCAGGTCAGCTAAAACGCCTAAAGGATAGGCATTTTCCCGGATTGCTTGCGCTGTAACATATCGGGGAATGGCCGTTTCAAGCCAATCCTGGAGGTCAATAAGGGCATACCACAAGCCCGCATCTGCACAATCAAAAACCGCCTGCCTGGTTTTTCCCGGTTTACTTTTGGATACCAAATTATCATACCCTTCCAACCCGCTGAGGGCGGTTCTTAGCTTATTGATGGTGTAATAATTGGAATCATCATGAACACTTTTAATCCATTTAATGACGCTGCTTTTGTTTCCGCCTGCAAAATCAGCGCTAGTTAGGCCGTGAGATGCAACCTGATCCAGGATCTCCTGGCAGCGATGAACAAGGGAGTCATTAAGTTTTTCATTTTGTTCCCGCAATTGCTGCATTAATGGCCCCAAAAAACTTTTCATATCCCCTTCACTGCGCTGGATACTTTCTTGTATAAGGGGGTATTGTTCAGAAAAAAGGGCTTTGCCAAGGTTTTTCAGGTCAGCTTTGATCTGCCAGCTCCGTCCTTCCTGCATTTTCTCAATTGCAAATTGCTGAAGCCAACTCTGAAGCTGCTCGTCTTCTGAGTACTGCATCATCAACTGATCGATCACTTCATCAAGTATGCGATCCTGTTCAGTTTCCAGGGCAAAGTTGGCGGGAAGTCCCAGTTCCCGGGCAAAAGCGCGTACAACCTTGTTAAAGAAGCTATCAATAGTTGAAACCGCAAAGTGGTTGTAATCATGCAAAAGTAGGTTAAGGGCCTCCTGCGCTCTAGCTGGCAGGTTTTGGGTGCTCAGGTTTTTGTTATCGGCGTCAGCAAGGATCGTATCTTGCATTATTCCTCCTTTCCCTTTTGCGAGCTGAAGAAGGTTTTGCAGGATGCGGTCTTTCATTTCCGCTGTAGCCTTATTGGTAAAGGTTACAGCCAACACATGCCGGTACTCTCTGGGGTTAGCCAATACCAGTTGTAGGTAGGCTTTAACGAGGGTGAACGTTTTACCGGATCCGGCTGAAGAGCGGTATATGGTTAATCCTCCCATATCATGTGGTTTTCGCGGTAATTAAGTTACCCAAAAATACGGGTATCGTTCCAGTTAGCTTGCATTGAGAAAATCATAAACCTGGTCCGGTCCATTAAATGATGGGGAAATCGTGAACAATTTTTACCAAAATATGTCAAATATGTTACATTAATTACATTTGCAACAGTTTTAATAGCAACTATCTAATGGCAGACTATTCGGAGATTGATAACACAATGGGGTTTTTGGTCGGCCGCGCAGCGCGAATGCTGGCAATAACACTTACCCGTAAATTCCATGATTATGGTTACAACTTATCGGTGGATCACTGGGTCATTCTCAGTAAACTTTCCCGGGAAGGTGGTCAAAAACAACAGTTTTTATCTAAAGAAACAGGTTCAGACAAAACAACGATCACCAGGATGATTGATTACCTGGAAAATCAAAACTGGCTTTATCGGCAAGCCGATGAAAAAGACCGCCGAAATAAGCTTATTTACCTAACTGATAATGGAAAAAACCTTGAAAAGGAACTCACCATAATCGCTAATTCCACCAATCAATTCATTGAAGATCATTTCAATGATACCGAGCTCAAAACATGCAAGCAGGTTTTGAATAACCTGTACAATGTTATAACTGATCCTAAAAAATTCTAGTTAGGCATTGATTTTACTTAATAATGGTGTCATTATATACTTCTTTTAGCAAATAACCTCTCAAAATTAATTCAGCATGAAGTTTCGGCAGATCAGCATTGTTTTAAGTATTTTAATCCTGGCAGGTGCGGGTTTCATCACTAGCCGGATGATGAAAAGCAGTGAGGAAAAAGAAAAGGAACCCAAGCAGCAGAAAGCTCGAGCGGTAAAAGCCCGCTCTATCAATAACACTGCTAACAAAGCTACCGTGCCAGTGACGGGAAAGCTAGAAGCTGCTCAGCGTATAGAAATTTACGCAGAAGTTCAAGGGCGCTTTATGCGTTCAGATCATGATTTTAAAACAGGGGTGCGTTTTCAGAAGGGAGATATCCTTGTTCAAATTGATAAGCAGCAAGCGGCCTATAACCTGCGTTCCCAAAAAAGTAACCTTAAAAATAGCATCACCCAGATGCTACCAGATTTGAAAATTGATTACCCGAAGCATTTTAGCCGATGGCAGGATTACCTTAAAAGCATAAAACTGGATCAACCCTTACCTCCTTTGCCAAACGTGGAGGAAGAACAAGTAGATTACTTTATTTCAGCCCGGAACATTTACAGCCTCTACAATACCATCCAAGCCCAACAAAAGCGACTTCAGGATTTTACCATTCGCGCTCCGTTTGACGGTGTTTTAACAACAGCTTTAATTGAACCCGGAACGCTGGTGAGGCCTGGTCAAAAGTTGGGGGCGTTTATCCAGCCTAAAACGTATGAGTTAAAAGTAGCGCTAGGGTCTAGTGAACTCACTAAAGTTGAGAACGGTGATAAAGTTAACCTTCAATCAAGTGATATACCCGGACAGTGGCAAGGAGAAGTCATTCGGATTAACAAAAAAGTCAATGCTAACACCCAAAGTGTACAAGTAACAATTGCCACAGCGGGCAAAAAACTTAAAGAAGGCATGTACTTAGAGGGCTCCATCAATACCGGAACCATATCCAATACATGCAAAATACCAAGGCGTTTTATAGATAAAGAGAAACACGTGTGGGTCATCCGTGATCAAAAGTTACACAAAGCCTCCATCCAATTAATGCACAGCAGCAACGGAACAGCCATCGTAAAAGGACTTAAGGACGGAATCAAAATGTTAGATGAGGCGATACCTAGTGCTTATGAAGGTATGCGCGTAAAGCCCGTAAAAACCGCAGCCCTCTAAACAACATCTCTTATGAAAAGACTAATCGGTTATTTCATAGAATATCCCATTGTAGCTAACCTTAGCTTAGTTTTAGTAATCATTTTCGGCTATTTTGGGCTAACCAGTCTCAATTCCAGTTTTTTCCCTGAAACGGAAAGTGATACCATAATTATTAACGTCACTTATCCCGGCGCCTCCCCTGAAGAGATCGAGCAAGGGGTAGTCCTAAAGATAGAAGATAACCTTGAAGGCCTAACGGGGATCGACCGTTTCACCTCGGTCTCCAAGGAGAACAGCGCTACCGTTACCGTGGAAGTTAAAAAAGGCTACAATACAGATATTATCCTTCAGGACGTCAAGAACCAGATAGATCGTATCAGTTCTTTCCCGACTAATATGGAGCCCTTGGAGGTTTTTAAACAAGAAAACCTCAGCGAAGCCCTGCGATTTGCCGTTAGCGGGGATATTTCGCTAAAAGCGCTGAAAAGCTTTGCCCGAAACATAGAAGATGAATTAAGGGCCAGGGATGGAATCTCTAAGATCAAACTTAGCGGGTTTCCTGAGGAAGAAATAGAAGTAGGCTTGCGAAAAAGTGACCTTCGCGCTTATAACTTAACCTATACCCAGGTTAGCCAGGCCGTTCGCGAAGCAAACCTGGAATTAACCGGTGGTACGATTAAAACCAACCGGGAAGAGATGCTGATCAGGGCGGATGCGAAGCGATACTATGCTGACCAATTGAGAAATATAGTGGTTAAAACCGGTAGTGATGGCTCCGTTATTCGTCTCAAAGAGGTAGCAGACGTCAAAGATCAATGGAAGGACAATCCGGAACGCTCCTACCTCAATGGGAAGCCAGCGGTCATCGTCACCGTGCAAAATACCATTTACCAGGATATCCTAGGGATAACCGAATACCTCCGTGGTTATATCAAGGATTTCAATAAGAAAAATGACGTTGTAGAAGCCACTATCATCCGTGACCGGTCGGAATCCCTTAATAATCGTATTGACCTGCTAACCAAAAACGGGCTAATCGGTTTAAGTCTGGTTTTCATTATACTTACTTTGTTTCTGAATATTCGTTTAGCCTTCTGGGTTGCAGTAGCTATTCCCTTCTCTTTCATGGGCATGTTTATATTGGCTGGCTTCTATGGGATCACTATTAATGTTATATCATTATTCGGAATGATATTGGTAATCGGAATTTTAGTCGATGATGGTATTGTTTTCGGTGAGAATATATACCAGAAATTTGAAGATGGTGTGCCTGCTAAGCGAGCTGCCACCGAGGGCACCATTGAAATATTGCCAGCAGTCATGGCTTCGGTTTTAACTACCATTATTGCTTTCTCTACATTTTTCTTCTTAGCTGGTCGGATTGGGGAGTTTATCGTAGAAATGGCTTTTGTCGTGAATGCTGCACTACTTTTTTCACTCTTAGAAGGGTTCCTGATCCTTCCTTCTCACATGGCGCATTCCAAAGCCCTTCAGCAACGCGGGCAAGAAAAGAACTTCCTTAACCGGAACACTGATAAAGTCCTTCTCTATTTAAGAGATCGGGTTTACAGTCCACTAATGTGGGGATGTTTACATAACAAGGCCCTCACCATGGGTACGGGTATAGCGCTTTTACTCTTGGTGGTAGGCTTATTTGGTGGAGGTTACTTAAAGACCACCTTTTTCCCGAACATTGAAAGAAACCAGATCGATGTCAACCTGGAAATGGCTTCCGGGACCCGGGCTAAAGTTGTAAGAAATCGCCTAAAGCAAATCAAGCAAGCAGCATGGTCCGTAAACGACAGCCTGAATGAAAGTCGCGATGATGACCGCTCCTATATCCAGGATATCCAAACCAGCACTGGTCCTGCTACCCACAAAGGTTCCATGAAAATCCTTCTGCTGAATAGCGAATACCGCGAATTAGCAGCTTTCGAAATCACTAATCTTATTCGTAGCCAAGCTAGCCCTGTGGTTGGGGCTAATAAGCTCACCTATGGATCGGGTATTCCTTTTGGTAAGCCTGTTTCTATTGCACTAAAAGGCGAGAAGATCGATAAGCTGAAGGCAGCCACAGCTAAGCTGAAAGAGCAGCTTAATAACATGGAAAAACTCAAAGATGTGGTGGACAACGATCAACAGGGGTTAAAAGAAATCAACCTGAGGTTGAAGGAGAAAGCCCACATGCTAGGTTTGGATTTGAGGACGGTGATGCAGCAGGTCCGGAGTGGCTTTTTTGGGCAAGAAGTCCAACGTTTACAAAGAGGTCTGGATGAAGTAAAGGTTTGGGTTCGATTGGAAGAATCCGGCAGGCAATCAGTCGAGGCTTTGGAAGATATGCGTATCCGAACGCCAGAGGGCAACTACCCTTTGAAGGAACTTGCCACCTATAACATAAAGCGGGGCGTCCTGGCCATTAATCATCGTGGTGGCGAGCGTGAAATCAACGTGCAATCGGACTTAGCAGACCCTCAATATTCAGCTTCCAATATCAACTTAAAGATTGAAGGCGATATTTTACCTGATATCCTTAGCCAGTATCCAAGTGTAGACGCTTCCTTCGAAGGTCAAACCCGCGAATCCGGGAAGGTAGGGAAATCAGCAGCTCAGGTTTTACCCATCATCTTAATCCTGATGTTGGCGATCGTTATGGTTGTATTCCGTTCGGTACTCCAAACATTCCTCATCTTCCTGATATTGCCTTTTGGGTTGATCGGAGTTGCAGTTGGCCATGTGATCCAGGGTATTCCTGTCAGTATCCTATCCACTTATGGCATCATTGCGCTCATCGGTATCATAATCAACAACGCGGTGGTGATGGTCACCTACCTTAATCGAAGCCTAAAAACAGGCAAACCTTTCACCCAAGCTGTTCACGATGCTGGAATTGCACGGTTCAGGCCTATCCTTTTAACCACCCTAACGACTATGGGCGGCCTGGCTCCTTTGATGTTCGAGCAAAGTCTGCAGGCTCAATTCCTAGTGCCCATGGCTGTATCAGTAGCCTATGGAATGTTGTTCGGAATGTTCGTTACCCTTTTGATTTTACCGGTAATGCTGATTTTGCTAAACCGGGTACGCTATGGTGTAGTTTGGCTATGGACTGGGCAACAACCCGTGGCCGAACAACTGGAACCCTCTGTTCGCGAAAACCAAACAAAAATCAGTGATGAAGATTAGTATGCATCCTATCAAAAAATTTATTTGCTATAAAAGCCTGTTAGCGCTATCGCTTATTTTAGGCTTGTCACAGGATATAAAAGCCCAAAAAGAAAAGGATACCTTAGAGCTTCAAGAGGCCATCGAAAAGGCAGTGGAGCATAACTACAACATTAAGGTGGCCAATACCCGCAAGAAGATCAGCCAAAACAGCGCCACAAGAGGGAATGCTGGTATGTTACCCAGCTTAAGTTTTTCTTCAGGCGGAAATTTCCAGAATCAAAACACCAATCAGGAATTTGGCCAACCTTTGGGTGAACAAAATATAACAGGTGCTCAGTCCACAAGCCTGAATGCCGGTATCAATCTGGATTATACGCTTTTTGATGGATTGGGTAATACCTACAATTACCGGCAACTTAAAGCAGAAAAAAACCTGACCGATGCCCAGGCACGTCAAACCATTGAGCAGACGCTGTACCAGGTAGTGAATCAATACTACCGGGTGGCTCGGTTCCGGCGAGAAGCAAGCATAGCGCAAAAAGCGGTTGAGCTTTCTCTACAACGCTTAAAACGCGTCAAAAATCAGGTTGCGTACGGGAATAAATCCCGTGTGGATCTGCTAAATGCCAAAGTTGACCTGGATAGTGACAGCACAAATCTGATTTCCGCCAACACCCAATACCGCAACGCCCTACGCAGTTTCATGGTATTGCTTGGTAAAGCGCCCGGGAAAAATCTAGCTGTTCATAATAATGTCACCATTCAGGAAGACCTGGAAAAAGCGGCCCTTTTAAAAGCAGCCAAAAAGAAGAATAGCACCTTAAAAGCTGCTGATATGCAGGTCAAAACCGCCCAATTGCAGCAAAAAATTACGAAAGCCAATTATTGGCCCCAAGTAAACCTCACTAGTAGTTATGATTACAGTAGAACTGCCCAGGATGCAGGTTTTTTACAAGAACAGCAAACAAATGGTGTCACTGCAGGACTTCAGGTAAATATGCCACTTTTCACAGGGTTTCAAAACAAAATCAGGGAGCAAAATGCTGAAATGCGGCTTCAGAGTCAAAAGTATCAACGAAAGCAGACTAAGCTGAATGTTCAGCGAAACCTGAGCAACACTTACGCCAATTACCAGCAAAACCTGACAACCCTGCGAATGGAAAAGCGGAATGTGGCCAATGCAAAGCTTAACCTGAAACGTACCCGTGAAGCTTATCAGACCGGTCAGGCTACTTCTACACAACTCCGAGAGGCACAAGTCAATTTCACACGGGCGCAATCCCGCCTTACCAATGCGCGATATGACGCTAAACTGGCGGAGGTCAAACTTTACCAAATAGCCGGCCTTCTCCTCAACGAATTTTAACCATTTCCTCCTCGGGTATTGATCCCTAAACGTTTTATCAAGGTGAGCATCAACAGACCAAAACGTGGATATGATGACTTTCAATCATTTGTTTAGCTTTAATGCCTTTACCGGGCTTACTTTTGCGTACTGAATGAGGGTAATCATACCATGGACACGTCACGTCAACCGCCCATTTTTTTCCATGTAGGCTTGGGAAAAGTCGCCTCTACTTACCTTCAGTACCGTTTTTTCCCCAAATTACAAGGAGTTCGCTATATCCAGCGAACCCGCTACCGCCAGGCTCCTCATATTATTCATAAAGAGCAGGCTTTTCCGTACTTGGTTTCCCGGGAATTTGACCGGCAGTTGCCCGCGGAAGTGGCATGGTTTGGCCACTATTATCATGACGTCCAGCCGCTAATTTTACTGCGCCGCCACGATGAGTGGATCGCCTCCCAGTACCGCCGGTATCTGAAAAACGGTGGCCAGGCTTCCCTGCCTTTATCTTTAGATCTAGAGCATGACCAAGGCAAGTGGAAAATATCGGAAGTCCATTTTATGCAGTACATCCGGGCTTTGGAGTACCATTTTGATCATCCACCACTTGTCTATTTCCACGCGGACTTCAAAGCAGACCCCAATGCCTTCTTTAACCAAATGGCAAGGGATATTGGCGTCACTTTTAACTGGGATACCCTTGACCTCGAGCCTTTTCATGCTTCCTATTCGGATAAGCAGCTAAAATTTATGCGAAAGTATGGGAGCAAATTCTTCAACCCCAGGCGCAAGCTCCCCAATCAACGGGTTCTAAGGTGGCTTAAGCGCCGCAGCGAAATGCTGGGGTCTTACGCCCTGTTGTACACGAGTCAGCTCTTACCAAAGGATTGGGTAAATGATATAGAATTGTACCCGCCGGATTACCTGCAGGCAATAAGAGCCTTTTACCAGGATGATTGGGAAGCGTGCCTAACCTACGCCAAGCAAACTAATCAATAGCTTCAAACAAACCTTTTTCCTTGTTTTTACGGACGTTATCCCATGGGAAGTACTGACCATTCATGACTATATAAATTCCCTCAGGTAGTAACTGGGAAAAAGCCAGGGCGCTACCAAGGTTAAACATCCCGTCAGAGCTACCAAAGCGATAAGGTATCATGGCTCCAGTGAGAACCACCGTTTTTCCCGAAACTTTTTCCGCAATAACCTTTGCGGTCTCAGGCATGGTATCGGTGCCATGGGTAATGATAACCTGACGCTCTGGTGTTTGCAAACATGATTGGGCGATGTGCTCACGGTGATGATCGGTCATTTCGAGGCTATCCACCATCATAAGGGTCTCGACCCTTGTACTGAGCCGTGACCGTCCTAACTGCAACATCCCTCTAACGTGAGTATCTTCGATGAAAGCCAGCGTACCATTTATTTCGTCATACGTTTTATCAAAGGTGCCGCCGGTGGCAAAGATCTTAATCGTCATTTAGCATTATTTAGGTGGTGATTTCCAGCATAAAAGCTTTAACGCTCCTTAAAAAGGTAAGCCAAAATGGAAAAATAAGTCACTTTCCGAACGGTTATTCACCGCATATTCCATTCGAAAGATAAAATCATAATAGGAGGTGATATCTAAACCAACCCCATAACCAGTTAGATACTGATTGGCCAGGTTCTTTGCATCCGGTGGCGCATAGTGATTCCATACGATGCCTTGGTCTGCAAAAGCCTTGATCCTGCAGGTAACAGGTACCTTCTGAAATTTGTCAGGAATGACCCCCGGTAGGTTAAACTTTGATCCGAATATGCGATACCGGATTTCATTACGATTCAGGGCGTAGTCCTGCCCCTGAATCACATAGTACTCATAGCCCCTGACAAAAATTTTCCCGTAGCCAAAGCCCTTTTCTATAGAGAATGGTTGGTTACCCGGTAAAGAATAGCGCCCAGCTACTCCGTTTGCGATTGTAAGCCGATCATTTATAGGTTCAAATACCTGGTATTTTCCATTAAAAGCAGTTATTGAAGGTCCATCAAAAACACCGAGCCCCCATTGAAAGGCTTCCAACTGTAGCCGGTAACCATCCGTTGGATAATTCACCCGGTCCCGGTAATCCCTTTGATATTGGTAGCGCAAGCGGAAAAATCGCTGCGCTTGTTTTTCACCTCGGTAATATTCCCGATTACGCTGAGTGATGGGCTGAGCGACCCAATTGCTGTGAAACTCCCCTTCCCAACTGTGCGAAATATTAATGGTTGGCCGTTTAATTAAGCGAACTTGAGATGAAAACTGTTTATTTACATAAGTTTCCTCCTCCTCATAAAAGTTCAAGTTTTGTCCTTCAGCTGAAAAAGGACTCTTTTTACTACGGTTGTAACTGGCACCAAAGCGCAGCCCAAAATCACTCCCTTTACTTAAGTAGGGGATAGCGTAGTACAATCCAAATCGATGGTTATACCCAAGCTGGGTAATTGCTTCAAGCTTTTCTTTTCGGCCGCGGACGTTCTTTTGGACTAGCCGCAAACCATAGCTTACCCGGTCAAGCTTGGCGTTATTGTTAAAGATCCAATTGTTCAAGTTCCGATCAGCCAGATCGAAAAGCGGTCTTGGGAAGGTGTACCAGCGTTCTTCTACTCCGATTATGATCCGCGCTTTTCCTCGATCTAGCCAAATTGGCACCATTTTGACCTCTTTAAAAAGGCCGGTGTTCATCAAATGCTTTTCCGCTTGCTTAAGTGTAGAACGGAGTCGGTTGGTTTTAAGCGTATCTCCTACTTCCAAATCCATTTCCTGGTGCATGACGAAGGGTTTGGTCTTTTCGTTCCCCTGATAGGTAAACGCTTTTACAATAAAGGAATCCACTTCCGGATACTGCTTCTTAAAAACTTTGATAGGTTCTACCTGCGTAGTATCAGCCCAGTTTTGGGATACCATAAGGCAGCCTGTCAATAAACACAGCACCCATTTTACCCAACCCCAATATTCCGATCTGCGGCCTGTTTTCCTCATAGCAAGCCAAAATTACAGCCTATTTCTAAATTAACGACTACCGGGATTCAAATGGTATCTTTGAAAGTATGCATGCTCCCTTAGCTATTATTGACTTAGGTACTAACACCTTTCACCTTTTAATTGCTCGGAAAAGTGAACAACAACCCCTCACCATTCTGCACCGGGAGCAGGTGCCGGTAAAACTAATGGCTGACGGCTTTGAAGAGGGGTCCATTTCTGCTGGTGCGTATGAAAGAGGCATAAGTGCGATAGCAACCTTCAAAAAGCAGCTTGAATCCCACGATGCCCACCTTGTAAAAATTCTGGGAACTTCTGCTTTGCGCAACGCTACCAACGCTCCCAAGTTTTTAGCAGAGATCAGGGATTATTTGAATTGCGCCGTAAGCTTAATCGAAGGACATCAAGAGGCCTTATTCATCTATGAAGGTGCCCGCACAGCAGTTGATATAGGCGAGCAAACCGCCCTGATCCTGGACATTGGCGGGGGCAGTGTGGAGCTGATCGCCGGTACCAACCAGGAATGCCTCTGGAAATGCAGCTTGGAGATCGGAGCGGCCCGGCTGATCCGGCAGTTTCCCCATAGCTTTCCGGTGCAGGAAGCGGAGAAGCAGGCCATTCAGGCCTACCTCCGGGAAGCATTGGCGCCTGTTTTACCCACCCTTCAAGCTTACCAGCCCTCACTGCTGGTGGGCGCCTCCGGGTTTTTTGAAACCTTTGTTAAGCTGGACCGTCATCAGCAGGAAGACCGGCCGGAAACGCCCTTGCCACGCTCCTATACGATTTCCTTTGAGCGCTTTGCGAAGCTGAGAAACCAGGTCCTGACAAGCACGGCTGATCAATTGCAAGCCATGCCCGGTATGGAAGCCTTCCGCGTACCAATGATGGGGGTCTCCACTTTGTTAACCGATTACATCCTGCAACAATTACCCTTGCAGGCTATCGCCTATGCCAGCTATGCCATGAAAGAAGGCGCGATGGCTAGTTACATGAAAGGACAACAAATGGATGACCTAACCCATTGAATCGCCAGGTAGGCCCTGTAGGCTTTGATGCCTTATTTTACGCAAGTGCAGCGGCTATTCCTTTTACGGGATAAACCCCCATGAAGGGTGGATGAAGTTTTAATTATAAAGCAAACTTATCTAATAGGAGGGAAGTGGTTCTAAAAATGAGGGAAAGCTAAATTGCAAAATGTAATTGCCTATTAGCGTTGCTAGTTTGATCAAATCCAAACCTTTATTGGATCATTTGGCAAGTGACCTATTGCTTATTGATTTGTAGGAAACCAGAAGGAGTGAGCCCCGTTAGCTTCTTAAAAGTTCGGCTAAAGGTGCTTGGATTGGCAAACCCTACCTCATATCCAATATTGGTAATAGCATTTTCTTCATTACTCCTCTCAAGGAGCAGCTTTTTGGCTATATGAATCCGGTAATGATCCAGGTAGTTGTTAAAATTGAGCGCGCTATAGTGGTTAATAGCCCTGGAAATGTACAGTTGATTTGTACCAATTTCCTTGGCCAGCATTTTGACGGTTAAGTTGCTGTAACGGTACCATTCCTCTTCCTTCACCAGGTTTTCCGTATGCGTGAAAACATGACTTAAGCCATTACCTTTTTGGCTATTTTGGGGGTTACTTGGAATACCTTCAGGGCTTGTTTGAATGGGTTTCAGGTTAAGAAAGCTTGCCAGGTTTAGCTGGGTTATGACTTGCCTCAATTGGTAATTTTTAAAATATAGAACACTTACTATCAGTAAAAGCCCCACCACAAGGACCAGAGCAATCGTGAGCCAAAAGTTCTGGTTGCTTTTTAGGGTAATTAACTGATCCTTTTGTTCCAGTAAATCATTCTTCTTGTCCAGGTTGTGCAAAACCTTTAATTCATTGGTTTTTTGCCTTAACATGGCTTTTCGCAGGGAATCTTGTCGTTTCCGGTAGGTTTCTCTTGTTTTTTGAAATTCTTCCATATGCCCTAATGATGCCTGCCACCCCATCCAGGCCAGGTAAAAATGCTGGAGCATGCCTTGCTTGGCCATAGCTTGCTTTTTAGCCACAAGGGATTTTAAAATGGCCCCAGCTTCATCGGTTCTCTTCAGCATTAAAAGATTTTCCGCCCGGCTTAATTTTTCCTTGAAATAAATAGAGGGTTTATGATAATGCTGTAGTAAGTTACTGAGGGAATCCAAATAACTTAAAGCTTTATTGTACTCCCCAAGGTCATGATAGCGGTAGGCCAGGTTGCCAAAATTTTGAGCCATTCCGTTTTTGTCCCCTAGTTTTTCATATACAGCTAAAGCTTTTTTGTAATAGGGAATGGCTTGTTCAGAATTACCTTGCTGCGCTTGGTTAAATGCCATCGTTTGATAGGCTGATGCTACGCTTTGTGAATCCTTGTAATGTTTAAGATAAGGTAAAGCCTTTGTCAGTAGGCTTTCACATTTGTCATAATTTCCCAGTTTTGTTGCATGCCCTGAAAGATTGAGCCACATGTTGGCAACGGCAAGGGTATCCCCGGATTGCTTTTTGACCGCTAATGACTGCTTGTAATAGTGATAGGCAGAGTCATATTGACCCATCATTTCATGATTAGTGCCCATGTTATTCCAGACCTTGGCCATAAATTGCGAATGAGCCATCGCATAAGGGGTTTGTATAGCTTTTCTGTAGTAGTAATTGGATAAAGCAGGTTGATCTTGGTGGTAATTGGTTATGCCATTCAGGAAATAGGCTTTTGATAATAGGCTGTCATGGTATTGTGCCCTCGCCTTTTTAAGCAAATCCTTACTTATGGAGTCAGCAGCTTCCAGGTCTGTTCCTAGTAAATGAATGACTTTCTTATACTGCTTATTGAAGTCGCTTGAATTGCCATAACTGAAGGTACTAAACAGGCCTAATAAAATTAAAACACTGGTATGTTTGAATTTTATACTGAATCTCATTTCTTGCCTTTGAATTTGCAGCAAAAATCATAAATAAGCAGGTAGATTGTAATCTGCTCAGCCGCTTTTATTCAAAAGACCCTAAAAGTTGGACGCTTAAACTTAGAAAGCCAAGATTCAATGGCCTCAGCCATTAAAGTACTGATTACCAGGCTGAACAGGCTTTCATATAGAATGAATCAATTTAGATAAAAGACAAGCAATACCGAAGTTTCATATTGTATTGACCATATCCTAAATCATCAAATATCTTCGGTCTAGTATTCCTTTGAGTGCCTTAGCACAAAGATCTGGATTTATTCAGCCCGAACTTTTTCCGTCTTAAAGGTTACCGTGTTGTAGTTTGTATACGCTGGAACCCGCAGGAGTTCCTAAGATGAAATGTAGGCTCTTTAAGGGCCCTTACCCTTAACCAACACGGTCATCTGAAGGGTATCATTTTTTAAACGCAAGCTGCTAAGCCAAAGGCCAATCCGATGACCAGCGCAAGGCCTATTGGAAGGGATCTGAAGCTTTTAAGCATCATAGGTTTGTTTTTCTTTAGGGATAGGAGTAAGGATCAAAAACAACTATTTAAAAGTCGTTTTCTCGATTTAGCTGTCAACCATAAGCATTTCAAAAGCTCGCTTCTCCCCTGATGGCTACTTAGCGCACAGAAGTTCTGCCTACTACCTTGATCGGGTGTTGACTAACAACAATAAAAAAGCCTTTCCAAGACTTGGTGGAAAGGCTTTTTTGATGGTGATATTTTAAAGTTACAAAGTTCTTTTAACTAGATTTTGAAGTCACTGTTTGATCAGTTTCTGGCTGATCTGTTGCTGATTACCTTTAATTGTTAAAATGTAAGCACCGCGCTTAAGCTTGTGGCCCTCGTTATACTTGAATTCATTGATTCCTTCATTACCTACAAAACTTCTTTGATAAAGAGTGGCACCCCTTGTATTCCGAAGGCTTACAGTAACCCGCTGAGATTTTTTGAGGTCATATTTGACTTCAAAATCATTCCTGAAAGGGTTCGGGGCGATGGTTTTAATTTTCAGGGCTTTTAAAGCTTTATTGGAACGGGAATCATTGACTGCGATGGCCTTTACGTTAGAATATTCAGAAGAGCCATCATGATCCACCTGTTTCAAGCGGTAATAAATGGTACCGGTTCCCAGTTCCTCATCGTAAAAAAGGTAGTTTTGCTCTTCAAGGGTTGTTCCGGATCCTTCCACTCTTCCTATATTGCGAAAGTTGCTTCCACTAGTGCTCTTTTGAACCTTGAAGTGGCTGTTGTTGGTTTCCGAGGCAGTGGACCAAGTTAATTTAGCCTGATCCTTTACGTTCTGAACCTTAAAAGCTATGAGTTCCACCGGTAGCGGGCTATTTTGGTCAGTAGAGCCGAATGTGAACGGGCTAAAGGATTGCACATTTTTTACTGTTACATGGCCTTTTCCATTGACGTTCCCTTTTAAATCGTAATGCCCTAAATTTTCCCATACGTTATTAGCCGTATCATAGTGGGCTATTACTAAGTTGGTATCCCTGTTAATATTACTGAGGTGTGAGGGTGACTGATTATCCCAGAACAAGGAAACCCGGCTTTTACCACTCCCACTGGTTCTTTGAATATTCCAGTACTCGTCCTCACTTATGAAATTAAGGTTGGACCCCGATGCCATGTTATTGTTAAACTGCTTATTTGGATCCTTTTTCTTGTAGGTAACTTCATAAGTTTGACTTTGGGACATGTTATGCACGGCTACCTTGGCTGTTCGATTTCCCTTAGCTACTTTAAACATAAGGCTGTCAGTATTACCACCTTTCCTTGAATACAGGCCCGTAATATAGCTTTTTGAGGCATTCCAGCCTTTTATACCACTTTGCTTTTTCAAAGTGAGCTTTGTGGAATCAGAACTTGCAATTACTCCGTTTTTAAGGATTAAACTGTCTTCGATTGAAAGGTCTTTGGTTAGTTTTACTTGGGGCTTAGTAGGCGCCGTGTTATTGATTTTTAATTGGTGAATTGTGGCAAAACTATTGCCTGGAAGCGTTTGCTGTTGGCTACCCTTTAAGGTTAGCAAGCCACCTTTTTTAACGTTAAGGTCGCCATCATCGGGATCTGCAAATTTACCCTGCAATAGCAACTCCCCTTTGTTTTCTACAAGGACAGAGTGGTTATTGGGGGCGCTTCCGCCACTTACCATTGCAATGGATCCCTTAACCTCAGCTTTTCCCTTGGTTATATCTAGCTCAGATGGGTTGTAAGTGGTGGCGTTTCCATACTTGTAGGTAATATTCTGAGAGGTATGATACATGTTAAGGTAACCAAGCGTTATTCCTCCGTTTTGCAGGATTTTAATGGATCCGCCCTTGAGTATAACAGAATCCACTTTTATACCGCTGTTTTTAACCTTAACATTATTTCCTTGGATTTTCACATTGTCATTTTTTCCTGGGATGGTTTTACCTGATCCCGGTGCTCGCCAAGTAGAAGGGCTGTTCCAATTCCCATTTTTCTTGGCTGTAAAGGTAATGTTGATGGCCTCTGATTCACTGGGCTGTGTCAATAAAAAGCCACCAACAAGCCACCCCACAATAGCAACGATAAAAACACTACCTCCGGCAATGCCTAGCCATTGAAGTTTGCTTAATTGTTGGCGAGGGGAAGTTTTCATTTTAATAGTCATAAGCTCTTTTTTAAACCTTTTATTTCAACGGCTAAAATACAATTTTAATCGAAAAATTTAGGCCATTAATCTAACATAGGGTATTATTTATCGAAAGAAGTAAGCGTTTTTTAATCAGATAGTTGCGTGGATGTAAGGGTTGTTAGTTTAATATTTTAATGTTAAATTGCTATTTTACTTAAGTTTTATGGCTCTAAATATTATTAAAATGAGCGGCTTGAACTATTTAAATGATAAAATAAAGGTTTAAATTGGTGGGTTGGTTATACTGGCTATAGTAGTTAAAGGGTTGTTGTAACTGGTATTTTTCTATCATGGATTAAGCCCAAGCGAGCTTATTATTGGCTCTAAAAGAAGACATTACAAGAAGGACCTTTAATTTGAATAAGATGGATCATTATGAAATGTTATCCGAATAGCACTTAATTAGCCGCCAAGGCTTAAGATGGAAAAGGTATAAGTGGAGACTACCAGAATAAAGCATTCGGCCGTAAAGCTCACCTTAAAGCTCTTTCTCAGGTTTAATTCCACAAGCCGAAGTAATGATGAAAGCCGCTAAGGATAGGACTTAGCTACCGCCCCGACCGTCTCAAGTTCAGCTCCAAGCAATTCTGCTATCCGCCCCATACCATTGTAGGACTTTCCGGCTGCCTGTTGAGCCGCTGAATTGTAGTTGGTGTTGATATTGATGTCGTACACAAACCGCTTTCCAGCTTCATTTTCCACGTATTCAATTGCCCCGATTTCAATCCCGTGCTCAGCTAAAAATTGCTCATAAATGGGTATTGCTGAATCTTCGTAACCTTTCAGGATTTGGAATCCCCCATTGGTGTTATCAGCTGGGCAAAATTCGTCCCCTGCCTGGTCATTGGTTTCGCATTGGTCAGCCGGGCAAAGTTCAAAACCCCCTGTGGCGTCAACCTGTACAGCGTAAAAGAATTTGCCGCCAATGAATTCTAACCGTACAATATGACCATTAGCAGGTCTTACATATTGCTGGAGTAGTAGAATACCATCTAAAGATTCAAATTGGGTAGTCCCCTTTTCGATTTGGGCTTTTAGATCTTCTGCCGAGTCGAACATTTGAACACCGGCGCCCTTTCCACCCCGATTGGGCTTTACAAGGAAAGGAGAATGCGGGAATTGTTCAGATTTTTGAACCAAATCCTGGTCGTTATTAACGACCACCGTATGCGGTATTGTTATGCCAAAAGGTTGCAGACCCAGGTACTGCTCAGCTTTGCGGACTTCTAGGTTAAGTGCTTGTCGACCATTGATGACGCGCCTTCCATGGCGTTCCAGCCAGGCTATAATGGGCTCTGCCACCTCAATGGCATAGCGGTGATCCCTTGTGTGGGCTGAGGCACTCATGCGGTTGTAAAAGACGCCATCCGGTGGTTCCTCATGCAGGTCAAGGCAATCCTCATTGATGAACCAAAATTCAAAAGGTAAACCCTGCTGTTGGAAAGCTTCTTTTAAGGGCTCTATCCATTCATTGTTCTCGTGAAGGACATAAATTTTAGGGGTTTTTGTCGTTGTTGCCTCCATGGCTTCATTTTTAGGGGTGCTACAACATAAAAAAAGCCTTTCCAACGTTTGGTGGAAAGGCCTTTTAACTTCGTGTTTTATATTATTTGGGATTTTTAACTAATTCATACCCTAGCCTGTCCACCATCGTTTTGTTAGACAACAGCAACAACAATTGAGTGGTGTAAGGGTTGAGGTTTTACGCATGGTCATCAATTTAAAATTAGTAATTCAAGCATTCCAACCCATACTTCTCTTGAATGTTTACAAATTTAATGTTTCCTTACAAAGAGGATCATGGATGGGCATGGTCATCAAACCAAGTATCGTAGTATATTGCATGTTCATTAAAATGCCTGCTTTTTTAGGGTTTCTTTTCCATAAAAGTTAAGTGGACCTTAAAGAATTATTGCTTTTTGAAACTACAGAATAAAAACTCCTGCGATGCCTGCGTAGGTGTGAGGTGCGTCTCCCTTTTACAATGAAGTTTTTCAAATGCAGGAAAGAATAAATCACTCAGAGCTTTTTCATCGTATTGCCTGATCGCCAAACCACTGCATGTTTGAGGGCCATTATCCGAAAAGGTACCAACGATCATAAACTGATTGATGCTTATTTGCGTGAGCAACTTATACTGCTGTATAGCCATTTCTTCTGTCAAAAAGTGGAAAGTAGCCCGGTCATGCCAAATATCGTACTTCTCCTCAGGCTGAAAATTGATGATGTCCTTGTTGATCCATGTGACCTTTTCGGCTTTCTCCGGCCCTAAACGGGCTTTGGCTTTATTGAGGGCTGTAGCCGAAATATCCAGCACTGTGATGTTTTGATAACCTTCTGTCAGCAACCAGTCTACTAGTTTACTATCGCCCCCGCCAATATCTATAATGGCTGCATTAGCTGGCAAATTCATCTCCCGGATAAACGCCAGCGAAGTCTCCGGCATTTCTTGCGTCCAGCTTACCTCCTCCGGCCCTTTTTGTTGATAAATGTTTTCCCAATGTGATCCGTTTTCCGTTGCTTTCATGATGTCAGGGTTTCGGTAAATTAAACTAATTTGGAAATGAAAAAGTCATTCAGGCCAATTGAGCTTTTTTAGCTTTTTCAATAAAGGTGATCAATTCCTGCTGCAGTGCCTGATGTTTGTTTTTGGCATACCACAGTTGCATTTCCTTTTGCACCGCTTTTTTGGAAACGGTTTCAGGGTTAGCTTTCCATTTATCAATGAATGCCTGAGCCGGTTGGGGCCTGGAACCCCACTGCGCCAGCAATTCATCGTCCTCATCCAGAGCAAGGATGCGCGGGATCGCCATTCCCAGCGTTGGGATGTACTGCTCGATCAAATGGGTGTTCTGATCCCTCAATGCAATGGTCAATTGAATTTTATCGCCTGCATATTCCGAGGCCTTACCAATGACCGGCAGGTTCTGAGCGCTATCGCCACACCAGGTTTCGGTCAGGAACACCCAATGCTGGGGATTTTCAATTTGATCAATTTTATTTTCTAATTCATCATTCAGCTTAGCCCGCTTTTCAATTCGCTCCATTCGGGTATGGTTCAAGGCAGTATATTCGATCAGATGGGATTCCTGCTGAGGTCCTGAAGTCTGTTCCGCATCCGTCAATTCCTTACTCCATTCCAAAAATTCACGGTAACTAAAAGTAGGTCCGTTGACTTGCATGAGCTTTAAGCTTTTTAGTTTTAGATAGGTTGTTAAAATGATTAGGCCTTTTCGATGGCTAAGCCTTTGGCCTGCCATTCTGGAAATCCTTTGGTAAACTTACTGGCTTGATAACCTTTACTTTTAAGCAGTTGAAGGGCTTTCTCATCCAGCGTGCACAAAGAACCCCGGCAGTAGGCAATGATCTCCTGATCATCCGGGAGCTTATCCAATTGAGATTGAAGCTCCTCCAATGGTAGGGATTGCGCTTCGGGAATATGCCCTTGTTGATATTCTTCTCTTGGTCTTACATCAATTAGCATGACCCTATTTTGATTGATCCGTTCTTGCAAAGTTTCCAGATCAATCGATTCCACATCCGCTTGATGACCTTGGATAGCTGATACCAAATGCTTCAGTTCGGCTGATTGTGCAACGCCAAGATCTATCATGGCTTCCAACAATTGGTAAACCTGAGGGGTCGCGAGGCTATACAGGTTTTGCTTTCCCCTTTTTTCTACGGTTACCAGGCGAGCCTGCTTCAGCTTTTGCAGGTGCTGGGAAGCATTGGCAATGCTAATATCCATTTGCTGCGCCAGTTTTTCTACGGATAAAGCACCCCGGGTCAGCACTTCCAGCATCTCCAATCTTACAGGACTATCCATGGCAGCACTAATCTGAGCCAACGCTTCAAACAGTTGTTGTTTTAATGCTTTATCAGCCATCGTAAATCATTTTCTGAGCAAGTAAGCAAAACCCATGCAAACATTCAATTAAATATTTGAGTGATTGAGTGTAAACTGGTCATCGAAAAGAAGGGAAGGTTGGTATGCGGGAAAAACCACCTGGAATACCTTTCATGTCAGATAAGCCATGCGCTTAGCATTCCGTATTCAGTAGCGTTGCTAAGCCAGGTTTTGAAACCCCGGAAATAACCTAAGCCAAGCAGTATGGTATTAGTATAGGGAACCGCTTAATCGTGCTAAGCCTCCACGGATTTCGCCTTCCAAAAACCCTCGCGATAAGTCATCACCTTGTTCCCCTGCTGCGGATCCATGATGCGGAGGTGCAGCCATTCATTGTCAAACAGCCGACCAAGAGAGGCTTGATTTCGGTTTATGATGTCTTGCACTATGCGGACTGGCGCATGGATCAGCACCATCAGTCGTAAGGGTTGGTGAAAGTAATGGTTGTCATCCAGGTTAAGTGATTGGAGGGGCAGACCTGTTTTCAGGTCACCCCCATTGCCTTGCACTACTCCAAACTTACCGGTAACGTTCTGCGTAACTTTTGACCCGCTGCCAAAGGTGCTGTTATCCACGCTGGCAAAGTAGTAATGGTTGTTGATCCATTGGGTAACAACCATCGGACCGCTCATAATAGCCTCCAATGCCTTCCCCTCAGGATCGGTGTACCAGTCATAGGTATGCAGGAAGCAGCGACCTTCCAGGTTCAGGTCTTCAGTGAGTGAACGTGGTCCAATGATGAAAGCCGCATTGCCTGCTAATCCCCATTCTGGCCGGGTTTCAGCCCAATCTGCTGAGCGCTTTTGGACCTCCTGCTTGCCTGAGTGGCTCCGGTTGCGCATGGTCAGCACCCGTTCCTCCGCTGCTCCTTTCTGGGCTTTTGCCAGATCAGCTTTAAGCGCTTCTAAGCCTGTACGGTAAATGGCTGGCACATTTTGATCAAATAAGGTGATGGCATCCGTGGTCGTGTCATGCTCAGCTGCTACGAACAGCGTTTCATCCGGAATAGTGATACCTGCTTGCTGAAGGCCATTTCTTACCGCTGGGTCATTGCAGATCTTAGCGAGCGTTCGCGCATTGTGTCGGCCCGGATTGCCGGCACAGGCACCACAATCCAGGCTAGAGCCAAAAGGATTGTTTTGCGTATCGCTGCCATGGCCCGTCAGAACTACCAATTTTGCAAAATTTTTCCAACCGGTTAAGTCAAACAGGGTTTTGGCGACATCTACCTGCGCTTCCAGGCTTATGGCTGCATCAGGCTCATTTTGGTTATCCTTATATTTATTGACGGTGGGCGAGCAGAACTGAACCGGATCGGGTATAACCTGGCTTATTTTATTTACAATGCGGCGAACCGTGTTAGGGATTAACGTCCGTGTAATCATGCTAAGGCCATAGTAAGCGCCTGTTCCCTCTACATAGCCAAAAGATGCCGGAACATTATTGGTGAAGGTTTCAATCAACCGGTTAAAGCCCTTACGGAACTCCGTCCAGAGGTCATATTGATGGGAGTTTTCGCTATCGCCATCATCAGCTCTCTCTGTAACCTTATAGGCAGAAGAAAGGATCGGAGGGCATGCTTTTTTAACCAGCTTGGAATGGTAAGGCTGGTAATTCATTGGAATACCAAAGAATCCCGCATACCCCAAAGTCTCGTAATCTCCGGCTTGCTCAATGTGCCGGCGAATAACTTCAGAGCGCGTATCTATGCAGAAAACGAGCTGTGCTTCCGGATTCCGGTGATGAAGGGTATTGGGCTGCTTAGCAGCCAGGTTTTGCTGAAGCTCATGGATAAGCCCATCATGGTAGGTCTTTTCCCAGGCTAGTAGCCAAAGGCGTTCGGGTTTGGGTGATGAATTGGTACGATTGAGATCAGGTTGCTGAGGGGTAAGGTCATAGCCCATGTGATGAGCCAGGGTAAAGCGGACGGCCAGCATTTCCACAAGGCTGATCGGATAGCGCTGCTGCCAACGCGTTTGGTATTCCTGCCGGTACAGGATCATACCAGTGAAGCCTGGTAATGCTGCCAACTGTTCCGTAAATAACGCCTGGTGAAGTTCTTCGGGGTACGTTTTAATTACACGGTTTAAAGCTTCATACACCTCATGAGGTAATTTTTCCAGCTCAGCCGCTTTAGGAATTTGCTGATCAAAAGGAGCCAGGTCTTTCCAAGCAAGGTAAAAGCCATGTTTCCGTCCAGGCATCCGCCACTCGGCCATGTCTTCATCCATGAAAGCCGTTAGCCATTTGGCCATTAAGCGATCCAGTTTTTGAGTGGGATTCAGCTTAAATTGCTCCTGAGCGGCTGACGCTTCCAACTCTTGAAGGTGTTCCTCCGGTGATTCGCTGATATTATACCTTGACAGTATTGATTGTACGGCTTCGGGGTTGATATGACCTTCGTTCCAGGCTTTCCGGAGCATTTGAGCAGAAGGTAACCCTTTGCTGTTGAATAGTTGCCGGGCTTGCTGAATGGCATCTTCAAAATGGTGGTCTTCGAAACCACTCAGCGGATTGCTGGTAACAAACGCATACAGCGGCCAGGACTTAGCCATAGCCTCAGATGAAACCTTTATTTGCTCGCTAAGGATTTCTTGCTGGATCATGGTTTTTTACTTGTAAGTGAGAACGGTTGCTGAGTGTGGCTGGGAGAGGTTCATTAAGGCAACATAAAGCCTACGGCTCCGTTTAAACCACTCAAATTCAATCGCTAAGAAAGCCACCAGATAAAGGCCGGTGATCACCAAGTGATACCAAGCAATAGGTGTAGGCTGTTGAACCATTGGGAGGCCCTGCATGAAAGCAGCTATTGTATTAAAGAACAGGGAATAAATCAGGATTGCAGGTAGAACGAGGACCGGTATGGCTGCTAAACGCTGCCATCCGCTGAAAGTACTGCGCTTAATGATATCCTGCGTACCATGGACGATGGTCAGGATGACCACGAATAGAAGGAAAGCACCACTGTTAAAGGTGGTACCCTTACCTGTTAGTGCAGCAAAGAGCCATCCGCCCAGCAAACCGCTAATCAGAATAATGGGCAAATGGAACCATTGGGCAAGGGTTCGGTCTTTTTCACTGGGTACGGAATGCTGAACCCGGTTGCCCGAAGCGAGGAATAAATAAGCCTTGTAACAGCCATGAAGTACTAAATGCGTTACAGCAGCCGTGAAGAAGCCTAAACCGCATTGGAGTAACATAAAACCCATTTGGGAAACCGTAGAGCTACCCAGTTTACGCTTGATATTCGGCTGGACAAACTTCCAGAATTTACCAAATAAAGCGCCAATGCCGCCTATCAGTACGATTAGACCTAACAGATCCGCATAGTAAAAAACAGGAGAGAAGCGGGTTAACAGAATACCTCCAGCATTCACAAAGCCCGCATGCATCAAACCCGATGCAGGTGTGGGTGCTGTCATGGAAGACATTAACCAGCTTTGAAAGGGGAACAGTGCCGATTGAATCATAGCTGCTGCCAGGATAAATAGGCCAGCGATCGTTATAATCCCTTTCGATCCTTGCTCTAAAAGCGCGACCATGCCTGAAAAGGCTGTGTCTCCCGTAGTAATGAAAAGGATACCACTGCCTGCAATTAAGAAAAGGGTACTAACCAGGAAAAACCACATGGCATGCCGCCCGGCTAAGCGGGCTTCGCCCCAGTTACGATTGTGGCCTATTAAGCGCGCCATGAAAAGCCCCATAAGCAGCCAGCCTCCAATGAAAATCAACAGGTTATCCGCTGCGGTTAAGAGCATAACCGCCAAGGTAAAAGCAAAACATGTGAGGAAAAATTGCTTAACGTGGTGGTTACCGGCCATGTATCGGCGGGCATAGCTGTGGATGATACCACTAAAAAACGTAGCAGCTACCCACATTACGAGGGTTAAGCCATCGATACGGAACAGACCGGGCGTCTGGGTGCCAAAGCCATGCTGGAAGTAGGCATAGGATAGGCCCGAGGATAAAAGCCATAAACCCCACATGGTTTTGGTTAGGATATTAGGTAAGACTGGAATACCCGGTGCGTAGTTCAGGGAAGGAATCGTTTTTGACCGATTGTCAAGCTGGCTCATACCGATCTTTTCTGTAAAGTCCCTTAAAGTTTACTTAATCTTAAAATAAGCAAGGCTCTGTAAAGGTTTACAGCCTTTTCTTAATAACTTGCGAAAAAATAAAATACCGGTTAAGCGGGAAAGCGCCTCCTGTTTCAGGCGCTAGCAATGAGAGATTGTTTGAATAGGAGAGGGGTAAGGTTTGTAACTTATCGCTAGCGATAAAATCCTGTCAGTTAAAGTTCTTAAGGATAAGTTATTGAAGGGTAAAGGTTAAAAAAGCGTCTTTTAAACCTATCAGTAAAAGGCTTACCTATTGCATTTTAGAGCATGACGGTCGAACCCCAAAATGGCATGATTATTAAAAAGCTGATGGTTAAAGCATAAGGATGAAATTAGCTCAATTACAGAGCAGTAGCGAAACGTATAAAAACCTTTCAATGGCTGATGTCCCTATTTCAAACCAATGAAATACCTAAAACCAAATTGTTAAGATACTTGTTTTCTCTGCATTCGGCCTTAGAGAGCTTACTTCAAGGTGGTAACTAATATCGAACATGAGGCTTCGCTTACCACAATTATCTAAACCGGTTCCTGCTTGCAACCCCAGGGCATAATTCTGAAAAGCTTCATTAGCCTGTTTCCCAGAATTTTCTGACAAAAAGCCAATTCCTTATCGCATAGCCCTCTTTTAAGTTTGAGCTAAAGTTTTATCGCCTTATTTGGTAGCAAGCTGAATTAAATTCGGGTAAAATTGGCCTTTAGTTATTAATACAACTGAGTTAAGACAAACAATGGCTAGGGTAAAATAAAAATCCCGGCTAAAGGAAGCCGGGATTTATGGTTAATTTTTAAAACTTAAGCTAAATTTATTCAGAAATTACTTGATGATAACCTTTTTGGTCTCCTGCCTGGTTTCATTGGCTAACTCCAGAATGTACAAGCCTGCAGGGACCTCGCTAACCCTTACCCGTGCTTGGTTATCATTGAGTTTCCCTGCCTCTACCACACTACCAGTCAAGGTAATAAGCCTATACTTGGCGTCTTCCATTTTGATATTGCTAAGGTTAATACTTTCATAAGCGGGATTGGGATACACAGCGAAAGAAGCTTGCTCCGCTTGAGGGTTGTCAACCCCCAAGAAGTTGCCTTCACCAGTGTAAGTCAGAATAACACCAAAGCCTCCGGAGACCCAGCCATCTGCTTTACCCGGGCGAGCCATAGCCGTGATAGTGGTTTCTACGGGCGCATTTCTATCATCCCAGGAGCTACCACCATCGGTGGTTCTCAAAATGGTGCCGTCATCACCAACAGCCCAACCAGCGGAAGGGCTTATAAACCTTACACCATTCAAGTCGGATGAAGTACCAGAGCTCTGCTCGCTCCAGGTTTGACCCCCATCATCTAATTTTAAGATGGTTCCTTCATCTCCAACTGCCCAAACTTCATCTCCATCTTGGACAGCAATACCCCTTAAGTCTTCAGATATGGGGGTTGATTGCTCATTCCAATTATTGCCGCCATCTTCCGTTTTGATGACTTTTCCATTATCACCAACGACCCAGCCTGTATCAGGTCCTTTAAATCCAATGCCTCTAAATGACTCATTAATAGGAGTTGATTGCTCATTCCAAGTACTACCTCCATCGGTTGTTAGAAATACCTTACCAAAGGAGCTAGCTATCGCGGTGTTGTTGTCAATCACAGCTAAATCAGTCAGGTTTTCGGTAATATTTGAGCCTTGTTCCTGCCAATTGTCGCCACCATTTGATGTATGAAAGATAATACCAAGCGACCCTACAGCCCAGCCTTTTGAAGCATCCGAGAAACCGACAGCATTAAAATTTTCATTCGTGCTAACTTGCTGCTCATCCCAAGAATTTCCTCCATTTCCGGTGTTGAGGATAGTTCCGTTATCACCAACAGCCCAGCCATTGTCTTTATCAGCAAAGTGGATATCACTTAAAAATTCGCGAGTTCCTTCAGATTTATCACTCCAGGAAGAGCCATCACTAGCACTAGTGGCAATGATCCCGCGAAATCCACCAATGTAGCCATTACTAATGCCAAAAAATCCCGTTGTGTTCAGATCCCCGGTTAAGTTAGTAGACACCTTATTCCAATTATTGCCGCCACTTGACGTCTTGAGTATGGTGCTATTGTCCCCTACTATAAAACCGTTCAAATCATCAGTAAAGTAAACGTCATTCAGTTTATTGCTTGATCCACTGCTTTGTTCTGTCCAGGTGGTACCACCATCGCCAGTTTGGATGTAAGCACCCCTATCTCCAACAGCCCAGGCTGTATTACCATCGAGGAAGTAAACAGCCTGCAGATCTTCCTGCGTAGCGTCTGAAGGACGCTGCGCTGACCAGTTATTGCCGCCATTGGCGGTCGTTAAAACAAGGCCTTCATCGCCAACGGCCCATCCATTGCTATTATCATTGAAATAAACATCAGACAGCCGGTTCGTGGTATTGACGTTTTGCTCGCTCCAGCTATCACCGCCATTGGATGAATTGAGAACAGTTCCAATCCTTCCAACAATCCAACTGTTTGAAGCGTCATTTAAATAAACGCCCAAAAGGTTATTAGTTGTTGGTGCTGGAACTTGTTCCCAGTCATTTCCGCTATTGACGGTTTTCAGAATGGTGCCATTATCACCAACTGCCATCCCGGTAGCCACATTGGTAAAATGAATAGCGTTGATATTGCGCGTAGTGGGCGTCTCCAGAATATCCCAGCTATTGCCGCCATCCTCAGTTTTAATAATGGTACCTTCATCCCCCGCTGCATAAACGATTTTTTCAGTCGCCACATGAATATCATTGATATTTAATCCATGAGGTTGAGGGTTCTGCCATGACCATTCATCGCTTTGGGAATAGGCCAGTGTAGGAAGGGTTAAGATCCCTACAAAAAAAATTCTTACTTTAAGCGTGTTTAAAAAGTTCATAAGTAAGTTTTTAGGATTTTCAATAGCTTACCAAATCTACTAAAAAAGTACTTAAGTGTCTTTCAAAATACAAAAGCACCTTTTTGAATAAACAATACAATTTTACAATATTATACAAGTTTTTTATTTAGGGACATAAACGGTATTTTTTGAATTATTTAAATTTTAATGCGTTTATTTGTTAATTATTCTATTGTAAAAATTAAATAAAATTATAACGGTGATAATAAGCCTTTAATTCCGGTTTATATTTTCATTTTACGCATTAAAAAGTAATGAAAAAATATGGATTGATTGTCAAGATGATTTTTGCCACCTTTTAACAATCATGTTATTCAAAAAACTCAGCTATTACATTTGGCAGGTTTTTTGTCAAAAAGAATTTTTTTACAATTTAACGATCTTTTTAATAAGGTTTTTTCGGATGATAGAGTTGCTAATAACATTATTGCGCACCCAAGAAATGTATGTTTTGAAAATAAAATATATGGTGTTTGGGACGTTAAGCTGATAATTCATCGCTACAAGTCTTGTTGAGTGTGAACTCTTTTTTAAAGAGGGAAATTAAAAATGACAAATAACGTGCAACAAAGATTGTTTAACATTGAAGTAACATTTTTAAACAATTGAAAGACAGGTTCATTCATAAATTTCGTGTTCAAACTTAATTAATAGTAATTTAAATTAATATTGAAATAATAAAGTTATAAATAAATTAACTCGTTCAAAAAATTTAAGCTTAAATTTAAATGATAAATCGAAGTACCCTGAAAAAGGATATTCCTTCTTCTGTAGTAGTTTTTCTTGTTGCCGTCCCGCTTTGTCTAGGTATTGCTTTGGCATCTGGTGCTCCCTTGTTTGCCGGTATTATTTCGGGTATTATCGGAGGCCTTTTAATCGGGACGCTCAGCGGTTCTCAGCTCAGCGTAAGCGGGCCCGCTGCCGGCCTTACCGCAGTGGTTTTAAATGGGCAGAACACCCTGGGCTCCTTTGAGGCGCTTTTGGTAGCCACGGCACTTGCCGGTATTATTCAGGTGATCCTGGGTTTTATCAAAGCCGGTTCTATTACGGCTTTTTTCCCGTCTCCGGTAATTAAAGGCATGCTGGCCGGGATCGGTTTGATTATCATATTTAAGCAAATCCCGCATGCAGTGGGTTATGATGCCGATTGGGAAGGGGACCTGAGTTTTATGCAGGAAGGCGGAACCAATACCCTGACGGCCCTGGCCCAGATGTTTAATTACGTCATTCCGGGTGCCCTGTTTATTGGGGCCATCTCTTTTGCCATTCTGCTGATTTGGCGCATTCCCGCTTTAAAAAAACAATCTTTTTTTAAAACAGTGCCAGCCCCGTTGGTGGTGGTCATTGTGGGGATCCTGGCTAAGCTCAGTTTTGACAAGTTTTTTCCTTCCCTTGCTATTGCCCGATCCCACCTGGTGGAGTTACCCGTAGCCAGCGGCTGGGAAGGGTTAGCCGGGCTTTTACGCTATCCGGATTTTCAGGCGCTTGGCAATGTTGATACCTATGTGGTGGCCTTCACCATTGCGATAGTGGCAAGCCTGGAAACCTTGCTGTGTATTGATGCCATCGATAAAATTGACCCCGAAAGGCGAACTTCCCCGCCGAATAGAGAACTGAAAGCCCAGGGAGCGGGTAATCTGCTATCAGGCCTTATTGGGGGATTACCAATTACCTCCGTTATCGTTCGGAGTTCGACCAACTTAAGTTTTGGCGCGCAGACCAAGAAAAGCGCAATTATGCACGGGGCTTTCCTCCTGCTGACCGTTTTGCTGATTCCCAATATCCTCAACATGATTCCTCTGGCTTCATTAGCAGCTATTCTGATTATGGTGGGTTATAACCTAACCAATCCTGCGCTTTACAAGGATTACTGGCGGAAAGGGTTCGACCAGTTCCTGCCCTTTGCAGCCACTGCTTTTGCCATCTTTTTTACCGACCTTTTGACCGGAATAGCCATTGGCTTGGCAGTGGGTGTTTTCTTTGTTATAAAGACCAATTTTCATTCGGCCATACAGGTCTCTAATCAGGGTAATAACTACCTGATCTCTTTTAAGAAGGATGTGTCTTTCCTGAATAAGAATGAACTTCAGAAAGCCCTGGATAGCATCCCCGAAAACGCTTATCTGCTTATCGATGGAAGGAATGCCCAGTTTATTGATTCAGATATTTACGAGATGCTGGATGACTTCCAGACCACCGCTCAGCATCGCAACATTCGGTTAGAAATGCAGCGTTTACGCTCTACGCCTAATCACCTCTTTACCAAGAATAAAACCAAAAATCAATCAAAGCCATTAGAAAATGCCCAATAGGTTACTACTGAAAAATCAAGCATGGGTTAGGGATAAGACAAGGCCTGAACCCGATTACTTCCAGAAACTGGCCCAGGGTCAGCAACCACGGTTCTTCTGGATTGGCTGTGCTGACAGCCGCCTCCCGGTTTCACAGATTACCCAGACTGACCCGGGTGAGATCTTTACGCATCGGAACATTGCTAACCTTATACCGAGCGAGGATATCAGCGCGCTGGGCTCGTTGCAATATGCCGTGGAATTCCTCAAAGTGCCCTACGTAATAGTTTGTGGCCATTATGGTTGCGGAGGTATTAAAGCTGCTTTAAGCTATGAGTCATTTGGGCAATTAGATGAGTGGCTTCAAAACATCCGTAACATTTACGAAAACCATCAGGCTCAGCTTGATGCAATTACCGACCAAAAAGAAAAGACTGATAAGCTGGTGGAGCTCAACGTCAAAACGCAGATCAAGCATATAGCGGCCACCTCCGTTTACCAGGATAACTGGAATAAGGAGGAAGGACCCACCCTCCTTGGTTGGGTGTTTAACATGGAAACAGGATTACTTGAGCAGCTTACGGAGGTGAATGAGCCCGCTGAAGCTGAGAATTTAGTTTAAGCGTTCCGCTACCAATTGATTCCCTGTTTAGCCTGATTCGCTAAACACTGGGCAGTTGCTTCTGATAAATTGGGGTTTTTAAGGTTCCTGCTTTTAATGCATTGTTATTAAGGGAAATTCTCCTCCTCTAAGGGTAGGAATGTAAGTGGCATCGATTAAAATTATCGGATAATAACGTGCTAAAGGGCGCTCTAACCAAGCCCGGACTTCCTCACGAGCAAAATCCATCATCCGGCTTATACTCGACTTATCGTAGTGCGGGCACGATAGCTCATCAGAGCTATGACCTACCTGCTCACCGGTGAGTCCGGAACCTTATAAGCTAAAAGATAAGCGTTTGCACGCTTCTTCCTAATCCTTCAAAATCGTTGAAAGGGTTGGATAAAAACCGGAATACCGGGAACGGGGAACACGCAATGCTAAAGGCTTGAAAGGCTGCTCAATATGGTATAAAAAATGGGCCGCAACTGTAGGTTAACGGCCCATTTGAAAAGAAAGGAAGAACAAGTTATCAACTAGGGTTCCTACTGATCCTTGTTCTTATTGTTATCGTTGACCTCTTCGTAGTCAACGTCTTCCACATTGTCATCGCCACTTGTACCGGTTTGCTCACCACCAGCTTCACCGCCGGCAGCTTGTTCACCGCCACCTTCTTGCTGACCCTGGTACATGTCCTGAGAGGCATTTTGCCAGGCTTGGTTCAGTTCTTCAGTGGCGCTGTCAATGGTTTCCAGCTCCTCATTCTGGTGAGCTTCCCGAAGCTTTTCAAGCGCATCCTTGATAGGCTGCTTCTTATCTTCCGGAATCTTATCTCCGTATTCGTTTAGCTGCTTATCAGTGGTAAAGATCAGGTTGTCAGCATTGTTAAGCTTTTCAACCCGCTCTTTTTCCTGCTTGTCTCGCTCCTCATTTTCTTCGGCTTCCTTCTTCATCTTTTCAATTTCATCTTCGCTTAAGCCGGAAGAAGCTTCAATGCGGATGCTTTGCTCTTTGCCGGTACCTTTATCTTTAGCACTGACGTTCAAAATTCCATTTGCGTCAATGTCAAAAGTTACCTCAATTTGTGGCGTACCGCGCGGTGCGGGCGGTATACCGTCCAGGATAAAGTTACCAATGGATTTGTTATCCTTGGCCATCGGGCGCTCACCCTGCATCACTTTAATTTCCACTGAGGTTTGGTTATCAGCAGCCGTTGAGAAAACTTCGGTTTTCTTAGTTGGTATGGTGGTGTTGGCCTCAATCAGCTTGGTCATCACACCGCCCATCGTTTCAATCCCTAAGCTTAGCGGTGTTACATCCAACAGGAGGACATCCTTCACATCACCGGCAAGGACACCACCTTGAATACCAGCACCAAGGGCTACCACTTCATCCGGGTTGACACCCTTGTTGGGTTCTTTACCAAAGAATTCCTTGACTTTTTCCTGCACTTTAGGAATGCGGGTAGAACCTCCTACCAAGATTACTTGGTCAATATCCCCTGGTTTTTTACCAGCTTGTTCAACGGCATCACGGGTTGGCCCCATGGCGCGCTCTACCAGGTTATCGATCAACTGTTCAAACTTGGAGCGGGTGATCTTGGTAACCAAGTGCTTTGGTACATTATCAATAGAGGTGATGTAGGGAAGGTTGATTTCACTCTCGTTGGAAGTTGAAAGCTCAACTTTGGTCTTTTCAGCGGTTTCTTTCAGACGCTGAAGCGCCATGTTATCCTTCCTTAAGTCTACGTTGTTTTCCTTTTTGAATTCCTCGGCCATGTGGTCAATCAGTACCGAATCAAAGTCATCACCTCCAAGGTGGGTATCACCGTTGGTTGCTTTGACTTCAAAGACCCCATCACCTAGCTCAAGGATAGAAACGTCAAACGTCCCACCCCCTAAGTCAAAAACCGCAATGGTTTGATCTTCTTCTTTTTTGTCCAAACCGTACGCGATAGAGGCTGCGGTTGGCTCATTGATGATTCGCTGAACGTTTAAACCAGCAATTTCACCAGCTTCTTTGGTAGCTTGACGCTGAGAGTCGTTGAAGTAAGCTGGTACTGTAACAACAGCATCTGTTACATCTTCACCCAGGTACTCTTCAGCGGTCTTTTTCATTTTCTGAACAACCATTCCGGAGAGTTCCTGTGGTGTATATTCCTTATCCTCAATAGTTACACGGACCGTGTCATTGCGGCCTTTGTTAAGGGGATAGGAAAATTGCTTGAGCTCATCCTGAACTTCATCATACTTCCGGCCCATGAAGCGCTTTATGGAAGTAATAGTCCGTTCAGGATTGATAATGGCCTGCCGCTTTGCAGGATCGCCAACCTTCACCTCACCATTATCCATGAATGCTATAGCTGAGGGTGTTGTACGCTTTCCTTCACTATTTTGTATAACAGTCGGCTGGCTGCCTTCCATTACTGAGACGCAGGAGTTTGTTGTCCCCAGGTCTATTCCGATAATTTTACCCATAAATCCCAGTTTTTTTTATTTTCATAAAGAGGATAACAATGGAAATGCCAAAAGGATAAACAGGTTCATGGGCTGCCAAAAAGAAACGTCTAAGAAAGCCTTATGACAAAAAGACAGCCAGATTAGCGGACAAATCCCAGATTCCGGGTGAATCGGTTGAGGCGCAAAGAGTCCTTACCCGTGTTGGAGAACGTGTAGCTGAAAACTTGCCTTCTTCGGGAGGTAAATATTCCCCTGCCTTCTGAAAGATTGGTAAATTCCGGGCGCTTCTGCACAATGCCTAAAGCTGGTTCGCTAACTTCCAGGAAGGTAAACAGGTCTTCGGTTCCGCCCGAAACGATCAAGTTGGCCCTTACAGAGTCCAAAGGTCGAATTTCATCGGGTGCTTTATCGAGTTCTGCTGCTATTTCTTTGAAAAAGTTTTGAGCATCTCTTTCGGTTTCGATGCTACCTTCAGATCCGGTAGGTTGCTGTTGCTGGTAGATCTCCCATTCAGCAGTATCCCGTATTATGGTACCATTGGCGGTATCGATGGTGGTAACAATGGTGTTTAACTTCATTGTGTAAAATACTCCATTATCACCTTTTTTAAGGTTGAATATCAGGTCTTCTAGAAAGCCAATGGGCAGCGTTGGTTGAATACCATCTATCTTGGTTGGATCAGGGCGAATGATATTAACCTCACCAACAATAGCAGTTTCCGCAGTCACTGGTTCTTGACGCTTCAACCTATCAATGATCAACCGGTACCTTGAATCCGGATCCAGGTTGACTTCAGGCGTGCGGTACATCACGTGTTGAGGATCGGGAAAAAGGCCCGGTTCTTTGTTGTTTAGCGTATCCCGGAATAGCTCGTAAGTATTGACAGGGTCACCCCCATCAATTTCCTGCAAACGCACCCTGACACTGCTATCATACAGGATAGAATCCCGGTTTCCGGCTATATCACGGGCATCCCGGTTCTCATTGACGAAATCTTTATTGACCTTTACATAATGAACTGAATTCCCCTTATCCAAAAGGCCATAAACAACTGTGTTAGGTTCATTGGGGGCATTTATGGGAACATCGTTATCACAAGCATAAAATAGCAAGAAAAGGCTAATCAGGGCGATCCCTTTACTGACAAAATAACTCCTCATACGGGGATAGCTTTAAGCATTTCAAACGTACAAACTAACCGCTGGTTACAAACAACGGCTAAGTCAAGTTTCGTTGTTTAACAGGATGCCCGTATATTTAACATTCTAAAGCGCTTATTTATGAATGCCACAAGCAAGGCTTACAAAAAGATTACAACCCACGTAATACAAGAGTTATACAAACAAGGTGAACCCATTTCCATGTTAACCGCCTATGATTACTCGTTTGCCAGGATCTTGGATGGTGCCGGGATTGATATTATGCTAGTAGGGGATTCGGCCAGTAACGTCATGGCCGGGAACAACACAACCCTGCCCATAACCCTTGACCAAATGATCTACCATGCCCAGTCCGTTGTAAATGCACGGAATCGCGCTCTCGTGACGGTAGACCTGCCATTTGGTTCTTACCAGGGCAGCAGTAGTGTAGCCCTTGATTCCGCGATCCGAATGATGAAGGAGTCAGGGGCCCATGCCATCAAGCTGGAAGGGGGCGAAGCCATTAAGCCGTCAGTTGAGCGTATTGTTTCCAGCGGGATTCCTGTCATGGGCCATTTAGGGCTTACGCCACAGGCTATCAATCAATTCGGCTCGTTTGGCGTTAGGGCCCAGGATGAAGCTGAAGCCGATAAACTATTACAAGATGCCAAAGTCCTGGAGGCAGCTGGATGTTTCGCTATCGTGCTGGAAAAAGTGCCGTCTGCTTTGTCCCAACAAGTGACAGAGACCGTTGATATTCCGACCATAGGAATTGGCGCTGGGCCGCACGTCAATGGGCAGGTGCTGGTACTTCATGACATGTTGGGGATGAGTAAAAATTTCAACCCTCGTTTCCTGCGCAAATACCTCGACCTTGAGGAGCAGATAACAGGTGCTGTTCAAAACTACATAACGGATGTCAAAAGCTATGATTTTCCTTCTGATAACGAAAGTTATGAATAAACAAAGTTTTTACGCTCGGTCCAGATGCCGGTACTCGGCTTATCTGGCAGGTCTTTCAAAACTGGGCTTGATACTGCTATTGGTCATGGGTCTTCAGGCTTGTGAGTTTGGTCAGGGTAAAAGTTTAGAGGTTACCGCTACAGCCTACAATTCCCTACCCGAACAAACCAGGCTCGGATCAAGTGGAGCTATAGCAGCATGGGGCGATACCCTTAAACCGGGTATGAAGTGTATAGCCGTTTCTCGTGACCTCATTGACTCCGGCCTAAGCCACAACACCCGTGTCCGGATTGAAGGGTTACAGGGCACCTTTTTGGTCAAGGATAAGATGAATAGGCGATGGACCAAGAAAATTGATATCTACATGGGAAAGGATTCTGAAAAGGCTAAAAACTGGGGAAAGAAGCAAGTGACCATCCATTGGTGAGCCCTTTAATCTTGCCTGCGTTGATTCTTACGGAAGAGACCTACCTTTGAATTGGAAAAAAAATTGAAAATACTATGCGAACACCAATCCGCTACATAAGCATTTTCGCAATGGGCATAATGCTAATGGGTCATACGCTACAAGCTCAGCCGGCCTACACCTACGAGGGGGACGGCAGTTATGAATTTGAGATCACCAAAGTAGTGGATCATACCGCAGTGAAAGATCAGAATCGATCTGGTACCTGCTGGAGCTTTGCCGGTATTTCTTTTCTGGAATCCGAAATGATGCGGATGGGAGAAGGGGAGCATAACTTATCGGATATGTTTGTGGTGCGAAGGGTTTATGAAGACAAAGCTGATCGCTATGTGCGAATGCATGGTGAGTTGCAGTTTAGCCCAGGTGGCGCTTTTCACGATGTGACGCACGTTCTGGATCACTACGGCATGGTACCGGAGCAAGCTTATGAAGGTAATCAAATGACCTACAATAAGCCGGTTCACGGGGAATTGGATGCGGTGCTGAAAAACTACGTGAAAGCCATCATTAAAAATCCGAATGGCAAGCTGAGCAAAGTCTGGGATGAGGGGTATAGCAATGTATTAGACGCCTACATGGGGGAAGTTCCGAACCAATTCAGCTATGAAGGCGAAACCTATTCACCGGAATCCTTCGCCAAAGCTCATGGGCTGAATGCCGATAACTATGTAGAGATCGCTTCTTACAATCATCATCCTTTTTATTCCCGGTTTATCCTCTCCGTACCTGATAACTGGATGCAGGCTAAGGTCTACAATGTGCCGATGGATGAACTGGTAACCATAACGAACAAGGCTTTGCAAGACGGATACTCCGTAGGCTGGGGTTGCGATGTCAGCCAGAAGGGATTCTCACACCGGAATGGTGTGGCCATTAATCCTGAAAAAAGCTGGGAAGCCATGACTAAAAGTCAGCAGGATTCAGCTTTTCATCATCCCGTTCCCCAGGCAGAGGTCACACAAAAGAAACGGCAGGAAACTTATAACAATTACCAAACCACCGATGACCACATGATGCACCTTACAGGCCTCGCTGAGGATCAGAACGGGGATTCTTATTATTTAGTAAAAAACTCTTGGGGGCAGAATTCCAATCAGTGTGGAGGTTATCTTTATGCCACGCAGTCCTACTTTAAGGCGAAAACCCTGACCATTGTCGTCCACAAGGATGCCGTACCATCAGGAATTGCTGAAAAGCTAGGGCTCTAAGCAAGGCTATATCCCTGAGGGGTTTGCTTCTTCGGGTTGAACCTTAAGCTTTTATGGCATTAAGGGGCCGTCTGGTTAATGGTTACTTACTGTTCGCTCCTTTGCTTTGATCAAGACAAGGCCTTAAGGGACAACCACAACATGCCTTAAACCAACCATATGATCCAAGATCAGGCAGACCGGATATGCCGCAAATTACGCTAAAATGGGCCGTTATCAACTGTCATGCTCGCGGATGATAGCCAACACCGTTGTAAAGGTCATCCCTTCGCAAATCACCCCAAAACATGGGGTTATGGGAATGCGTATGATGTAACGGCCCCCAAAAAACTGATCTCATGGGTATGATAACAAAAAGCAGGGCTTAAAAACCTAAAAACGTCATCTCAATTCAACAACTCCAAAACGCTGATCCCCAACATCACCATCAAAAAAGTGACGATGAGGGCTTTTTTCCGGAAGTAAAACTCAAGACGGTTCAGCTTGTCCAGTTCTTCCATAAGGACCTAGCCTTAGGTTATACACTAAATTTCTCGGACAAATATCCGCTTTTTGGTGCAGCTATCTTAATCATATTTTTGAAGATGGGATTAATCATATGTTAGCATGTATCGGTAAGCGCTTTGCATTTCTACCTTCCTGAAGCTACCTACATGGGTTTGGGGGTCTGATTTTCTGATTAATCCCATGTCCTGAATATCCTCAGGCATAGCGCCAAAAGGTATCGATGGCCCTTACATTCAAATGGCAAGAAAAAGTCGCAAACTTTCCGCACCGGTATCCGGAGCCTCCTATCAACGTGGTGTCTGCCGGGGAAATACCATTAAAAGCCTAACAGCACGTGATAGCTTAAAGCTACAAAACCGTCCAAAGCCCCTCAACCATAAGCTTGCAATGTTTTCTTTTTACCTTCTAGTCAAAATATGGAAATGGACCTGCAAATGTTGTAGCAGATCCAATGATAATTGATAAAATTCAACTTGATTCAGAAAATCAGAATGTAGATCTCTTTGAAAATATAAATCTTACTGTTATAAGTCGTGAGTGAGTTTAAACACACAGTACGGGTTGGGGACGTCCTTATGGATTGGAATGACCATGAGGGTACCTTTAGCATCGCTGATACCTCAAGGGCTACTCCAAAACCCAAATCCACACCAAAAAATGCCTTGCTTGTGTTACCAATCATATGCCACCCCAGCGGTGTAGGTTAATTGATTCCCGCCTTTCCAAGCCCATACAGCTCCTATGGCAGAAACATTGAGGGCCCAGTGGTCGGTGAAGTAATGGTTGATCTTTAACCCCGGATCTACAAATCCCTCCTCGTTTTGGTACAAGCCCGTTTGGCGGGCTGTTTCATCATCATAAGTGCCGTTGGTAACCGCTAATTCAGCTCCGAACGTGAAGATGAACCAGGTAGACTTCCCGGAGGCCCTTTGCCACCGGTAGCCGAATTCGTTGTCTGCTATGAGATCATGCGCATAGCCGTTGGACTTATAGCGGTAACCAAGGGAGGTGGAAATGTAGGTTTTACCCCAGCTTTTGCCCCATTGGATACGAGGGGTGATGTACCATGCATCGTAACCGGTGCGCAGGCCGCTTGCTTGTTCGAAGGTTGCCGTATTGAACCCACCTGCTAGCTGTACCGACCATAACCCTTCGCCCTTGTGCAAGAGGTACCGACCGCCCAACCTTATATTACCCAGGGCATTCAAGGAACCGGCAGGAAGCGTATCGCCGGCAAAACGGGAAGTTGGCGTTGATATCCATTCACTTTCGGTCCGCTGGATCTTGTAGGGTACATTGGCAATGACTGTTAAACGGTCCGAAAGGCCATATTCCAGATACCCATTCAGCGTGTGGTCCTGTACGGTGCGGTTGAGCTTGGTGATGTTAAAGCCATTTTCCTGAAACAGGGACCCGTTGATGACTTCGTGATACCGTAAATAGGTGAAGGATAAATTGAAGTAACCCTGACCCGCTCCCTGTGGCCAAACGCCAGCCGCAGCGGGACTGGCTAGTAGGAGACTTCCAATTAAAAGTAGGCTGGAATGATACATCATCGGTTTTTAAAACCAATTACCCGCTTTTGGGTTGCTTTCGGTGTCAGCTAGCTGTCAAAAGGTCCTGAAAGTGGTCAGCAAGTTTTAAGAACCCCCCACCATAATTCAAAATTCTATTTTCAGTCGATTAACATTCCCGCAACCCTTTCTCTTTTGGAGTGGTCTTATTTATGGGCAATTAATGGCTATCCAGTACCTGAAAAAGAAGCAAGGGCTAGGGTAGCATTTGATAATGATATGATGCCGGAAAAAGCCAATACCTCAAGTGTACATAAAAAGTCCGCGGATTGGCTATAACGTAAACCGGAAGCCAAGCCCTGGTATGGTATTTTTCAAGGAAGAAGAAGGCTATCAATAACAGAAAATCCAATACAAAAAACTGAAGGTATGGGATGCTGAAGGTCAAATATTGCCGGCAACGTTTAAGGTAAAAGGCAAGCCAATATATATACAAGCCCAAAATGCCCAGTAACCGGACACTAAAGGTTCTTAGCGTATTTCAAACGATTGATCAATAGGTTTTAGTAAAAACAATTACAAAATTGGTTTTAATGTTGCAAATGCTGTTGATGTGAATGGTGATGGGTATGATGATGTCATTATTGATTCTGCTTTAAAAAGAGCCCATGTTTAAAATGGTAGTAACAGTTGGGTGTAGCTCAATCTATGACCGTATGGACAGTGCCTACATTGACAGATATAACAACAGGACCCTTGAAAAGCCGAACTTTTAACTGAAGAACCAAGGGGGTAATGCCTTGGTCGCTGTAATAGACCGCAAGCCAACCCATTACCCCGCTATTTGTAGCCTTACCGATTGATACACGGCTAACTAGCATGGATGACCAAAGATTTGGGTCAAACGGGAGGGAGTTGGCCATTTTTACAGGAACTAAACCAGTGTTGTGTTTTTTAATAAATAGAATTCAATGTATAACTGTTTTTTTTGAACATAAAACGAACTTTAAGCATATTATTTCTTATTTTTCCGATTGAAAATACTGCAAAGTCATTCTAAAAACCAACGGTATGAAGTTTTTCAAAAACAATTTTCAACCTGTACTCAGGTTTATTAGCTTAATGGTAACTTTAACCTGGGCATGTTCATTTCCGTTAAAAGGAGCTGTCATTTATGCAGATGCCAGCTTAAACTCAAACGGAGGCGGAACTCAGAGTAATCCTTACAACAACTTTCATGATGCCTACGCAAACGCATCAGATGGTGATATAATAGATTTAAACGGTACGTTTGACTGGACAAATGCAAATGAAACAGGCGATCAACAAAAAGATGGTTACGTTATTAAAAAGGACCTAACTATTAGGGGAGATGGGCGTTCGAGCACCATTATTCAGGCAGACAATACTCAAGGCAGTGCTGACCGGAGAGTGTTTGGCATAAGCAGTGATGTGACAGTGACTTTTAAACAACTAACAATCCGGTATGGAAAAATTAAATGGACAACTAATAAAACTTTAAGTGATCCCCCTTTAGGTGGTGGAGCCATCGGGCCCGCTTCCAGTAGTTCGAATAACTACACCGTAAAAATCTACAACTGCAAACTCAATAAAAACATTGCGAATTATACTGGAAGTGTAAATAACCAAGGCGGCCCTGCTGTAGAAGGAGGAGCTATCGGCAGCAATCAAAATAAAAATAATAATAAAATAATTATTAAGGGAAGCTCCATTACCAACAATGAAGCAAAGTCAACAAAAGGGAATGCCTTTGGAGGTGGAGTTGCCATCAATAGTAATAATCAGCGTGTCCAGAATAGGTACCTTCTTGAAGTGACCAATTCCACTATAGCGAATAACGCTGCAAAAACATCGGGTGGTGGTATAGCTGGGAATAATTGCTCCGCTACCATTATTAACTCAACGATAGCTCACAATTCCTCAGGTTCAGGTTCTGTTGCAGGATCAAGCGCTGGTGGGATAGGAATGGCTCAGGAAGTGAGGCTAAATTTAACCAATTCCACCATAGCCTATAATACAACTTCTAATTCTCAAAAAGCCTCAGAAGCTGTGGGCGTTGATTTAATCAAAATTCAAACCGGTAGTTCTGATAAAACCATATGGATCAAAAATACACTGATTGCCCAAAATACTGATGGGGACAATGATGTTCATGATTGGTCTGCTCAATCACAAGGTAGTGTCACTTTTAATAACAATGAGCACAATTTTATCGAGGTAGACGGAACCAGCCATTTTTCGAATGGCAACAATGGAAACATAGTTGGATCTAATCAAACGCTTAATTTAGCCTCCACTTTAAATAGCAATAGCACTAACCTTAATACTGAAACCCTGGCCCTGAATAGTGGCAGCAACGCTATAGATGCAGGTGCTACCGGAACCAATGGGCCTGTCAATGTACCGGAAGTAGATCAGCGCTATAAAAACAATAATAGCTCACCGGACATTGGTAGTTATGAGCGAAATGCCACGGATCCTCATATATGGCAAGGCTCAAGCGGAACAAGCTGGAACAATGCAAGTAATTGGAATAAAAGTAGCGTCCCGTCATCCAACGATAACGTTTTGATTCTCGATCAAAGCAATGACCCGGATGTTGTAAACAATAGAGGAGTTGGACTGACGAGGTGTAATGCTGGTGCTGATTTAGATATTTCCAATAATAGCCTGTTGACGATTAATGAAAATTATATCCACCATGGCAAAACAGATCTGGGAAATGGAACCCTTGAGTGCGATGGAAGCAGTAATCAGACCATTCAAGGCTCCAGTAAGTTGGTCATTGATAAGCTGAGAGTAAACAATACCAATGGCGTTACGGCCGAAACTGTTATAGAGGTTAAAAATTCACTCGATCTCCAAAATGGTATTCTGGAAATACCTGAGGAGTCGTTAATCTTTTTAAGCGGAGCTAACGTTAGTAATTCAGGTAGCTCATCTTTTGTCGATGGACCAATTACAAAGAAAGGTACAAGTAATTTTACCTTTCCCACCGGTGATGGTAGTCAATGGGCTCCTATAAAAATAAGCAACCTCGGCAACAGCAATCAGACTTTTTCAGCTGAATATTTCAAAAAAGCGCCGAAGAATCCAACAAGTTTCTCTAGTGGAAGCGGTATTAATAACATAAGTTCACAAGAGTATTGGACACTTGATAGGCTTTCAGGAAGTAATGGTGTGAATGTTACGCTTTATTGGAAAGCTGGTATGAATCATGGAATAACCAAACCTTTTGCTCAAAATAATAATAATCAAAACACCTTACGGGTGGTTAAAAATTCGGGTTCGCAGTGGCAGGATGAAGGAAGTAATATTGGTAACAGTAGTAATTCCACTAGCGGAAATGTTCAATCCAATTCTATTAATAATTTCAGCGATTTCACCTTTGGATCAACATCCTCTAGCAACAATTCCCTTCCCGTGGAATTCACCAACTTTGTGGTCAACCGTGTCGGTCAACGTTCAGCCATTTTAAAGTGGTCCACAGCGTCAGAAACCAACAATAGCCACTTCCGGATTCAGCGCAGAAGCAGTAATCAGTGGCGGAGCATCGGCCGGGTTGGAGGTCACGGAACTACGCTTGAGCCACAAGCATATGAGTACCGGGATCAAAAGCCTGTACAAGGCACCAACTACTACCGCCTGAAGCAAGTGGATTTTGATGGCAGTTATGAGTACTCGTCTATCAAGGCTGTCACCTTTAGCGAGGGAACGGCAAGCAAGGATATCCAGATCCTGCAAAATCCGGTTAATCAGCAATTATCCGTTCGCTTCAAATCAAATCATGAGCAGCAATACCGGCTAGCCCTAATAGATGCGACCGGCCAAACAGTCAAAACGGGCGAATGGCAGGTTACAAGTGGTGTTCATACCCAGACGGCAGACTTGTCCGGATTGCCAGCGGGGGTTTATTGCCTTATTCTCAGGGGTGATCAAACCCAGCGGGTCCGGAAGTTGATCAAAGAATAGCTAAACCATCCTAACAAAAGCCCTTAAAAACCTTGCTGCAAGTTTTTGTAGCAAGGTTTTGTGGTATGGGACACGTAAAACGCATTATCAAAGTGTTTGAAAATCAAGCTTTACTTTTGCATGTCATGCTTATCAAAGCAGGACAGGGGTTCAGGAATGCTGCTTAGCTGGTTCGGCTAGCTCATAGCCCAATCCCTTCACCACCTCCATTTGCAAGTTGTGGTAAATCTGGAAAATTTCTTTGTCATCAAAGCGGCTCATGTACTCACTGTTCCGGTAATAGGCCTCTTGTTTATCTGTAAATGCCCTTCGTTTCACTTTGCGCTTGTTTTGAAATTCTTTGTGAAGAGGTGTGAGTCCAAAGTGATCGGCAATGCGCTGTAAGGTGCCATCAAAATCTAATATGAAATTTTCATAATTTACAATAAATACCTGTTCCGGCGCCTCATGCTGAAATTGCAGCCATTTGCCGTAAAACAAATTGTATTCAATGATGAAATTGGGATTCATCCCCGGTGACTGGTAGGTGGGCCACCTATTTTTCTTAGCCTCTTCCCGTACACTGAGGTACCAGCTGTAAGGCTCTTTGACAATGACGATATATTTAACGTCTGAATGTCCGGTTAATTGCTCCACGTGGTCATTGAATTCGCGAATTGACTGGTAATGAAAGTTGTTGTAAAACTTGGCGCTGTTGGGGATGAACCACTTTTCGCTATACAAGCGGAAATGCTTGTGCAGGGGTAGAGAACGGTAAAATCCATCGTTCAGGAATTGAGGTTCCTGGAAGTTCAGGTTGATGAGCTCTTTCAAGTAATTGGTTCCGGCCCGCTGGAGGCCATAGTAAAGGAAGTTCATAACGACTGCTTCTGGCTTTCAAAGCTACGGATTTACTGGCTTGTTGTGATCTATTCAAATATTGTAAGCTGACTTATATACCGGCATGTCTATGGTTTAATGACTGAATTTTGTAGCGCGGACAAGGCGGCATAACTAAAGGCTATGGGGGTTCGGATCATCTTCATATTCCCAACCTATTTATAGTAATTGCTCATAAGCTTTTCGATACAGCGCTCTAGTAGTACCCGCTAATGGTGATACTGGATAAGCTCAGCTGAACGATCGAAAGAAGAGGGGTAAAGATACGTTCGGAAACTGCTATACTACCAATTGATATGCAGGTTTACAATATCAATTGGCTCGCTTTTTTGCGCTGTATCGCTACAGGCAGTTTCAAGCCTTGCTCCTATTGGTAAGCAATTTTGTGATTTTGAAAAGCAATCGTTTCATAGCCAAGTTCATGAAAACAGCGGATAGCGCTAGACTCCGATTCCCATCGCTTCAAAAGCTCAACGGGATTTGACTGCACTTACGCTCGAGGCCCCAATTCTACTTAGCTTAGGGTTAGAATTATTGATCATCAATTTATGAAGGGCTTTTACTAAGTTTCCTGTTTATCCTGAAAGCCACTCGAGGACTAGCCACTAACGAAAAAATGCCTAATCCAGTAAAACTATCGTCAAGTAATTAGCTAGTAAAACAAATTTTCTGTGAAAAAGGATAAAGCGCTTAATAAGCTGCCAGAGGTCTTGTCAATAGATGAATTAGGGTTAATTTAGCCAATTTAGAAAGTAAAACGATCCGATAATGATGAAATGACCCTGAATGATGAAATGAGTGAAGAATTACCGAACAAAAAATAATAATAGGTATAGGAATTTAAATTCATCACCCTTCAAAGCCCCTTGAGCTTTAGCAACAACAAACGCTATTTGAAAAAGCAGATGAAGCCCTCAGGCTCCACCCACTTTGTGAATGGCTGAAAGCTGCCAATTAGGAAATGACTTTATTGGCGCTTTTTGGGATTTCAATGGTGTAATGCCCAACCATTGCATGCCGCTCAAAGGAGAGCAGCCAGACGTGCAGTAAGTTGGGATCTTCTTCGTCCCAATGCATGACCGGCCCGTCAATCCCGATTTTGTGGCTGTCGAGCCACTGGTAATCCTCTGTGGTTAGCATTCCGAAGTAAGGATTGTTTTCGGAAGAAATATCCAAAGTTCGGTCATAAGTGCGGTAGAAGGTATGATTGGCAATGCCCATGGAGTTCTTCCAGCCTTTGTGATGTTGATCCACCGGCAACTGCGGGATCTTATCCGCCTTTAGCCCACCGATGATCAGGCGCGTGACGGTGTCTTTCCGCCGGTGGTCGTATTTCAGGCTCAGCTCAAAGACGGTATCCTTTTTGGGCGTCTCGGGCACCGTCTTCCGGTAGGTGACCTTCTGCAGGTCGTAAAGGCGGCCCAGTTCGGTGTGCCTGGGATCATCCGTGGAATAATAGCCCGGCTTCTTGAAA
>CAZIUI010000018.1:0-54505 GCA_964542585.1 uncultured Sphingobacteriales bacterium | reverse complement strand
AAATCATGCCTAATTTTTTGCCCTAACTAAGTCCCGCTTTAAGAGGTTTTTAGGGGTGCGAAAGTTGAATAAAATATTTTTGCGTACCCTTTGGCATACCTTAAAAACTCATAGCTATGGCTGATATGATCTCCTATGAAGCAAAGCGTCCGGATCAAGAAACCCTTCAGGAGCAAAGTCAGGAGTTTTACAAATTGATGAACCAACGGCGCACGATTCGTGAATTTTCAGATGAACTGGTCCCTTTCGAGGTAATGCAGCATATCATTATGACTGCTTCCTCGGCACCTTCAGGCGCTCATAAGCAACCCTGGACTTTTTGCTTAGTGCGGAACGGGCAGGTAAAAAAACAAATAAGGGAGGCAGCGGAAGAAGAAGAGCGGATTAACTATGAAAAACGGATGAGCGAGCAGTGGAAGCAGGACCTCGCGAAATTGGGTACCGAACCTCACAAACCATTTCTTGAAACAGCTCCCTGGCTGGTGGTGGTCTTTAAAAAGCCCTATGACCTTTTGGATGGTCAAAAGTTCCAAAACTATTATGTCAATGAAAGCGTGGGAATTGCTTGTGGCTTTCTGATAGCCGCTATTCACCATGCCGGCCTGGCTACGGTGACCCATACCCCAAGCCCAATGAATTTCCTGAAATCCCTCTTGAACCGACCGGCTAATGAGCGGCCCTTTTTACTCCTGCCCGTGGGTTATCCGGCGGAAGATGCCCGGGTGCCAAAAATTGAGCGGAAAGGATTCGATGAGGTTTGTGCTGTTTATTGAATTGGCTGTCTTTTAAAAAAAAATAAAAACTACTGTTTAGCCCCAATCAGGAAACCAACTTTTCAGCATCATTAAGCTGAATGGGTATTTGCCAATATGAAAATAGCAGGGAACCAGCAGAGGTATTGATATTTTTACCAATCGCTTGCCCGCTCTGGTTCAATCAAAAAGTCATAATTTTTGCCGTTAGAACCATCACTGCCTGGAAATTAAGGCCCCTTTTATGAACGATAAAGTATTCTGGCTCCACTGTATCCCCAGAGAGTTGATGTATTTCAGCTTTTTGGTACCAGCAGTACTATCATGACTTACTCATAATTTGTTGCCGTAGGAATTGTCAGAGGTGGTAAAAGCATTTGCTCATGTTATATCCCCATATCCAAGGGTTAGCTATCCCCCAAGGTTTTGATTTCGTTGACGTGTGGGTGTTGCCTTGGCTGTCCTTAGCCACTTATAATTCCTCTTCTTAGGTTTTCCATTGCTTTTCCAAGTTATCCTGCGCCAACTTCTGAAACTGCCCCAGGAAACCATTTCATGATTGATCGAAAAAAATTTCCCTTGGGTTTATACCTTACGATTTAGGCTATTACCCTTTTATTAATAACCAGGTTTAGTAAGTTCTTAATTTTTAATCTAAGGATTTTAATTTTGAATACACCTTACTATCTTAAAGAACGCCCTCAAGGACTATGGCTAAAACTTCTGAGCAAAAATTAAGTGCTTTATTTCAGTTTAATGAAGATGTTTGGCTAAAACATGCCAATCCCTGGAGCGTTTACACGCGAGCCTTATCCTCTCCATTACTTGTTATTGGTGTATGGAGCAGGCAATGGATTGGCTGGTATTGCTTAATTCCGATTGCTATCGTTATGCTCTGGATCTGGCTCAATCCCCGGCTATTTCCGGCTCCTAAAAGTTTCAACAATTGGGCATCCAAGTCAGTAATGGGGGAAAGATTATTGGCCAACGATCCGCCAAAAGCACTTTTAGATTATCACAAACCCATGCGCAACCTTTTGAATAGCTTAAGCGGGGTTGGTTTCCTTCTCATGGTTTTAGGGCTCATCTGGCTTCATATATGGCTTACCATCATCGGGGTATTGTTACAAATCATTTTCAAATTCTGGTATTTGGACCGGATGGTATGGCTTATGGAGTCGGCTGCTGCTAAAAACCCGGAATACCAAAGTTGGATTGACCAGCCAAGTTATGATCAAATAAGCTAATGGACGGTGTAGAGAACCATTGCTTAACCCTAAGCAATCCAAATCAGGCTTTAAGTTTTTTGCCCAAAACAAATCGTGAACATTCCCACCAGGTTCTAACATCTCTTAGTCTTATCCCCAACGCCCATTTCGTGGAAGGGAAAGCCCTTAAAACATTATAGCTAAAACATTTCAATCCAATTGCTACCCTTTTTCCTTTACCACCTATAAATTTGCTTTAGAAACAAATAAAATGGCTAAATCCAACCTCATCCAACGCATGAACAACCTGGAAGCCTGGCTGGCCCAGAGCGAGCCTCAAAAACCGCCCCTTCCTTTGCGGATCGGGGGGTATATGTTGCTATTCGGGACTATCATGATCCTTAACATGGGGGCGATGATCCGTTGGCCCTTTGCCGTTTTAGGTCGGAAGCTCAAACCCCGGAAAATTCCCAATAGAAATACCATCCTGGAAGCGGATAGGAATAACCTTGGGGACCTTTTAGCCCAGGATAAACTGGTGTTGCTGGATTTTTGGGCCGAGTGGTGCGGCCCTTGCATTATGATGAATGAACCGCTGAAACAATTGGCCCAGGCTGATGATGTAGCTTGTACTGTCGTGAAGTTCAATACCGTTACCCAGCCGGGACTGGCGAAGCGATACAACGTCAAGGGCCTGCCGACCCTTATTCTCTGCCAGCAAGGAGAGGAAATAAAACGGTTTGCTGGTGCGCTGGATTATGGGGAGTTGAAGAAGTTTGTTAAGGAAAGATGATTGGTTAAATAGGTTGATTGGTTTATTGGTTGATTGGTTGACTGGTTGATTGGGGCGTTTGAGGGTCCGTGGTTCCGCTTCAAACCTTGAACATTCCAACCGGATTTCAACTTCAATCGCCTCATTTGATTTCTCCCAAAGTGATAAAAATGGTGGGAGAAATCTGGTAGTCACAACTATCCGATGAGTGAGTACCAAAGTCATCTAATTGATAACCTTTGCCTTTTAACCAGCTTTCTAACTGCTCTTTCAAATGAAATCCGGCATGATCACTACCAATGGTTAACGTATAATTTACTACTTTAATAATGAAAAACAAAGGTAGGGTAAATACAAATTTTAACAGAACGCAAATAAATGCTGCATTATAGAATAGGATTTGATTTCAAGTTTTAAACAGATGGTTTAGAGGAAAAAGATTATTTTAACCAGATCATCAGGCATGGTTTCAATTTTAAAATTTATAGGGACGGGAGCAACCGGGATTTCTCTGGGTGATAGACAACCAAAACTTCGAGCTATTAGTCATTTCAAAATAAAACTTGACCTTTGCACCGCTAAAAATCTATCAATGTACAACCCTAAAAGCCTATAAATGTACAAAAAGGCACTTCGATTACTATGTATTTTCCTGATATTATCCATAACATGCTTTTCCCAATCTCAATTTAGGTTCCAAAAAAAGATTATTTTACCAGACAGTCTAAACCTTGTGAAGAATAGTGGGGTCATCGACCACAGTTGGAATTTTGATGAATTCTACCTTGGGTTTAATACTTACAAGGAGACTGGGACCAATGAAAGGCAGTCAGTTCCTTTAATTATAAAATATAACTATTGTTTAAAGAAGCAATATAGCAAAACATATAACAAACCCAATACTGAAAAGTCAAATCATCTGCTTTCCAATAAAGGATTAAATATATGGCATTATAAAAAAAATGTTTACTTCACGCATAACTGGATTGATAAAAATACAGACAGTATTTTTTCAACTTTTAACAAAATAAACTCACAAGGCAAATTAAAATTCAGCAAGAGACAGCCAGTTAATAACATTAACAAGCTTAAAGGTTATAAATATAGAATTGGGAATAACCACACAAATGATGGAAATCCGGATTCGATTGTAAGCATGATGAACGTCCCCGGAAAAAAAGATCCTGTAAATGGGTATGAACCACCAAAGCACGTTTCTCAAAAGGTTTTTAACAGGAAAACCAATCAAGTTGTTTTAAGCCGAAAGTTTAAATCCGCCGGTAAAAGGAATTTTCTTTCATTAAGTGATTTTGATCATAATAATAGTTACAAAACCACTAATGGCTTAACGGTTGCTTTTCGTGATTCCGGTGCAAACAATGTAATGGCCGGCTTTTCCTTACTTGACACTTCCTGGGTTAAGAGATTCTATGTTCCAAGCGATTCAGCTTTCAATATTGAAATAAATCATATATCATATTTGGATTCAAATAATTATTTTTTTGCAGGCAATTACTCAAAACCAGGTGCTGAAGAACACAAGATAGTAGGTTTTTTCGATACCCTGGGTAATCCTAAAAATACGAAAATTATAAAACCTCGAGCAAACAAAAAATTAATATTCAATGAGTCATTAAGAATCGGACAAACTTATGCTGATTCGGTAGCAGTTTGTGGAGCACTGAAAGACCAACAAACAAATGAAAAATCCGGTATCATATTGATCATTAATGATTTAGGCAAAATCATTGAAAGCAGAAAATATCCCAGCACAACTTATTTAAGTGACATCATAACATATTCTGTTAAATCCCTAATGACTGTTGGAGGAAATGATACAAATGCATTTTTACTTAAATTAAATAACCAGAATAAAACAGGCTGCATTTCAAGTCGTTTTAAAGTATCTTCTCAAAAACTAAATGTAAAAGATTCTTCTTTATCAATTAGTATAAACAAGGGTAATAATTTCAAGGAACATGCTTTAAAACAAAATGATAAAAACACCGGTATCATCGATCAATGTACGAATACGCCTCCGACTGCCGGTTTACCTGATGACACCTTTACATGTTCGCAGTTTGATCAGTTAGCATTAAATGCTAAGTACTTCAAAGGGAAGCCAGTCAATAAGAATTGTTCATTTAAATGGAACACAGGGGAAACAACAGCTAAGAAGCAAATAACAAAGCCCGGCAAATATTGGGTAACAATAAAGTTTGGAAGTTGTAAAGATTCTGATACAATCAATGTTGAAGCCCCTCAAGTTACTTATAAAGGCATTAAGTCAGGCGATACCGTTTGTAAAAGCGGACCTAAATTGGTGAAAATTAAGACAAAATCTATCAAGGATTCTTCTAAATTAAATGTAGTCTGGGAAACCCCGAAAGGCAAGAAATATAATCAGGATTCCCTTTTTGCAAAAGATTCAGGTAAATATTATTTACGAGCGTCCTATAAAGGCTGTCAATTTTTAGACAGTTTCAGGTTAAACAAGTACTCTGAAAATTTCACATTAAATCTTAACCAAGATACGGTTTTATGTTCACAGGATACCTTAAAGTTAGATTTAAAGCATTCCAATGGTCAAAAAGTGAATCAAGGAGCTGACTACAAATGGAAAAATGGAGATACCGTTCCAACAAAAACGATAACTAACCGAGGGAAATATTGGGTTACTGTCTCGAAGAATGGGTGCTCCTTATCGGATACCACTCATGTTTATTACCCCAAGCTCAATATTCAAACTTTTCCAAACAAGGATAAAATCTGCCCTTATGATTCTATTTTAGGGAAACCTGAAACGATAGGGTTCAAAAATAAACCGAGTTCAGGTTTTCAATGGACACTTCCCGATAATTCGAAAATCCAAAGGGATTCTTTAATGATGATTCAAAAAGGAAAATACCGTTTATCCCTACCCGGCCATCGATGTTCCTTATCTGATACTTTTACTTTATATCACTATCCATTACCTGAGGCCAATGCAACATTAGACTCCACCATGTGCTATGGGGATAGTTTAAAGATTCATGCAAAAGGTGGCGTGACATACAAATGGAAACCACCTGAACACTTGAATAATCCTAATAAGGAAAAACCCATTGCAACACCGCCTGATACGCAATTGTATTATTTTATCACTAGTAATAAGCATGGATGTTCAGACACAGATCGCGTAAAGGTGAATGTAAGGGCACCTTTAAAATCAAAAATGGTAGCTAATAAAAATTCATTATGTCAGGGTGATACCCTTACTCTAAAGGCTAAAAATGTTGATGGTGGTTTTGCTCCTGATAGAACAATAACTTGGTACAAAAAGAATTCGCAAAATTTAGGAAACGGAAAAACGAAAGATATTGCTATCGATTCCGTTATGGCCAATAAAAGCCAAAGCCACGCGTTTATCATGAAGTTGTCTGACGATTGTTCCCTACCTTTTAGGGATACACTTTCTATTGAAACAGACCCCAAGCCTCATGTAAGCGTAACCGCTAATCCGCTGAAAGGTTGTTCCCCTCTGAAAACCACCTTCAGGCAACACAATGAATTGCCCTCAGGGTACACTTTCACTTGGCTTTTTCCCTATCACCCTAATATTAGTAAAAATAAGGTAGCACGCACTTTTAAAACTCATAGTACCAGAAGAAAAATCTCTTTCGGCTATAAGACCACATCTAAATCAGGATGCGAGTGGCAAGTAGAAAGTTTTGACACTGTCACCGTTTCACCCTTACCAAGTGTAAAGTTTAAACCAGAACCTGACTCAACCAGTATAAAAAAGCCTTTAATTAATTTTAAAAATTTATCCAAAAATGCTGTCAGTTTTCAATGGCATTTTGGTGATGGAGAAAAGTCATACCAAAAGGATCCTTCTCATAGCTATGATTCAGCACGCAATTACCTGGTTAAGCTATTAGGCACTAATCAATTTGGCTGTGAAGATAGTTTCCTTAAAAAGGTTAAAATCTTTCCGGTACTAAATCTGTATTTACCTAATGCTTTCTCTCCCAATAAGGATGGGCTGAATGAGGTTTTTAAGCCTATTGGTACGGCTATTAAAGGTTATAAATTGACAATTTATAATAGATGGGGAGCTAAAATTTTTCAAGGAAAAAATCGAGGATGGGATGGCACTTATAACGGCCAAAAAGCAACTGCAGGAGCCTATTTCTACACCTTGTACGCCACCGGCAACTTTGGCAAGCCGATTCAAAAAGATGGGATGGTGCAACTTATCCGTTAGCATCTCATTCCAGCAACCGTTTCATCCCTTATAGAACGCGGATGACGCGGATTCAACCGATTGGCGCGGATCAAGAGTAAAGGTTTGAAGTTTGATGAGTGTTCATCTTACTTGCGGCATAGGGAGTCAGCGCTCTCAAAGCCGGCGAGCTTTCGAAGGGATGGCTCAGGGGGCAAGCGCTATCGAGCCGTTTCCTTTAAAAAAGCTTTAAAAACCGTTTAGAAACGGAATAAGTGTAAAAGACGCATAGCCTCGTAACTTTCAGAAACGACATATAGCGCGGCAGGGGCGGAAAGCGAGCCGCTGCTTTGACCGCTGACCCCCTAAAGCCGCGATTTTTGGTTCTTTTTATAAAAAAGAACGGACAGGCGATCATCCAGATAATACGCAGATTCCGCAGATTCCGCAGATTCCGGAGATTCTGCGGATGCTGCAGATGGGTGCGAATGGTGTCCCTCATAAACGGCATTAAACAGCTCCCAAGCCATGGGTTTAATTACCGCTGCCTTTCTTTAGCTGGCGGATGGTCCGGTACAGGGCCTCGTTGCTCACGGTGCATCCGGTTTCCCAGAATTGGAGGAGTTCCTGCTTACGGGCACGCTGATAGGGTTTGTCTGAAGTAAATACTTCCAAATCGCCTTCATTGAGGAGGCTATTAGGATCCTTTGCTAATTGAGTCAATACCGATTCCCGGTTTAAATCAATGCTGGAGTCATTGTTACGGATTTGTAATCCTGCGATGTATAAACGGTCCTCCGCAAAGTAGAACACGGAAATGCTTTTGGCTTTTCGATCTTCCAGGTATTGAACTTTTCCCAGCACTTTATCAAAAACAATATCGCTGAACTGCTCGATCAGCGAATCCATTTTTTCCGGGTTCTGCTGTTTGATCTGCTCCCATTCTTCAGGCTGGATCTGGTGCGTTGCCAGGAAGCGCTTAAACTCCGGTTCCAGTTCCCGGAGCTCTTCAAGGGTTAGCCGGCGGTATTCCATGCTGCAAAGGTAGGAGGTTTGGTATGGAGCTAGTGGTCTTCCAAAATCCTAATTTTATCCGTATCCAGTTTTATAGGAACTGGCTGACCTAACGTAACGCTTACATTGTTTTCGGATCTGATCAAAAGCTCCAAAGTTTTAACGCATGCTAGAACCTGAATATGGGAGCCGTAATAGGAAACATTGAGAACCTGTGCGCGATACTCCTCATGTGCTGTCTGGCAAAGGTTTATATTCTCAGGCCGTATCAGTAATTTTACTTGATCACCAATTTCTTTTTGGTGTTTCATGCCGATAAAGCCGGCTTCGGTACAAAAGCCGGATTGTACAGCTTCGCCTGGCACAACATTGACCTTCCCAAAAAAATTGGCCACATATTCACTATTGGGGTAGGTGTAAATGGTTTCTGGCTGGTCAACTTGTTTGATAATTCCTCGTCTTAAAACCGCTATACGATCAGCTGTAGAGAGCGCGTCCTTGGTATCATGGGTGACGAATACCGCTGTCGTTTTGCTTTGCTTAAGGATAGTGCGGATATCTTCCCGTACTTGGTCCTTCATGATGTCATCCAGGTTGCTGAAAGGCTCATCCAACAAAACAATGCTAGGAGATGGGGCTAAGGCTCTTGCTAGAGCGGTTCGTTGTTGCTCACCACCTGAAAGCTCATAAGGATATTTATGCTCAAGGCCCTTTAGGCTCACGAGTCGTACTACATCGCGGGCACGCTCTAGCTTAGCTTTTCGCTTCAGGTTATTGAGTCCATAAATAATATTTTCATGGACGGTCAAATGAGGAAAAAGGGCATAATCCTGGAAAACCATCCCAATTTGTCGTTTCTCAGGTGGAAGTGCATAGCTTGCACTGGCTATTAATTGGTCATTAATGTAAACTGCACCGGCATCCGGTTGCTCAAGGCCACTTATAAGACGAAGAAGTGTTGTTTTACCGCTGCCACTTTCCCCTACCAAGGCGAGGATCTCCCCAGCTTCTACTCCAAGGTTCACGCCTTGTACTGCGTATTCCTCCGATAAACCGTACTGTTTAGCCAGGTTTTGAATGGTTAAAATGGTCATGCCTAACTGTTTGCTATTAAGCGGTTGAGTAACACAATTGGTACCAAACCTGTCAATACAATAATCAAGGCTGAATTAGCGCTTTGGGCAACCATCTCATCTCCAGCTAACTGAAATGTTTTAGTGGCGAGGGTATTGAAATCAAAGGGACGGAGGATCAGCGTTAAGGGTAATTCTTTTAGAACATCTACAAATACTAACAATCCAGCACTTAACAGGGCCTTTTTGATCAGTGGCAGGTCAACCCAGAAAAAAGTACGTACCGGGCCAACGCCAAGCATTCGTGATCCTTCATCCAAACTGGTCCCAATTTGCTGAAAACCACTTTCAACGGAGTTGTAGGCTACTGCTAAAAACCGGACCAGGTAGGCATACAGTAAGGCGGTAACCGAACTTGTCAGAACCAGACCTGGATTCCAGTCCAGGTATTTCCCAAGTTCAATGATTATTTGGCGGTCCATAAACAGTAAAGGAACCAAGACTCCCACCGCTATCACTGCACCTGGTATAGAATAGCCTAAAACTGCCAATCGACTGATACTTTGAAGCATAGGGTTTTGGTTAACCCGTACAGCATAGATAAGCAGGGTTGCTATGGTAATGCAAAGCAGAGACGCAGCCACTGCCAGCACAAAGCTATTGCCTACTAGCGTCAGGAATTCAAAATCTACCACCTCTGCTGCCGTATCAATACTCCAGCCTACGAGTTGTGCTACAGGCAAGGCAAACCCTAGTAAAAAAGGTAATAAGCATGCTAAAAATGCCAATACTTTTTGGAAGCCACCAAGCTGGTAACGAAATAAAGGCCGGCTAGTCTGCTGACCACTGTCGAAGCGAGCCCTACCACGCTGCAGACGCTCAAGGGCAATTAGCAAAAAAACAAAGCCCATAAGCATACTGGATAAGTAGGCAGCAGCCCTAATATCACCTAACGAAAACCAAGCACGGAAAATCCCTGTGGTAAAGGTAGAAATTCCGAAATACTGAACCGCTCCGTAATCATTGAGAACTTCCATGATTACAAGACTTACCCCACCAACAATAGCTGGGCGGTTATTGGGCAACGCTACCCTGAAAAAAGTCCGCCAGGCCGAGCTACCCAGCACGTTGCTGCTTTCTACCATGTTGCGGGATTGGTTCAGGAAGCCGGTGCGGGCAATGGCATAAACGTAAGGGTAGAGCACGAGTGCCATCACTACTATAATACCTGGTAGGTTCATGATGTTAAACCATCCCGGTTCCATTGGAATGGCTAAAGTATTCCTTAAGAGGACTTGAATTGGACCCGTATAATCGAAGATGCCTACGTAGGTGTAGGCTGCAATATAAGTAGGCATGGCCAGGGGTAGTAATAAAGCCCCTGCAAACCATTTACGAAATGGAAAATCACAAGTACTGACTACCCAGGCTGTGGATAACCCTATGACTAAGGTTAGAAAACCAACGCCAAAGACTAAAATAATTGAATTAACAATGTAATTTTTAAGGACTGTATCCGCCAGGTGAGCCCAGGTTGAGCCTGGCGTAAGGGAAGTTTGAAATAGAACTGCCAGGATAGGCGTTAAAACAAGAATGAGAACTATAATAGTGATCAATCCCCATCGGTCGGCACTTTTGGTAATGTTCCGTAAAAAGGAACGAAGAAGGGATTTGCGGATAGGCAGCAAACATTAGGGTTTTCAGGATTTCCTGGGAAATGATAAAGCCCAGCTGATATGCAGATGAAAGCCAGCTGGGCAGGTTTTTTGGTTGTTAGCGCCAGCCCGCTTGATCTGCCATCTTTACAGCCTTCCGATGAAGCTTTCCCAGTTTATTAAGGTTAAGGCTATCTTTTTTGAATCCGTCCCATTCCTGCAATAATGAAGGTAATTGAACGTCTTTTCGGACAGGGAATTCATAATTCCCGCTTGCATACATGTGCTGAGCTTTCTTGCTGGTCAGGAATCGGAGTAACTTTACAGCGTTTGCTTTATGAGGAGCATGTTTAGTTACTCCTGCTCCGCTGATGTTAATGTGCGCTCCCCGACCATCTTGGTTAGGAAACACCAGGTCGACTTTTTCAGCCGCTTTTACTTCAGCTTCATTCTCGGATTGCAGCATTTTCGCAAGGTAATACGTGTTCACCACTGCAATGTCACCTTTTCCGCTAGCGATCGCTTTAATTTGATCACGATCGCCCCCTTGCGGCTTCCTGGCAAAATTTTCCACAAGGCCATTGAGCCATTGTTTTGTGGTGCTTTTGCCTTTATGAGCAAGCACTGAAGCTATCATTGACTGGTTATAAATGTTTTGAGAAGACCTGATAAGGACACGGTTTTTCCATTCATCATCGGCTAATCCCTCGTAAGTCTTAATGGCACCTTTTTTAACATTTTCTTTATGGTAAGCTATAGCGCGAGCACGGTAGGTGAGGCCGTACCAGTTGCCGTTGGGATCTCTGAAATGCTTCGGTAACCGCTTATTAAGGGTATCATCATCAAGGCTTTGAAGAAGTCCTTTACCATTTGCCCGGTAAAGACGTCCGGCATCAACGGAGATCAGTAAATCTGCCGGAGAGTTTTTACCCTCCATTTCCAACTTTTTCATCAGCTGGTCAGCACTTGCATTCACCACATTAACCTCAATGCCTGTTTTTTTCTCAAATTGTTTATAAAGAGCTTCATCCACCTCATAGTGGCGATGAGAGTAAACGTTAACAATTTGTTCTTGCTGCTTAGCAGTGTCTTGCTCTTTTTGCCCTTGTCTATCCTGACTGCTTTCCTGTCCTCCTCCACAGGCATTGATGGTTATGGCAATAAGGGGTAATAACCAAATGGGCTTTAATAACTTCATCATGTTGGGTTTAAAAGTTTTCACAAATATACTTACTGTTTAGAGTAAATCTAAATAGTTATCCTTGGGATAAAGATCAATAAAGTTTCACGGTATTTGTTCAATCAACGAAGAGATTTTAAAGTTTGATATTTTGGGGATAGAAAAAAGAAATGGCTATGAAATGGTACTTAACAACAATCTTGGTTTTGGCAACGACTTTTAATATGGTTAAAGCCCAGACCACTCTTAACAAGATTCACAATTACGAGGTTGGAAACCAAAGAACCTATCAATCAGTGGATCCCGGACTGATAGATCCTCAAATTGGCGGAACAAACCAAGATTGGGATTTTAAGAATTGGCCGGAAGGAACTAGTGTCACCCAGAATGTTTTGGATGCAAGCGAAGCTCCTGAGAGTGAAACCTTCCCAAATGCAAATATTGCTGTCCAGTACGGTGAAAATACCCGGTACCTTAAAAAGCAAGCCAATGGTAATATGGTCAGGGGATTTGCAGGCCAGCAAGGTGGCCAACAACTTGAAGTTACTTATTTGCAGCCCATTCGCCCTTACAAGCGGCCATTTAATTACAGTCAAGTTCATCGCGACACCGGCAGGCGCCAATATGAAATAATGGGTTTCACCAATAAAGGTACTGGGACGCTAAGGACTAAGGCCATCGGCTCTGGCACGTTAACATTACCTTCCGGAACATATGACTCGGTAGTTTTGATTAAGAGCCAGCAAAATTGGATGGATACGCCTTCTAGTGGATTCGGCGGTGTCATTCATTACTTCAAAAATGGTTACTTAAAGCTTGTATCAATCTGATAAGCCGCAACCCCTGCTTAGATTGGATTCCCTCGAAGTCCAAAGCTCTTTCAGGAACAACACTACCGTTAACCCTATTTAATTTAAACAAAACACAACAAGTGTAGAAACTCCTCGGAAAAAGAAAGTAAGGATCAGTGCTTTCGCAGCCGGAGGTCAGTTAACCATAACTTCGCAATCGGCCAGCGCTAACAATCTAAAGTTGCAACTATTCACAATGAAAGGGAAGCCCGTTGAGCAGTTTAAAGCCAACTACAAAGGCGGTCGGCAGACCTTTCCCTTGCCACCGTTGGCTAACGGCATTTACCTTTTGAAAGCTACACCTCAAGGTCAGTCTGAAAAACCCGTGTAAAAAAAATACATGTTCCCTAAATCAAAAAATACTTGCTTGAAAAGTGGTAGGATAAAAAGTTTTATCCTCCAGCTGCTTTTAGTAGCGGGATTGATACCAGGAAGCTTACCATTGAGCGGTCAGGAATCGAATGGTGGTATTATCAATGGTAGGGTCTTTAATAAGCTGACCAATCAGCCTTTAAAAGGAGCCAATGTCCTGGTGGTGGGGACTTCCAAAGGAACCACCACTAATGAACAGGGCCGCTATCGTATCAGCGGGCTGGAGCCCGGGGTTTACACCCTGAAGGTTAGCTATCTAGGGTTCAAAGAGCGGAAAATTTCAGATATAGAGATTACGAAAGCCCGCGTTCGGAGCCTGGATATTGGTCTGAAAGAAGCCTCTATTGAGACCCAGGAGGTTAACATTGAAGCTTCGTCCTTTGAAAAAGATGCCTCAAGTCCGTTATCAAAGCAATCTATCAGCGAGGAAACCATACGGCGGAATCCCGGAGCTAACCAAGATATTTCCAATGCCGTAGCTTCTTTCCCAGGGGTTGCCTCTACCCCTTCTTTCCGTAATGACTTGATTATTCGTGGCGGGGCTCCCAATGAGAACAGCTTTTACATTGATGGCATTGAAGTGCCTAATATCAACCACTTTGCTACGCAAGGCGCTACCGGGGGACCGGTCGGGATGATCAATGTGGACTTTATCCGCTCAGTTGATTTTTATACCGGCGCTTTTCCGGTTAACCGTTCAAATGCGATGAGTGGGGTATTGGACTTTAAATTCAGGGATGGAAGAACAGAAGATGCCGGTTTCCGCGCCACCGTAGGTGCCAGTGAGGTAGGTGCCAGCCTTTCAGGGCCCATTGGTGAAAACCTTAGTTATATTGTTTCAGCAAGGCGCTCTTACTTACAGTTCTTGTTTGACCAGATAGGGCTACCGTTTCTTCCAACCTATAATGATGCCAACTATAAATTTAAGTATCGCATTGATAACGATAATTTTATCACGCTTTTGGGGATAGGGGCAATTGACAACTTTGAATTAAATACCGATGAGGACGATACCGAAACGCAGCGATACCAGTTGAACAATCTGCCCGTTAATGAACAGTGGAACTATACCACCGGCGCCAAATACACCCATTTTTCCGATAACGGCTTTTTCAATTTAACAGTGAGCCGTTATCACCTGAATAACACGGCTGTTCAATACGATGACTACAAAAAGCAAGAGCAAAAAATCCTGGATTATAGCTCAGATGAGATTGAGAACCAGTTTCGGTTTGAAAAAATCACCCGACTAAAAGGCTTTAAGTTTATTTACGGTGCAAATTATGCCTATACCCGGTTTTCCAATAATACGCAACGAAGTATCCAGCGAAATGGCCAGGTAGTTTCGGAGGATTTTAGCTCTGATCTTGCTCTCAATCGCTGGGGATTGTTTGGTCAGGTAGATCGAAACCTATTAAATGATCGCCTTTCCCTTTCCTTTGGCATTCGGTCTTATGCCATGGATTACAGTGAGGAAACCCATAATCCCCTGAATCAGCTATCCCCGCGTTTTTCTGCTTCTTATGCCCTGACGCCCAGGCTTTCAGCTAATTTCAATACCGGCCTTTATCATCAAAAACCGCCTTACACCGTCATGAGTTATGAAAATAACCGGGGTGAACTGGTGAATAAAAGAAATGGTCTGAAGTATATCAGTTCAAAACACTTGGTAGGCGGTTTTTCATACCTTACTGACTTCAATACCAAATTTTCCCTGGAAGGCTTTTTCAAGCAGTATGATGACTATCCGCTTTTACTCGAGGATGGCATATCCCTGGCCAATAGGGGCGGGGATTTTGGCGTTGTTGGCAATTCCGAGGCTGATGCTAGTTCAGAAGGACGGGCTTATGGCGTGGAATTACTCGCCCAGCAAAAGTTTTACAAAGGGTTTTATGGGGTGCTGGCCTATACCCTCGTTTGGAGTGAATTTACCAATGAGGATGGTAATTACACACCTTCTTCCTGGGATAACCGCAACATTGTTTCCTTAACAGGTGGAAAGAAATTTGGCAACGGGTGGGAATTGGCTATCAAATGGCGTTTTCAGGGGGGTGGCCCATACACGCCTTATGATGAGGAGCTTTCTGGCAGGAAGGATGTTTGGGATGCCCGCAAGGAAGGAATTCCAGATTTTGATCGTATCAATACAAAAAGGCGTCCGGCCCAGCATGGCCTTGACGTTCGGATCGATAAAACCTTTTATTTTGAGAAGTTTAACCTGGACGTATACCTGGATGTGCAGAATGCCTATGGCTTTCAAGCTAAAGGGCAACCCTTCCTGACTGTTAAACGTGATGAGAACGGAGCACCGGTTGAAGATCCGCAGAATCCCAATGCCTATCAAACCAAACGCTTGAAGAATGAGATCGGTAGCACGATTCCCTCAATAGGGATCATCTTTGAAATGTAATTCGGCTGACCTTAAGAGCTCACATAAGGTGCATCTTTTGCACCATTAGTTGAAACCAACGTCTTACCCATGTTCCGATTCTTATTCTTGATCTTGCTCACTTGTATGGTAACCCTTTCAGGATGCCAGTCTATATCCCAGCCTGAAACCAATGCTAAACCCATCCGTCACACCACATGGGATAGTTTATTAAAAGCGCATGTAAAAAGAAGTGGACTTGTTGATTATCAGGGTTTTATAGCTGATAGCCAAAAACTGAATGCCTATCTATCAAAGCTTAAGCATCATCATCCCAATGATCAAAACTGGTCCCGTAATCAGCAATTAGCCTATTGGCTAAACGCCTACAATGCTTTTACCATCGAATTAGTGATAAAGCACTATCCCGTCTCCTCTATTAAAGATATAGTTAATGGGCCTCATATCCCTTTCGTTAACTCTCCATGGGATATTCAATTTATCAATATAGAGGGGCAGTCTTATGACCTTAATAACATCGAGCATGACATTGTTCGGCCTGGTTTTAAGGAGCCTCGTATCCATTTTGCTGTAAACTGTGCTTCTATTAGCTGCCCGGTACTTCGACCAGAAGCCTACACCGCTAAGAAGCTTAATCAGCAGCTAGATGAGCAAGCAAGGCTTTTTATTCAAAATCCAGCTAAAAACCAGCTTGAAGAGAAACAGGTTCGTATTTCTAAAATCTTTTCGTGGTATTCGGGAGATTTTGAAAAGGACGGGCGTTCGATCATAGATTACCTGAATAAGTACAGCGATGTGACGATTGCCCAAGACGCAAGTATCGATTACATGGATTACAACTGGAAGCTAAACGCAGTCCCTAAACAAGATGAACAATAACACTGATATTCCCCGGCCAAAAATACAGCACATTTAAAATTGCTAATTTTGCATGCTTATTAAAAACCATATTGACAACGATCCTGGCTTCATCAACCAGGGCCAGCTATTGTTTCCATGGCAGAAGGGTTATCGGTCATTATACCAGCATACAATGAAGCCAATCGCTTAAACCGCACCCTCCCCCAAATCAAAAGTTTTTTGGATTCCCTGCAGCAGCCTTTTGAAGTGTGGGTAATTGATGACGGTTCCAATGACAAAACACGGCAAGTGGTAAGGGGTTTCCAGGAGGCTAACCCCAATTTCCCTTTATTCCTCAGCCCAAAGCGTATCAATAAAGGAAAAGGGTATAGTGTTAAAGAGGGGTTTTATTTGGCCGGTTACGATTGGGTGCTGTTCAGTGATGCGGACTTATCTACCCCCCTTATTGAAGTCAACAACTTCTGGCCCTTTACCGCTACGCATGATGTCATTATTGCTTCCAGAGACAAGCCGGGTGCTAAAGTAGAAGCGCAGCCATTTTACAGGAAGCTGATGGGTCGAATCTTCTCCTTACTATCCAACTTGATCACCAGGCTTGGTATCCGCGATACCCAGTGCGGCTTTAAGATGTTTTCACGCAGGGCTGGCGAAGTTATTTTTCCCAGGATGAAGGTTACAGGTTTTGGTTTTGATGTAGAGCTACTCTACCTGGCTTCTAAACATGGTTTTGCCATTAAAGAACTACCGGTCACCTGGATCAACGATCAGGACTCTAAGATTGACAACTTCAAGGACTCATGGCAAATGCTGAAAGATTTGCTGATTTTGCGCTATAATGATTGGATAAAAAAGCGCTACCAGTAACAACAAGGAAGCAGGGATTTACCTCTACTGGCGAGCCATCTTACGGCATCTTTTAACAAGTGGTTGAGCGCGCTTGTACAATCCGGGTCTTACCTGACGTAAAGCGCTAAGGTACTGCAATGCCTTGCGAGGCTGTCTTTTTTGGTAATAAAGCTGACCTAGTTGGTAGTAACCCATGGCATAACCACGGTTCACCTTTACCGCACGCTCATAAATGCGAATGGCCCGATCAGTCTGGCCATTCTGCTGGTAAACCCTTCCCATTACTCCTAATGCCTGGAAATTGCCTGGTGAGATGTTTAAAGCTTGCTCAGCTGCTTTCTGCGCTTTTTGAAGCTGCTGGGTGCGCGCATAAGACTTCGCCAGAGCGCTAAGTACGCTTGCGTTTTTGGGGTTGTATTGCCGGTAAGCTTCAAAATGCTGGATGGCTTTCCGGAAATTTTGATTCTGTAAATCACGAAAGCCATTCAATGCATTGTAGTTTTTACGCTTCAGAATAGTTGTTACCGCAGTCTCATTAACAGTTATCTGATGAATAGTGCCTTTCGGGGGCCAGTAATTTTTCAGTACCCGAGGTGGTATGAAACGGTGCACAAATACCGCGTAGTCCCAGTCTTTACGTGAGCGATTTTTGTAACTGGCATACTGCACCTTGATGGAATCGCTTTGGCGTAAGAGTACACTTCGCACCCCATGAGCAAAATTGGCCTTGACCTGGATCATAGAGTCTGGTTGCCCATTTGCTAGGATTTCGGAGGTCAGCTTATGTGCAGCTTGCTTGGTAGAGTTGCCCCAGTAATCCAGCTCATACTCTCCATAAGCCCCTTCTAACCCTCCAGCTAAGCTGTTGTAATAAACCACTTGATTAGGGTGATTGGTGACCATGAACCAAAAGGGCACAGCCATGAGGGCGGTTAAGCCTCCGCCAATCAACAATCGGGGCGCCCATTTTTGAAAGCGGTCAAATAATTGGTTTACTGCCATGGCGCCGGCCAAAATAAAGGGCGGGTAAATAAAGAGCGCCTGGCGCATGCCATCGTACAAGTTAGATCCCTTGTAGATGATGTAAAGAACCGGGAATAACGCCGCAAAGATAACCGGCCACAGCCAGTAAACCTGTTTTTTGGGACGCCAGCCGGGTAACAGCACCACCATTAGCCCAAAAGCTATCAGCGCAAACAAAGGAGCTGTGTAAACCAGGAATTGGAGAATGTAATACCAGGGAACGCTAGAGGATTGTATAACTTCCCCCTCAAAAAGCACCGAAATGACAGTGGGAAAGTCGGACATATTCTCCAAAGCGCGAAAGGGATTCAGAAAAGGGTTCTGGTGGCCATAAGGCCAGAAGATTAACCCTGCTAGATAGCCGCCAATACCTGCTAGAAGGCCTGTTTTTACAAGCTGCCGAAAAAAGGAGAACCGGTCACTGGAGAATTGCCTAAAAACAGCAACTAATAAAAATAATCCTAGATAAGCGATCAATAAAAGTCCGCCTATCCGGACACTAATGGAAGCTCCTATGGCTACGATTAGCCAACCAAGGGTGCGTTTATCAGGCTTAGGGAGCTCAGCTAAAAGTTTGATTAGGAAGTAAATTCCCATGATATAGAAGGCCGCGAAGGGAATGTCTTTTGGATTGTTCATGCAGTGTCCAAAAAATCGTGGAGAAAGGACAAGCATAAGGAGTGCTAATAGGCCACCCCGCCAACCGCCAAGGTAGCGCCCTAACAAGGCCGTAAATAAAATGGCTAAAAAGCCTACAAGGGCATTTAGCACGTGTCTTATTTCATAGCGGTAATCTCCCTTAATCATAGGATTAATGAGATCAGCGCTTCCGGAGGCCAGGAATTCAAAAAGGCCACCATACAGGTAAAGGTCTTTGTAGTTCAAAGCGCTCTGGTCTTCCCCAAGGCTCAGGTAGTAATCTACAAGTTTTTCCCCGTAATTATCCTGTAGGTTTTCATCGCCAGTAGCGCCGTAATCAAAACTCAGTAAAGGCATAGCAATGAAAAGCGCTACGAGCAATAAGCTGAACGCCAACTTGAGGCTATGCTGGGCTTTCCGCATGAATTCGGGGCGCCTGGGTTGTTCCCCTCTAAGTAGAGCATGAAACGGATGCTTTAGCTGGTAATGCCATTTAAAGCGAATAGCAGCTCCAGCTCCTGATGCTGAAGACTTTGCTGTATGGGATTCCAGATCTTCTAAATGAGGCTTTGTCGTAATAGGGGTGAGTTCAATACCTTCCAGCGATGCCCAATGGAGAGCTGCTGCTTCAAAATAGGGTTGGTGAGCTGGCAATTGCTGGAAAATATAGGCTGCTACTTCTTTGGGATAGCATTTCAGAGGGGTGCCGGGATCCTGATGACGCAGACTTGTTAGCCCGCGAAACCAATTCACACCCTTACCCTCTTCTGATTGAAGGGCTTTCCGAGAGCTTTTATCAGTTATTTCCCGGTGTGCTGTAACAATGGCCTGATCGGGTAATCCATGGGAAAGTTTAGCATACAAGCTACGTAGGGTTACCGGCCGTAAGCTGTTATTTCCTGTCCAGGTCACTATATGAGGATGCTGTGCTTCCTTTGACGCTGCTTGCAGCGCTTCCCCGGTACTTTGAAAACCTGTGTGATAACTAACATTCCCCTTTTCCGAAAGAACCTTTATGCTCTCGTCTTCCTTTAAATCAGGATCTTCAAGCTGGATACCATAAACCAGCACTTGTAGGGAAGCCTGCCATTGTTCAATTATATCCTCAATTGCTACCTGCCATCCAGGAATCGAAGCTGGAAGTTGGGTAATGGGAACCACTAGGCTTATAGGAGGATGGCTGGATGGCTTTTGACCTTTGGATTTATTGGATTTAGCACACATGAGGGCTGATTTAAGCTGAAAGCACTAGAGCAGAGTCGCAAACATAAAAAACCGAAACTGGTAGATCCTACCTCAAATAAAAGAAATCTATTTATGACGAAAGGCATTGCCGAAAGCCGAGGGAGGACCTAAATTTGTTGTAAAAGCTTCTACCTATGCTTACAGACCAGGACCTTATTCACATACGCCAGCGTGGTGGCGATCCAGAAACTGTCAAGCAACAGTTGATCATATTCCAGGAAGGGTTCCCTTATCAGGGGGTAAAACGTCCAGCGACCTCAAGTGACGGTATCTGGCAGTTATCTAAAGAGCAGATCAATAACTATGTAAAGATCTATGAGAACAGACTGGCTCACAACGATGTGAAAAAATTTGTGCCGGCTTCGGGGGCAGCCAGCCGTATGTTTAAGTCACTTGTATCATACCTGAATGAATGCGGCAATACCAATGCACATCAACAAAACCAAATACTCAGAGATAATCCCGATGTGCAAACCTTTTTCAACCAGCTGAGCCACTTTGCTTTTTACGATGATTTAAAACAGGTTATCGAAAAACAGGGTATTTCAATGAGCCGTCTGATCGAGCAAGGCGACTACGCCCAGGTATTGAGGTATTTGCTTAAGCCGATTGGATTGGGCTACGAAAATTTACCAAAGGGGCTCATTAAATTTCATGCTTACCCGGATCATAGCCGCACCGCTTTCGAAGAGCAGCTTGTGGAAGGAGCTGCTTACACAAGTACCGGCAATCAGACTTCTCTGCATTTCACGGTCGCCCCGGAGCATGAAGCCATGTTTAAAGCCCACCAGCAAAAGGTTGAAGATAAGCATGCTGAAGCCAACAGCACAACCTTTAATGTTGATTATTCTCAGCAACATCCCAATACTGATACCATTGCGGTCCACTTAAACAATGAACCTTTTCGGGATAAGGATGGCTATCCTCTTTTCCGCCCCGGAGGTCATGGGGCTTTGATAAACAACTTGAATAACACGATCGCTGATGCCATTTTCATCAAAAACATTGACAATGTAGTGCCTGATCGGTTAAAACCCAATACTTATCGTTACAAAGAATTATTGGGCGGGATACTACTAGCGTATCAGGATCAAATATTTCAATACTTGAAAGCTCTGGATAACGAAAATATCACCCAGACTTATTTAGATGAGGTAAAGCAATTTTTAAATGATCAGCTAATGGTAAGGCCTCCATCAGACCTTGACAGCTGGTCTTTTGCCCACCAGCTAGCCTATTGCCGTACTAAACTGGATAGGCCGTTGAGGGTCTGTGGTATGGTTAAAAACGAGGGAGAACCAGGAGGAGGTCCATTTTGGGTGAAAAACCATGATGGTTCTGAAAGCTTGCAAATTGTAGAAAAAGCCCAGATCAATACTGATGATCCGGCACAAGCAAAAATTCTTAACCAGTCCGAGCATTTTAATCCTGTGGATTTGGTATGCGCTACTAAAAACTACCGCGGTCAACATTTTGATCTCACCCAATTCGTGGATCATACCAGTGGATTTATTTGCGAAAAATCCCGGGACGGTAAGCCCCTTAAAGCACTTGAGCACCCGGGGCTTTGGAATGGAGCTATGGCTTATTGGAACACCATTTTTGTAGAAGTACCGATAGAAACTTTTAATCCAGTGAAAACAATCTTAGATTTATTACGTGATAATCATCAGGCTCAGTTACCCCAAGTGGCTGAATAAAAAACCTGATGTTCACCTAAAAAGCGTTCCACCGTTATGAAAATCGTAGTACTCGATGGCTATACCTTAAATCCGGGAGATCTGGACTGGTCGCCTTTGCAAGAGCTTGGGGATGTGGTAATATACGACCGCACCCCTGAAGATTTAATTATTGAACGGTCTCAGGATGCTGATATCCTGCTCACCAACAAAACTCCTATTAAGAAAGATGTGATAGGGCAGTTGCCCAAATTGAAGTATATAGGCGTATTAGCAACGGGATATGATGTGGTAGATGTAAAGGAGGCTGCAAAATGTGAAATTCCGGTTAGTAATGCCTCAGGTTATGCCACACAATCAGTAGCTCAGCATACTCTTGCTCTAATTCTGGAATTCATGAACCGCATTAGTCTTCATGATAAGAAAGTAAAAGAGGGAAGCTGGATATTGGACTTTTCCTTCTTCAGTAAACACTTGAGAGAGCTGAACGGAAAAACGGTAGGTTTGGTCGGCTATGGCAGGATAGGCCAAAAAGTAGGGGAGCTGGTTCAAGCATTTGGTGCTGATTTGCTAATTCACCGTAAAAACATTGATCCCAATGATAACAATTGCCAAGGTTCCCTGGAAGAAGTTGCCCGCTTCAGCGATGTGGTAAGCCTGCACTGCCCACTGACAAGTGAAACCAAGGGAATGATCAATGCCAGTTTTTTTGAACAAATGAAAAATACAGCGATCCTGATCAACACGTCTCGCGGGCCCTTGGTAGATGAAAAGGCCTTGACTGCTGCCCTGAAAAAAGGAGAAATTGCCGGAGCCGGCTTAGATGTGCTTCCACAAGAACCGCCTGATCAAAATAATCCCCTACTTAAAGCTCCCAATTGCATAGTAACACCTCACAACGCTTGGACCACCCTGGAATCCCGCCAGCGGCTATTGGATATTGTCGTCAACAACATTAAGGCATTCCTTGACGGGCAGCCAGTTAATGTGGTAAATCAATGAAGGTGTTAGTGGCTCCTGACAAATTCAAGGGAGCCTTAACGGCCAGTGAAGCAGCTGAAGCCATTGAGCAAGGAATAAAGGCTGCTAACCCCAATGTCGAATTGGGCCGGTTCCCCATGGCCGATGGCGGAGAGGGAACCATGGAAGCTTTGGTGAGAGCTATTGGTGGGTACTATCAGCAAGCAGCTGTTCATGATCCCCTCATGCGCCCAATTAACGCCAGTTTTGCCATCCTACAGGACCGGCAAACGGCAGTGGTGGAAATGGCTGCTGCTTCAGGGCTTGGGCTAATAGCATACGAAGAGCGGAATTGCTACTTTACTACTTCCTATGGTACGGGTGAACTTATAAAGGCCGCCCTTGATGAGGGCGTTGATTCTATTATACTTACCCTGGGTGGAAGTGCTACGAGTGATGGTGGGGCTGGTATGGCTGAAGCACTAGGGGGGCACTTTTATGCCAAAGGTGAACAAAAGTCATCACTATCGGGGAAAGATTTGCCTTCCCTAGGGCATATTGACCTTCAGGAATTGGATCCTCGCCTTTTTGATACAACTATTCAATTACTCTGCGATGTTGATAATCTCCTGCTTGGAAATGAAGGGGCGGCTAGAACCTTTGCTCCGCAAAAAGGCGCTACGCCAACTCAGGTAGATCAGTTAGAAAAAGGCCTAAAAAACATGGCTGATTTACTCGTGCCCAATACTAATGCGGATCCTCACAGGCCGGGTGCGGGCGCAGCTGGTGGAATGGGGTTCGGGGGGCAAGCTTTCCTGAAAGGAGAGCTCATGAATGGTTTAGATGCTGTTTTAGAAAGGAATGGTTTTGAAAAAGCCTTGAAATATGCCGACCTGGTAATAACAGGCGAAGGCAAGATTGATGAAACCACAAAAAGGGGAAAGGTCGTAGCAGGTATCGCCTCCAAGGCACAGGATTTTAATCTGGGCGTAATTGCACTCTGTGGGGAGGTTTTACTTGACACGCAAACGGTCTATAAAATGGGTATCACTTGTGCCCAAAGTATTGTTAACCGCCCTATGCCTAAAGAGCAGGCACTTACCAGTACGGCTACTAACTTAAAGGAGACTGCTCATAGTCTTTTCCTTTTATATGAACATGGGCTAGCATCAGGAAAAAGCACACCTTAGCTTTATTTTACTTAGGAATGATTTTCTTCATCTAACCATTACCTACCAATAAGCAATACGATATTTCAGTGGAAAAAGATGCTCCATCCAAAAAGGAAGTGCGAAATCTAAAGCAGAGTGCTCGCTTGCCTTTGTTATTCCTGTTACTATTGATTGGTATTCAGCTTCTACAGGTGGTTTCTGAAATTTCATTAACAGCTTTAATGGGCATAAAACCCCGAACCATTGAGGGGTTGTTAGGGATTATAACTTTTCCCCTTGTTCACGGAGGATGGGACCATTTGTTATCCAATAGCATTCCGCTGCTTGTTCTCGGAACTGCCATTTTTTATTTCTACTGGCCTATTGCTTTAAGGAGTGTAGGGCTGATTTACATTGCCCACAGCTTAATGGTTTTTATAGCTGCTAGGAGTGTTGTTCATGTAGGGGCCAGCGGCTTGGTTTATGGGTTTGCTGCGTTTCTGCTAACCAGTGGTGTTTTTCGTAAGGAGCGTTCCCTTATGGCCCTGTCGATGTTGGTTATTTTTCTATATGGCGGAATGCTTTGGGGCGTTCTTCCCATCCGCGAAGGCGTTTCCTGGGAGGGGCACCTTTTCGGAGCTTTAGCGGGAATAATGGTAGCCTATTACTTCCGGAGCGAAGGCCCTCAAAGAGAACGATATGCCTGGGAAGAGGAGGATGACCTCCCCGAAACCGGCGTATGGGATTACCAGCGGCATTTTCCGCCTCCACGTCATCCCGATCATGATGAATAGCTGATCTTATAACAATGGTGATCAGGAGCTATCCTTATTGTAACCCTTGGTCTTCCTACTGGTTTTCTTTGTCCGATGGCTGGCTGCACTATGTAGATGAGGGGAAAGGTAAGGCAATAGTTTTTCTTCATGGCAATCCTGATTGGTCTTTTAGTTACCGAAACGTCATAAAAGGTCTGCGGTCATCATACCGTTGCTTAGCACTGGATCATTTAGGTTTTGGCTATTCCGCTAAGCCATTGGAGGCCAACTACCATCCTCAAGCTCACTCAGACCGTTTAGCAGCATGGGTTCACGAACTCGATCTTCAGGAGATTTGCCTGGTTTTAAATGATTGGAGCGGACCTATTGGTCTTTCCTTTGCTCAACGCTATCCGGAACGCATTGGCGGGCTAGTATTGATGAATACCTGGATGTGGCCATTATCATGTTATTGGTTATTTCCAACTTTTAGTTGGTTAATGAGTGGCAAATCGGGTCGCTTGCTGACTGGCTATGGTAATTTGTTCATGGAGCTACTACTTTGGTTAGCTATTTGGCGGAAAACGGCTTTTTCAAGGAGGATTCATCAATGTTACCAAAAGCCCTATCGGACTCCGGATGAAAGAATTGCGCAGTATACCATGCCTCATTACTTAATGGCTGCTAATGATTGGTTTGAGACCCTTTATGAAAAGAGTTCTTCAATAGCCCAAAAACCTACAGCGCTGATATGGGGTATGAAAGACCCTGCTTTTCGTCCGGTTTTTCTAAAAACTTGGGAAGAATTATTGCCTGAAGCTAAAGTTACCCGGCTATATAAAGCTGGTCACTTTCCACAAGAAGACCAGCCCGAAAGTGTGGTTTCTGCTATTCTGCAGCTTATGGCCTAGCCTTGTAGGACATTTCTGAGTACCTGGGCAGATTGAAGACGCGCAAATGGTTGAGTATGTAAACGAAAATAGTCTACTAAATGGTTTAGGATGCTCAAGCGTTCCTTTACCGGGATTTGATGCTCACCTGGGTGATGCAATGAGCAATTCAGTAAAGCAGCTAAATGCTGGCTTTCAGTTGCGCTTAGCAATTCCTCCTGGGTCCCGTTTAACCGTTGAAAGTAGCCTTCTTGTAAGTTGAAATAGGGGTGATGTTCGTCAAAGTTGTCCTGGGGATAAAATCCTAAGTAATGAGCAAGATCCAGTAAGAATAGCTGCGGAAAAAAGGACAGACTACCCTCCCAGTCATCTAGAAGCTGAATTGCCAGCTGGAGGTATTCAAAAAGTTCGTGATCAGGTGCTTCGTCTTTAAGGACTTTACTAGAAACCTCCGCCAGGAACATCGCCATTGAGGTTTTCCCGATTTCATAGGGTACTCGCTTAAAGATGGGTGTCACTTGCATCTCTCGCAGATTTTGCAGCTGGCGATTGGGCTTGTAGTTCATCACAAGCTGAACACGGTTCAAGTGCTGAAAATAGGAAGGATGGAAAGTGCCTTTTTTCTGGTATACGCCTTTGACAAGAAAGCCTTGCATTCCATATTCCCTGGTAATGATATGCGTTACAAGGCTGGTGTCCCCGTACTTCCTGGCTGATATGACGATACCATCTGTTTTTACTTGCATCTATTGCATAACAAGAATCTTGGTAACCTTAGTTTGGTCACCTTTTTCATCGGTGGCATAAACGTAGTACACTCCGCTATTCACAGCTCGGCCATTCCTGTTTTGCCCATTCCAAACCGCCTGGCCCCCATTGGCCTGTATTGAACGAACCAAATTACCAGCGGCATCGGTGATCTTTACGGAGGCATTCGTCACCAAGCCTTTTATGGCAATTGGACCTTCGTATTCCGGCTTAACTGGATTAGGAAAAGCGTAAACATTCTTATTTTTAGGCTTACCTTCGGTGGAGCGTCCGCGGTAGCTTGCCAGTCCTTTTCCAGTGGCAAAATATACACGACCACTCTGGCCGCTTACTGCAATATCACGGATTTTATCAGAAATAAGGGGGCTATTTTCTTTGGTGAATTTTCTAAGGACTTCATCACCGCTCTCAGTAGTGTACCAAAGGCCATTGGGCGTTCCAAACCACTTTTTATTACCACCATCCACAGCTATGGATGTAACACTTTCCCCGCGAAGGAGCAGGCCACTTTCTTCTCCCTGTTCTACAAAAACATCCTGGGCGTTTAGCCCTTGATCAAACACACCTCTAGTATTGAAAAAAACACCTAGGCCGTCAGTAGTCCCTACTAAGATGTTACCATCCTTGTCCTTAGCTAAGCTTAATACGGTATTGGAAGGCAAACCTCCCCTGCCATTTTGATCGCTTAGTTGGCGTAGCCGGTCATCCCTTTTATCAGCAAGAGAACCATTGTTATCGTATACTACCAGCCCATTGGCCTGCGTTCGCATCCATTTTCTGCCAAAGTCATCGATGATCAAATCCAAAACCCGTCTGGAACCACGTAGTGAATAATTATACCATTGACCATCCTTGGTGTAACAAACCAACGGCTTAGCGACTGAATTATTGGTCATCCACAGGTTGCCTTCCCGGTCAAATTCGAGGCTTGCCACCCTCACTTGCGAAAATGTATCAGACCCGGCTGTTGTTAGATTTAACTTGCTGTTGGCTGTGGTAAAGTGATTAGAAAATTCCCCTTTTTCGAAACTGACAAGCCCGTCATTGAAGCTAGCAGCAAAAAAGCGATCACGGTTTGGATCTAAGGCAATATCTACAAAATCACGGATGTCAAATTCTTCTATTGAGTCTGTGGTTGATACATTGAAATTTTGCCAATCCCCATTTTCAGAAAGAACATAAATGCCTGAAAGGCTAAATTGCGGAAAAAAATTATCTCCGTAGCCTCCACCGGTTGCATAAAGTTTTTGGTTACCTGCTGTCACTGACCAGGTTTTTTTGTTAGCCGGTCCGTCCGGGGATAAAAAACGCAGGTTTTCATTCTCCTTTTTTAAAAGCGGAAATAACCGGGTATTGTACCAGTAATTACCGTTTTCATCTTCAAAAACACGATTGGCAAAACTTAGCTTAATGGAATCAACAGTATTATCTGGCTTAACCACTAGTGTTTTTCCGCTTTCGCGGCTGATAAACAAAGTGCCGTTATCGGTATTAAAATCTAAAGCTCCTCTTACCTGAAAACCTAGCTTATTCCATTGGCCATCTGTGTAAAACAAAATCTGAGAGTCAGCCCTGTAGTAAAGCCTTCCCTCATAGCTTACCAATTCCCCGCCTTTTTCTGATCTTTCGGTCTCCCAGACATTGAAATCCTGAAGATTGACGCCTTTGCTCGGAGCTTTTAGTAAACCTTGCTTTGTAGCAGCGTAAAAGGTGTTTTGATGCCTGGCAAAGCTGGTGACATTCAACTGCGGGGCTAATGGGCCAAAAAAAGTGCTACCAAAATTTCTTTCCTGTAGGTTGTACGTAACTAAGCCAAAGGTGGTTGATATATAAGCCTTTTCTTCAATGAAAGTAATGGCCTGAACTTCCTTTGAACCTACCACAGCCTTATCTGCAATAGCCCTTAGCGTTCGGATCTGGTTCCCATCGTCAAGAACATCAATAAGGCCATTTTTATAGGCAATGAAAAGTTGATCAGTTGGTCCGTGGTACCTCATATTGGTGATGTCAACATCTGAGAATCCCTGTTTTGGGGTAAAAGTCTGGATATTTTTATCCTCCTTATTGAAGGCAAATAAGCCATGGTTGGTAGCTGCGTAGTACCGATCGGGTGTTTCAGCGATCGTTCGCCCAAGGGTATAGCTCAGGTGCAATTGCCAATCGCCGATTCCAATGCGGGATTGCCCGCTACTAATATTTGGTATTACCATTAGTAGCGTAAGGATTATACTTAAATGAAAGCGCATGATAAGTGACAATTTGTATCCGGTTACAAATGGGCAAATTAAAAATTTTGCGATCCTTTTTCTTTGAAGCCCTAAAACCTGAAAGAACGCTAATGTGTTCTTAAAATTGCTAAAGGAAAGTTACCATGGCTACTGATACTCCATCAAATGAAGAACAAACTCACTTCCATGGTCAAATTCCTGTAAAGGAGTGGAAGGTGGATGGCATGACCTGCTCCAATTGTGCTCAAAGCATTCAAAAATCCCTTGAAGAAGAAGGGCTTGAGCAGGTGGATGTGAATTTTAGTACTGGAACGGTTCGGTTTGCAGATGATCCTGATATCCCTGATAAGACCATAGAAAAGGATATTCAAAGCCTTGGTTATCAGGTTCAATATGAAAGTACAAAGGAAGATAGGAGCTACCGGCAAGTTTTTAGGCTTTTAATAGCAGCTGCAATTTTTACCGTTCCCCTTTTCAGTGCTATGTTCCTGCCCTTTGCTTTTTTACACAACCCCTATTTGCAACTTTTACTGGCTACACCCGTCTACGTTATAGGTGCTTATCAGTTTGGCCGGAGTGCTTGGTACTCTTTGAAGGGTGGTATACCCAATATGGATGTGCTCATATTTGTGGGATCAACTGCAGCATTTGGGTATAGCCTTACCGGTACTATTTTACAATTAGGTCCAGCTTACCAGTTTTACGAAACGGCTGCAACGATCATTACTTTGGTTTTGCTGGGTAATCTGCTTGAAAAGCGGGCTGTATCAAAAACCACTACCGCTATTGATCAGCTTGCTGCGCTAAAGCCGCAGCAAGCAAAACGTGTAATCATTAAGGACTATGGCCAGGAATCTATAGAACAAGTTCCCGCAAAAGATCTTCAAAAGGGTGATACCTTACAGGTAAATGCCGGCGATAGTATACCAGCCGATGGCATCCTTACCTGGGGCGATTGTCATGTGGATGAAAGCATGATCACAGGGGAGAGTATGCCGGTAATCAAGAAAACCGAAATGCCAGTAATAGGAGGTACGATCGTAAAGCAGGGTACTGCGCGCTTACAAGTTACGGCTACCGGTCAGGAAACAGTACTTTCACGTATAATTGACATGGTTAAGCAGGCCCAATCCGAAAAGCCTGGTATTCAGCAGTTAGCGGATAAAGTATCATCGATATTTGTACCGGTTGTCTTGGGTATTGCTTTGCTCACCTTCGCTTTATCCTATGGGGTGTTTGAGGTACCACTTGGGGCGGCTATTTTGCGTAGTGTTGCTGTATTGGTTATTTCCTGCCCTTGCGCAATGGGATTAGCGACCCCAACAGCCGTTATGGTAGGCATTGGGAAAGCTGCAAACCAAGGTATTCTGATAAAAGGTGGGCGCACATTGGAGCAGCTAGCCGGAATAAAGCAAGTAGTTTTTGATAAAACGGGGACCGTAACGACTGGAAACTTCCGGATAACCCAATTGAAAAACTACAAGGGCGATGATATCGAGAACCGCAATGCCATTCATCAGATAGAACGCTACTCCTCCCATCCCATAGCGGAATCCATTTTAAAATACCTTGCTGGATGGAAGACTCTTTCATTCAAAGCCGTAGAAGAAGTGAGCGGTGCAGGTATGAAAGCTGAACTTGAAGATGGCACCCAATACCTGCTTGGTTCCTCAAAGATTTTCCAAGATGGGAAGGACTACCCTGATCATAACATTTATTTGCTAAAAAATGGCGAATTGGTGGCAGGGCTGGATCTGGAAGATGAACTTAAGCCGAAAGCTTTGGAAACCATCCAGTATTTTAATGACCAAGGGCTAGAGACGGTCATGCTATCGGGTGATCAGCAACACAAAACGGAAAAACTTGGAAAAGGCCTGGGTTTTTCCACTATCTACAGTGAAAAAACACCAGATGAAAAGTTGGCTATACTTGAGCAATTATCTGCTGAAAAACCAACCGCAATGGTTGGCGATGGAATCAACGATGCCCCTTCACTGGCTCGTGCTGATATAGGCATATCTTTAGGCCACGCTACAGAGGTAGCAATGCAATCAGCTGAGGTTTTGTTGTTGGATGGTCATCTTGAATCCCTTCCGGAGGCTTACAAAACCAGTCAGCAAACTTTACAAACCATCAAAGAAAACCTTTTCTGGGCTTTCTCTTACAACATTGTGGCCATTCCCGTAGCGGCCCTTGGTTTCCTCAATCCTATGTTCGCGGCATTGGCAATGGCTTTTTCTGACGTGATGGTCATTGGAAATTCCTTACGTTTGAAGTTTCGTTAATAATAGCGCTTTAAGCCAGCTTCAATGGCATGGCATGGTCCCAAATACCTAATCACGTCTACCAATACCTGAGGCAGCATCGCAAGCTTTTGTGGCAAGGCTCCACCTTGTTTGGTGCTAAAGTGGGCGTGATCGGATTAGGAGTTTTAATTAAAGCCATCCAAACACGAGCATTATCGCCAGAGCTATATGGGTTTTATGCATTCTTTACAACCTTAACAGCTTTTACAGCCCTCTTTTTCAGGTTTGGCTACTTTACTTCTCTTAAAGTTCTATTAGCCAATAATAAGGTTAAGCAAAAAGAGCAAGAGTTTTTTGGCTTAGGCTTAATAGCAGGACTCCTTATAGGATTGGCTTATGCAATTTTTTTATTCCTGATAAGCTTTGGTGTCGACCCGATTTTTGACGTGCAATTAGGAACTACACTACGCTACCTTTCCCCGCTTTGCATGGTCTTTCCTATGCACCATTTACTACAGGATTTAACCATTGGTAGTAATCAAGTCAGTAAAATGGCTGCTTATGATGTTTCCGCTAAGGGATTATTCTTACTACCATTAGCAAGTCTTTTTTGGTGGGATTGTGTTACTTTAACCAACTTGCTGTGGTTGAACGTAAGTACAGCGCTTCTAGCCATGGGCGTAGTTTTTTGGCTGCTAAAACCGCGATTCACTCGTTTATCTAGGAGGCTTAATGAGCTAAGGTTCAAGCAAAGAAATTATGGTATTCACTACTATACAGGCAATCTTGCCAATCAAAGTACTTTCAAGCTCGATGAATTGCTGATAAGCTATTACATCAATACAACCCAATTGGGATTTTACAGCCTGGCTAATTTTATATGCGCCCCAATGGTTTTTTTAAGCCAGGCTTTCACCAATGCCCTTTTTAAGGAGTTTGCACACCGGGATTATATCCCTTACAAATTGTTTCTTTTTAATGCATTGTGGCTTATTGCTGCATTGGCAGGTTTAATGTTTTTAAGTGAATGGCTAGTAAAGGTTTTATTAGGATCTGGCTATCAAAGCGTTGCGCATTATGTTAAATTTCTTGCTGTAGCTCATTTATTCCAGGGTTTGTATCAGCCTTTTGCTTTCCTAAGTGCCAAATCCTGGGGGAAAGCCGTTCGAAATGTTTCCATCCTGGAATCGGTCATAAACCTTGTGGGCAGCATAGTATTGATAATAATGTTTGGAATCTATGGGGCTTTGATTACAAGCATTGCAGCCAAGCTTACGCATTTCTTAGGTTTGTGGTATTACTACCGGCAGTACCGGTTGCAGGTAATGTAAATTTATTATGGAAAAAAAGCTGGAAGCCTTTATTGACGGTTTGAGATTTCGTTGGTTACAACCTTCAACAAGGTACCCCAAAGGGTTTGGACGGTTTAACCAATGGCTGAAGATGGTTGGGCTATCTTTTGATCAACTCAATACTAAAATTGCGGTGCCAGGGGATGCTAAACACCGGTATGTAAAAGAAGCCTGCCGGATGCCACGGATGGCTTCTTATCCCATTGGCCTTATTATTAACCAAATTGTGGCCGAATTGCCTTCCGATCAGGCTTACCTCAATGTTGGGGTATGGCAGGGCTTTTCCCTTATTGCTGGGATGGCCGGTCATCCCAATAAAACATGCATTGGGCTGGATGATTTTTCAATGTGGGGCGGACCGCGAGAAGCTTTTCTACAGCGATTTGAACAGTGGAAAGGATCAAGACACTATTTTTTTGAAATTGATTACAAGCAATACCTTTTAAATCAACACCAATCCCCTTTAGGCTTCTATTTTTACGATGGGGACCACAGCTATGACCATCAGCTGAATGGTTTAAAAATGGCTGAGCCCTTTTTTGCCAAAAACTGTGTGATCATGGTAGATGATACCAACTGGAAAGAACCCAAACAAGCAACTTACGATTTCATGAAGCATAGTTCCAACAGCTACGAAGTGGTAATGGATCAATCCACAGAATCAGACAGGGTGGCCAATCGCGAAAGCGCAATGCATCCGACCTTTTGGAATGGACTCTTACTCATAAGAAAAACCAACTAGTTACATGGCTCATATTGCCATGATTACACTGGACCATCCGCCGGATGATGACCGAATTTTTCACAAAGAAGCTAAGGCGCTCCTTAATGCTGGGTATACGGTCTCCGTACTGTGCGTAACTGGACCAGATGGTGGGATATTTTCCATGAGTGGTGAAGGGCCTTTAAACAATAAGGGTCAATCAACTACTAGTCTTGACGGCATCAGGGTATGGGGTGTACCAGGCCCCCGGACCCGGCCCGAGGAACTATTAAAAAAAGGCTTGAAGGGTGGTTTTATCAGCCGGTTTGTAAAAGCCGGTAAGGCGCTAGGGCCTGATGTGTTTCATGCTCATGAGCCTGCGAGCCTTTTCCTGGCTTTTCAAATGGCCAATCAGGATCCTGGAAAAGTGGTTTTTGATAGTCATGAGTCTTGGTTAAGTGGATCTTACAGGGATTTTTGGATCAAAAGGCAAGTCCTGCCAAAGCTTCGGTATTTGATTACCGCCAACTCCCTAACCCGTGGGCATTTATTAGCCAAAAATCCTAATATGAAGACCCAGGTAATTTACAATTATCCTGAAGCTAGAATTTTTAACCGTCCGCTGAATCCGGACAAGTTTCACAAACCTGTTATTGCCCATGATGGAATTCTCCCTTTTAATCGGGGTCTGGATCTAATGATCAAAGCTTTAATTAAGCTTAAAGCAACTTATCCTTATATTATGCTGCGTATTGTAGGGGAACCAACAGGGCACAAGGAGTATGAATACATCCAATATCAAGTTAAGCAGCATGGTTTGGAGGATAACCTGGCCATAACTGGCTGGGTCCACTACGAAAAAATCCCGGATTACCTGGAAGATGCTGCTATCGGCCTGATAATGAAAAGCCACGACCATTTAAATAACGTTATGGGAGGGCCTGCGATCAAGCTTTTCAATTACATGGCATCGGGAATGGCTGTGATCGATTCAGGTTTACCCGAATCAAACTTCTTTTTAGATGCCATCGAGGCTGGGGTAACCCTCAAAGTTAGAAGCCCGTCAGGATTGGCAGAAGCCTTAGCTTACCTTATTGAACGGCCAAACCTGATGCAACACTACGCTAACACAGGTTTAAAAGCTACGGCAACCTGGAATTGGGAAAACGAGGCTCCTAAGCTTGTTAAGTTCTACAACCAGGAAGTGTTGTCCAGCGACCAAAGCTTTCTTAAGCGGTAAGCAAAAAAAGCCCCAAAAGTATTCACTAATGGGGCTTTCTGGTATAATGGATTTTAGTGGTTTTAGCTCTCTTCCTTTACAGTTTCCCTATCAGGATCATAGTTAAGGTTAGGAGCCAACCATTTTTCCATGCGTTCTAACTCAAGACCTTTCCTTCTCGCATAATCCTCTACTTGGTCCCGTGCAATACTTCCAAGTGCAAAGTAGCGGCTTTCAGGGTGACTAAAATATAGCCCACTAACTGCAGCTGCCGGATACATGGAGTAGCTTTCCGTAAGCTCAATGTTGGCGTTATTAGGTGCATCCAAAAGATCGAAAATTAAGCCCTTTTCTGTGTGATCCGGACATGCAGGATATCCAGGGGCAGGTCTGATACCTTGGTAATTTTCTGCGATGAGCTCTTGGGGTGTAAAGTTTTCATTCGGTACATATCCCCAGAACTCTTTCCGGACGCGCTCGTGCATGCGCTCAGCAAACGTCTCGGCAAAGCGATCGGCAAGGGCCTTTAGCAGAATGCTATTGTACATGTCATTATCCTGCTCGTACTTTTCAGCGTAAGCCTCAATGCCTAATCCAGCTGTCACAGCAAAACCACCAATGTAGTCTTTAACGCCGGATTCTTTTGGAGCAACGAAATCAGCAAGGGCGTAATTCGGTCTATCTTTCGCCTTCTTATTCTGCTGACGTAGGGTGTGCAAAGTTTGCAGTACATCTTTACGGTCATCATCCGTATACAGCTCTATATCATCCTCTACCGCATTAGCTGGAAAGAAACTGATAACGCCCTGTGCTCTCAACCACTTCTCCTGGATAATCTTATCCAGCATTTCATTGGCATCATTGAACAGCCTTTTAGCTTCTTCGCCTACTACCTCATCTTCAAATATATCGGGATATTTTCCTTTAAGCTGCCAGGTTTGGAAGAAAGGCGTCCAATCGATATAAGGCCTCAGTTCTTCAAGGGAGTAATCCTCAAAAGCCTTGGTACCTAAAAAGCTTGGCTTAACAATGTTACTGTTTTGCCAGTCGATATCCGGCTTGTTCTCGCGAGCATCCTCTATTGTGATATACTCTTTATTGGAGCGCTTATTCTCGTGGCGCTCACGCATTTTAGCATTTTCATCAGCTGCATCTTGCTTAAACTGCTCAGCTTCAGCACTTAAGAGTTTTCCAACCACATTAACGCTCCTGGAAGCATCTAAAACATGCAGGGAATTACCAGAGGGATAGGAAGGAGCAATTTTAACAGCTGTATGAATACGCGAGGTAGTAGCGCCTCCTATCAATAGTGGGATGGTCATACCCCGCTTCTCCATGTCCTTAGCAACATCCACCATTTCATCAAGAGAGGGGGTAATAAGACCGCTAAGGCCTACGATATCAGCATTGACTTCTTCTGCTTTATCCAGGATCTCCTCTTTAGGAGTCATAACGCCAAGATCATAAATGTCGTAATTGTTACAGGCCAGCACTACGTTCACAATATTCTTACCGATGTCGTGAACGTCTCCTTTCACGGTTGCTAGCACCATACGACCTTTCGATCCTCCTTCACCTGTTTTTTCGGCTTCGATATAGGGCATGAGGTAGCTAACAGCTTTCTTCATCACCCGAGCACTCTTAACGACTTGTGGTAGAAACATTTTTCCCTCGCCGAAGAGATCTCCTACCGTATTCATACCATCCATCAAAGGTCCTTCAATAACATCAATGGGTTGGGTGTGTTGCTGCCTTGCCTCCTCGGTATCTTCTTCTATGTGATCTACAATTCCTTTGATCAAAGAATGCTCAAGACGCTTGTTGACATCTTGATCCCGCCATGCAGTGTCCTTTTCACGGGTTTTGCCCTGGCCTTTGTATTCAGCCGCCAGATCCATTAATTTATCAGTAGCTTCATCATCACGGTTGAAGAGGAGGTCCTCTATCTGATCCCTTAACGCTTTATCCACGTCATCATAAACCTCAATCATACCGGGGTTTACAATCCCCATATCCATACCGCGCTGTATAGCGTGGTAAAGGAAAATGGAATGCATAGCTTCCCTTACCCGGTTATTGCCACGGAATGAGAACGAGATATTACTTACTCCGCCACTGATTTTTGCGTGAGGGAGGTTTTCCTTGATCCAATTAATACTATCAAGGAAATCAACACCGTAATTTTTGTGCTCATCCATCCCGGTACCGATGACCAGAATGTTGGGGTCAAAGATGATATCTTCCGGGGGCATTCCAACTTCTTGGGTTAGAATACGGTAAGAGCGTTCACAAATTTCCTTACGGCGCTCAAGGTTATCAGCCTGGCCTTGTTCATCAAAAGCCATCACAACAATGGCTGCCCCGTAACGCCTGATCTTTTGCGCTTTATACTTGAAATCTTCAGGCCCCTCCTTGAGGCTGATTGAGTTAACTACGCACTTGCCTTGTGCACATTTGAGGCCTTCTTCAATTATGCTGAATTTGGAAGAATCTATCATGAAAGGCAGCTTGGAGATCTCAGGCTCAGCCATCATTAAGTTGATGAGCTTAGGCATGACCTCCTCACCCTCAATCATACCCTCATCCAGGTTGATGTCCAACATCTGTCCACCACCTTCTACCTGGTTTTGGGCTATTTCCAGGGCTTCTTCAAATTTTTCCTCTTCAATAAGCCGGCGGAACTTTTTAGAACCGGTTACATTGGTTCGCTCACCAATATTGACAAATCCAGTATTTTTATCAATAGTTAAGGGTTCTAGCCCACTAACGCGGGTCTTTTGAGGAATTTCGGGTATCTGCCTTGGTGGATATTGCGCTGCTTTCTCAGCAATTGCCTTAATGTGTTCAGGTCTACTACCGCAACAACCCCCAATGATGTTGATTAAGCCATCTTGCATGTATTCTTCTACAAGGTTGGCCATTTCCTCTGCGGACTGGTCGTATTCACCAAACTCATTGGGAAGACCTGCATTAGGGTGTGCACTTACCGGGAATGGGGATTCCTTTGAAAGAATTTCGAGGTATTGTTTTAATTGCTCAGCTCCTAAGGCGCAGTTGAGCCCAATGCTAGACAGGGGCATATGCCTTACGGAGTTAAGAAATGCTTCAGTGGTTTGTCCGGATAGGGTTCGACCACTGGCATCCGTAATGGTACCAGAAACCATGATAGGAATATCCAGCCCGGTTTCTTCTTTGTACACATCGATGGCGTAGAGGGCTGCTTTAGCGTTAAGGGTGTCGAAGATGGTTTCAATTAGTAGCACATCGGTACCACCATCCATCAAACCAACGATTTGGTCGTAATAGGCTTGGTATAACTCATCAAAAGTAATAGCCCTGTATCCGGGGTCATTGACATCAGGAGAAAGTGAGCCCGTTTTGTTAGTAGGACCAAGCGGACCAGCTACAAAGCGGGGCTTCTCTGGGGTAGTGTACTTGTTAACAGCTTCTTTGGCCAAGCGCGCTGATTCGTAATTAAGCTCATACACCAGATCCTCCATGTAATAATCTGCCTGGGCGATATTGGTGGAACTGAAAGTGTTCGTTTCAGTAATGTCAGCTCCGGCTTCCAGGTATTGCTCGTGGATGTGGCGTATCGAATCCGGCTGCGTGATAGAAAGCAGGTCGTTATTGCCTTTAAGTTGGCCTGGATGTTCTGTAAAGCGGTCTCCGCGATATTGGTCTTCTGAATAATCCAAAAGCTGGATCATGGTACCCATCGCACCATCCAGCACAAGGATGCGTTCTTTTAATAATTCATTAAAATTTTTCATACAAATAGATTTCTTTTTAAAAATAATACTCGCTTCAAAAAAGTAATAATACTAGTGAGTGAACTTTTGTTCACAGTAGGGATTCCATTCGGCCCTATTTTCGCTTTAAAAAATTTCCCCTCAGATCAACTTAGCGAAGATCCAAGAGGCAAATAGTATAAGGAATAAATAATCCTTGACTTACTTTCTAAAATGGAGAATACCCCAATTCAAGTAGCCTTTATTCCCTTTCTCAACCCAATGGCCAAGGCCTTCTTTCATGCCTTCAATATACTCCTGACTGACCTTGCCCTGAAGCTTATCTTCATTTTTCTTAAGCTCTTCAAGAACGCGACCATAATGGGCGGGTAGTAATGCTGCTTGTTCTTCGATCTCTATTGTTTCTAAGCCGACTTCTTTAGCAAATTCCCGGTACTTGCCTACAGATCCCATGGAGTCCAAATGGATCCTTTTAAGAACCGGATCAATCACGCCTTCGGGGCAATTGTCAATTTGCATTGGATCCGTGAAAATAAAATCACCACCTTTCTTCAGGATTCGAGCGACTTCTTCAAAAACGGCTTTTTTATTGCCACTGTGAAGAATGGAATCCTGGCACCATACTACATCAAAAGTCTCATTATCATAAGGGATTTCCTCGAAATTGCCTTGATAAACATTGATGAGGTGATCTAAACCTTGCTCCTTGTTTTTCTGAATATTCTTCTCATTCTCTTTTTCACTGATATTCAAGCACTCTACTTGGCACCCAAATTTTTTGGCCATGTAGCGTGCAGAGCCCCCGTAACCCGCACCAATATCAATTACCTTGGTGTCAGCTGAAATCTTAGGGAGTTTCTCTACCATTTTTTCTACTGTTCGGTGGCTAGCATCCAGTATGGGCTCTGTTTCACTTAAATACCAACCCACATGGATATCTTCTCCACCCCAAATATTGTAGTAAAAATTGTCAGCGTCATCACTGTCGTAGTAATTTTTAGCAATATTGGCAACCTCTTCGTTCTTCATAAATAGTAATTTTAAAGTTTTAAAAAAATGTTATTTTTCCTTTAATCATAACCTTCCTAAATGCTAGGCTTGAATGATGAAATATGGAATTTATACTTCATTCATTCATCTTAATTTCTTCATTAATATCAAGGCCTTTCCAACAGTCCATTCGGTTTAGTAACCAATTTTTAAAATTAATCTAGCAAAGTTCCAAGCCTAGAAGCTGCTCTGCTAGTCCCTTAAAAGCTCTCAAATTCTTTTTTTGAATCCAAAACAAAGTTAAAAAACTGATCCTAACTTGTAAATTGTATTCAAGATTCGCTTTTAGCGGGCACTTTGCGTTTCATGATAGCTCCTGAGCTGGTTAATTGGTATTTTTGCTGTAAAAGCTATGGATATCCAAAAGGCCCAGGAAATTGTTGACCAGTGGATTCAGGAAAATGGGATCCGCTATTTTGATGAGTTGACCAATACAACCATCTTAATGGAAGAAGTAGGTGAATTGGCCCGGGTAATGGCTCGAACATACGGTGAGCAGTCTTTCAAGGAAAGCGACAAATCGGTGAAAATGGGCGATGAAATGGCAGATATCTTTTTTGTACTCATCTGCCTTGCTAACCAAACAGGAATAGATTTAAACACTGCCCTGGAGCGGAACCTTCAAAAAAAGACTGACCGTGATCCAGAAAGGCACAAGCAAAACCCAAAACTCTGATCCGCCAACCATGGATAAATATGAACAGCGGGGTGTCTCCGCTACAAAAGCCGAAGTGCACAGCGCAATTCAGCAATTGAGTCAAGGGCTTTATCCCAATGCTTTTTGCAAGGTATTGCCAGACTATTTGTTGGGAGATGATCAATACGCCATGTTGATGCATGCGGATACAGCAGGCACAAAAACAAGCCTGGCTTACCTGTATTGGCAGGAAACAGGCAATACTAGTATTTGGCAAGGGATTGCGCAGGATGCTTTGGTCATGAATACAGATGACCTGGCCTGTACCGGAGCAGTCGATCACATTACGCTGTCCAATACGATTGGCCGTAATAAACGCTTGATTCCGGGCGAAGTGCTTGAAGCGTTGGTGACTGGTACGCAAGCTTTTATTGAGCAATTAGCGGATCAAGGGGTGCGGCTCTACCATGCTGGTGGAGAAACCGCAGATGTGGGAGATATCGTCCGAACATTGGACATGGGCTTCACAACCTCAGCACGGCTATCCAAAGAAGCTGTGATTACCAACCAGCTCCAGCCAGGTGCGGTGGTTGTTGGCTTAGCTTCAGATGGGAAGGCTAATTACGAATGGAGTTACAACAGTGGAATAGGAAGTAACGGTCTGACAATGGCCCGCCATGAGCTGCTGAGTCATTATTATGCCGATGCTTATCCTGAAAGCTACGATCCTGGTCTTGACAAAGCGGTTGTATACACTGGTAATTACAGATTAACTAATAAACCTTTTAATCTAGATCAGACAGTGGGAGAAATGTTGTTAGCTCCTACCAGAACCTACTTACCATTTCTTAAAAGCTTGATGGCAGATCTGGCTCCTGAAATACAGGGGCTAATCCATTGCACAGGTGGCGGGCAAACCAAGGTCAAAAATTTCCTTTCAAACTTACATGTGGTGAAAGACCGTCTAATGCCCGTTCCTTCGGTTTTTCAGCTAATCCAAGAGCAGACGCAAACTCCTTGGGAAACTATGTATCAAGTATTCAACATGGGTCACAGGCTGGAAGTATATGTGGATCAAAATCACGCCCAAGCAGTCATTGATCACGCGAAATCATTTGGGATCCATGCGCAAGTGATAGGCTATACAGAAAAAGCTGAGTTTCCTTCGGTTAGTGTTTACACTCCGAGTGGAGCAGTAAACTACTAACACACAAAAAAAGGCGCTTATGACAAGCGCCTAAACAAGGATTTGATTACACTATATTTCTAACCAATTCCTACTTTTTAATAATAGTTTGGGCCTTTCGGGTCTTAGGAGTTTGAATAAGCAATTGGTAATGCCCACTTGGTAAATGCCTTACATTAAACTGTTCCATATGATTGCCTTGCTGAAGGCTTCCAGGTTTTATTTCCCTGACCATTTGTCCGTTCATGTTCAAGAGCTTCATTTGCAGGTTTGTTGGTTTTTCCAGGCCAAGAAGCACCTTGAGGTTATCTTCCACGGGATTGGGCATCACTACAAAACCTGCTAAATTGCTTTGATCTTCTACACCTACAGTTGGATCCCAAAGCCTGGGACTAACTGCCAAATTTGATGTATCATTCTCAGTATTGCCTTGGCTTGAGTTTACCACGGTCTTGGTTTCAGTGAATCGGATCAGGGGTTCGGGTTCGCCGGCTTGTTTATAAGTATAGGATGTAACGTTGACCTTTTGGCTAATGGATGTTGGCCCAATTGATTGGGTAAGGGTGTCTTTTGAAATGGTTTTTAAACGCACAACATCTTTAAAGGTCCGTGTGCTATTCTGAATTGTTCCATAGCCATCATAGGTAACTTTGGTATAGCCGCTCCCTTCCTGAGAGATTGGTATACCATTGAGGGTTCCTTGGCCACTTAAGCGATTGCTGTCCTCAAAGGACTCATTGAAGGCAAGCGGGAATTGCCGTTGAACGGCTGGGTCAGTGTACGAGACAGTAAACCCGGAACCTTCACCTACCTGGACGTACAATCCTACAGTTGCGGCTTTTTTATCTGTAACATCTATAAAACGATAGTTGGTTGTCTGTTGGCCCATCGTTGTGGTGGTATTACTAACAACAACATCGGCCTGGGGAAATTCATCATTTTTGGGGGCTTGAGAAGCTTTTATGCGGTTGTTTTCAACGGTGTCTAGAATGGAGGAGCTATCCGGATAACTCCAAACCTTGTCTGCACCTCCTGAATATTGGCCGGCAAACTTGCCATCCATTAAAATCCTGCTGATCGTTTGATCAGCTTCGGGATAAAAACTTCTGTCATAAGTTGGCTGACCATTAACAGCACTAAAAAAGCACAAACCTGCTAAAAATAGATAAATTACCCGCATGAATCAAATTTTTTGATAGTTGACCCTTCAAATTTAGAGGCCCTATAAATCCTAACCAATGAAATTCGCGTATTTAGCTTAATTTTTCAAAGTAAAAACCCCACTATCGGAATAGTGAGGTTTTTATAGAAAGAATGAAACTTTATTCTAGTTGCGGTAAGCGTTATACATCCAGATCAGCTTTTCTTGCTCTTCAATATAGCCATCAAGCTGACTTTGAGTCCCGTTGTCATAGGCCTCATCAGCCATACGACCAATCTCTTTTTGCTTGTCGATCAAGATTCGTAAGCTTTCCATGATCTCATTTACAGCTAGTTCTCCATCGGTCACTATTTCAGCCTCCTTAAGGGTGGCTTTTTGAATGTAAGCGGAATACCTGTGCTCTGGGGTAAACCCAAGCGTGAGGATTCTTTCAGCGACCTCATCAATCTTCAGCTTTAAATCTTCATATAGTTCTTCAAATTTTTGATGAAGCTCGAAAAAGCGCCTTCCCGTAATGTTCCAATGATAGTTGCGGGCGTTTTGGTAAAAGATCGAATAATCAGCAAGTAAAACATTTAATTTTTCAGCGATGGGTTGAGCCTTTGCCTGATCAAGGACTAAAGAATGATTAGTGGACATATGTTAGCATTTTTAAATTCATGAACATATTTACAATAACTGTTCCTAAAAACTATTCCGAGATGATAATTATTTGCAATAAGCTGTTTTGTTAAATATTTGTTACCCAGCAGTTCCTTAAGATCATTGATTGCGCCTTCCCGGAATTGTGTGTTTATGAAGAATTCGCGTTTTTTCAGCTTTAACGCGCGGATGGGCACGGAAAGACCACAACTTTTTACGGGCCGCTTTTCCTGCTTGCATAACATCAACTTTTGGAAAAGGATAGTCCCTGCCAGGAATGAACCCGCTGGTTTGCTGCTCTATTGCTGGTATTAACCAAGGCTTATGAATATAAGCGTTTGGGCAATGCTGCAGTTCTGGCACCCATGCCCTGATAAAATGTCCATTGGGATCATGTTCCTGAGACTGCTTGACTGGGTTGTAAACCCTTACGGTGTTAATAGCCGTCTCCGCAGCTTGCATCTGTAACTGTGGGAAATGTATACCAGGTTCAAAATCCAGGAAAATTCTCGCAAAATGCCCCGATAGCCATTGCCAGGGCAGCCATAAGTGATGCGTACCTACGGAGGTTAGCATGGCTCTCATGCGGAAATTGACATAGCCTGTTTGATTAAGTGCTCTCATACAAGCATCAGCAAGGGGAAGCCCCATATACCCTTTACACCAAGCATTGTACAGGTCATTATCCAGGCACTTGAGTAAATCCTGGAATCCTCTGTTTATGGGCTCGAACTCCATCTGTTCCTCCATCTCAAATTTCTGTATGAAATGGCTGCGCCACCGGAGGCGGGATTGAAAAGCTGCCAGCGGGCTTTTAAATTGACCAGCATTCCTGATCTCCTGACTAGCCTGGAATACCTGCCGTAAAGAGAGGTTACCCCAGGCAAGGTAAGCAGAAAGGCGGCTACAACTCGTCCTGCTTTCTAAGGGTTTTGAAATGTGCTTGCTATAGGTCTTGGCTCGCTCTTCTAGAAAGCTGTACAATACGCTCCAGGCCTTATTTTCACCTCCCTGTTGAAAGTTTCCGGGGTCTTCATGCTCAGCGATTTGACAAGCATCAAAGTTTTCTTCCAGGCGTTCTAAGCGGTCAGTTGGTAGCCAATCGGCCTTTGAAAAATCCGGGTTATCAGGATTTTGCTTCATGAAGTGATACCAAGCAGGGGCCCAATCGGTTCGGTCAGTTATACCTCTTATAACGCCATTGTTGATGAATTCTTCCCAGGGGATTTTTGTCTGCTTAAGCCACTGGCTTACCACTTTATCTCGTTCATAAGTTACCCATAAGCCAGTTTCCTGGTAGCTGAAGATTTTATGAATGGCGTAATGCTTAGAGATTTCCTGAAACACGGTAAGGGCATGAGCTGAGGGCTTCAAAACTTTAGTGTTGGCAGCTTTTAGTTGTTCATCCAGCTCAATTAGGGATTGCTGAATAAAACGAAAATGACGTTCAGATGCGTGATCATGGGCTTGTAAGAAGGGCTCAAAACAGTAAACCAATAGGACCGGATACCCTTCTTCGATAGCTTTTAATAAGGGCTTATGATCTGCTAATCTTAAGTCGCGTTTAAGCCAAACAATAGATACCTTAGAATTCATACAAGGTAGAACAGTACAACCTTGGCAGAGTTGAAGGTTGCGTTAATAAGCCCCTACACTTGCAATAGAGGTGGAGTAACCGGCAATGTAACCTAAACCCTCCTCTACATTCTTGCTTGAGGGAAACAACTTAGAAGTAGGCTGGCTAGGTAAATTAGGAGGAAGGCTTTTACTGTTATCAAAGTAAGCTTTGTTGACGTGGCGCAACTCCATGCGAAAACCGGCCAATTTACCTTTGATATCAAAGCGGGCGTCTAAATAAACTGGTATGGAAACGTCCGGTCCTTGCAGATCACGATCACTAATTAACAAACCTTTAGTTTCATTTTTCTGATAGCCTTGGTTGGAGGCTAATATAGTAACGTTAGGCTGCCCTTTGACCTGACCTTTTTCATCCAGGATCAAAGCCTGAGCCCTTATTTCGTAGTAATTGGTATCATTGGGTGGATCTTCCCACTCTAGCTTCATGTGGTAGAGCATGGGGTCGCCTTTGTTTAACCTTTTTACAACCCTCAAACCATCAATCGACAAACGAATTGGTTTGGGCAGGTAAGCTTCTGCTTTAAGATTCTGAATACTTGGATGTACTACCTCTATGTGGTATTGTTTACCTGCTCTAGGTTTCCAGCCATTGGAACGGAAAAACCCCTCGCCTAAGGGCTTTAATTGTTTTTTTGGTGCATCTTCTAAACTGACTGTAACGGATGCATCTGCCGCAGGCTTAACCAACCGAGCTTCATCATCTCCCGGATTAAACCGGCCAACTTTCATTGTAAAGGGCTTATCAGGTACCGTAAAACCCTGAACCATTAAATAAGGCTTATCCTTAGGTTTATCCTGGTTATGAAGTACCTTCCCACATGAGACCAGGCAAATGAGAAATGTTAGGAGGACAGGTAGCGGTCTCTTAATCATGTAGAGCCATTATAATTTTAAAGGCAATTGACCTAAGGTTTTAAAGGTAAAACTTAAATTTTGTAATGAGCCTAAAAAATAATTCCGCAATAATTTCTTCTCCGGCTTTTTGTATAATGATAATCGCCTACAAATGTAGTTTTAATACATTACTATTGCTAAAAATTTCATTGGGGAGCCCCGCTTTTTCTGATAGTTTTGACACCTGTCCAAAACGGATAATTTGTCTAAATTCCGGCAGCTTGCAAGCCATACGGCGATATATGGGGTGAGTACCTTACTCGGTCGCCTTCTGAACTATTTGTTGGTACCGCTCCATACTTATCTTTTTGATCCCTCTAGTTATGGAGTGGTTGGTGAGCTCTACGCCTATATAACTTTTCTGAACATTTTTTACTTGCTGGGAATGGAGACTGGGTTTTTCCATTTTGCCAATCATAGAGCTGACAGCAAGCGGGTTTATGCCTCTGCTTTCTTTACCTTAGCTACTGCAAGCATCCTATTTAGCGGAACAGCGCTTTTATTGAACAAGCCTTTGGCTACACTACTTGCTTATCCTGACCACCCGGAATACATAGCTGCCATTGCTGGTATATTAGCCTTGGACACGATAGCTGCCATTCCATTTGCAAAGTTGCGTTTTCAGGAAAAAGCCCTCACGTTTTCCATCGTTAAGGTTAGTAACATTGTTATTAATATAGCTTTCAACTTGTTTTGGTTGCTGCTATGCCCATGGATCCTGGATCAGCCCAGCCTCTCTGGAATACATCAATTTGTAAAAGCGGTTTATGACCCTTCCATTGGGGTCGGATATGTATTTCTCGCTAATTTGATGGCAAGTGGTTTAACATTGGTTTTTTTACTACCTCAGCTTAGAGCGTTGCGGTGGGAAGTTGACTTTAAGCTTATCAAGCAGATGTTGGTTTATGCTTTACCATTGGTTGCCGTAGGAATGGCCGGCATGGTCAATGAAACCATTGATCGCATACTTTTGCGTCACTGGCTTCCTTACGATGCTGAAACAAACCTGGCCAAGGTTGGGGTTTACAGTGGTTGTTACAAACTATCCATCTTTATGACCTTGGTAGTACAGGCCTTTCGCTATGCGTCTGAGCCTTTATTCTTTGCAGAATCCAGAAACAGCGATAATCCAAGCCGGCTTTACGCGGATGTGATGACAGTTTTTGTGGCTTTTGGCGGGTTGATCTTTCTGGGAGTTACCGGATATCTTAACTTGTTGAAGTACCTTATTGATCCGGCTTATCATACAGGTTTGCATGTGGTGCCGATCTTACTTTTAGCTAACCTCTTCCTTGGCATTTACTTCAACTTATCCATCTGGTATAAACTCACGGAGCGCAACAAGATGGGTGCGGCAATAGCTTTTACTGGAGCCGCTGTCACCATTCTGCTTAACTTACTTTTAATACCTCTTATGGGTTATACCGGTTCTGCTTTGGCTACTTTAGCTAGTTATGTGGTAATGGTCGGAATATCCTATGGCCTTAGCCGCAGGTATTATCCCATTCCTTATAACCTGGGAAAAATCAGCTTTTATATAAGTCTGGCGATAACCCTTTTTGCCGTTGGCTGGTTTTTTGAGCACAAGGTTTTGGCTACCTGGGGGTGGGAGTCAATCCTGTTAAAGACAGGACTGATAGGAATTTACGTAGGTATTTTTGCTTTTCTAGAGAAGCCCCAGATTATACTAAATTTGCTAAGGAAGAGTAAAAGCCGTTTTTAATTAGTTTTCTTTCTATGGAAGTTCCGGTATCCAATCACTCAAATCACCCTTTACCCACATACGAAACTGAGCAATCCGCAGGTATGGATTTGCGGGCTAAGTTGAAGGCTGCAGCTGTGATTAAGCCTTTTGAAAGGACCTTGATCCCAACGGGGCTATACCTGGAAATACCTGAGGGATATGAAGGGCAAGTAAGACCCCGAAGTGGTTTTGCTGCTAAGTATGGCGTAACCGTACTGAATAGCCCCGGAACCATCGATCCGGATTATCGTGGGGAGGTAAAAGTCCTGCTTATCAATTTATCTCACGAGCCTGTTGAAATTCAGGATGGAGACCGAATTGCCCAACTGCTGGTAAGCCCAACTTCCAGCGTGGAATGGCAACCCGTTCAAAAACTAACCCCAACAGATCGCGCTCAGGGTGGTTATGGGCATACGGATCATCAATCTTCAACTTCTTAAAGCCCCTGTCCTATGAAGATGATTGTACCAATGGCCGGAGCCGGAAAGCGCATGCGGCCCCATACACTTACAACACCCAAACCCTTAATCCCCATTGCGGGTAGCCCGATAGTAGAAAGGTTGGTTAACTCGATTGCGGAGATGAGTCCTGAGCCTTTTGATGAAGTGGCTTTTGTGGTAGGACGAAATTTCGGACAGGAAGTAGAGGACCACTTGATAGCCATTGCCCATGCAATTGGTTCAAAAGGGACTATTCATTACCAAGATGAGGCCCTTGGTACGGCTCATGCTATTTATTGTGCTTATCCATCATTGGATGACAGCGTAGTAGTAGCTTTTGCTGACACACTTTTTGACGCTAATTTCAGAATAGACCCTGAACAAGATGGCATCATATGGGTAAAGAAGGTGGAAAACCCTAGCCAATTTGGGGTGGTAAAGGTAGATGACAATCAAATCATAACTGAGTTTTTAGAAAAACCCCAAGAGGCACCCACGAACAATGCCATTATTGGCATTTATTATTTCAAAAATGGTCCGGGTTTAAGAAATGCCCTTCAGGACTTGATAGATCGTGGCCAGATGGGAAATGGAGAATACCAGCTAACGGATGCCATGGAAAACATGAAAACCCAAGGAATGGAGTTGACTATTGGCAGTGTGGACCACTGGATGGATTGTGGCAATAAAAAAGCAACAATTGATACCAATACGCAAATCCTGAAATTGAAGTACGGAACGGAAAATTTGATCAGCACGAAAATTGAAAACACCAATAGTGTGATTGTAGAGCCTTGTTACATAGGAGATGGCGTAACGTTATACAATGCTGTTGTAGGCCCTTATAGTAGTATTGGTCCCCACACCATGATTGAAAACTGTGTGGTACAAGAGAGCATGGTATTCAGTAATGCCCATGTTAAGGATGCTAGCTTGAACCGTGCTATGCTGGGAAACCATACGAGGCTTACGGGACCATCCCAATCGCCCAACTTAGGGGATTATAGCGTATTGAACCCCTAGCAAATGACAGGCTCAAAAGGAGGTTTGAAAAAAAGGTATAGATGTTAAAAAAGTATTTTAATCTTTTATTGGTCAGTGGTTTTAGTTTAACCATGTTGTTTTTTCAACAGGGATGTAATGTTATTAATGAAGGCTCTAGCTCTAAAGCGGAAGCTAATGCTAAAGCCCGTCAAAAAAAGGATGCTTCCCTTACTGCCAAGGAAGAACAGGTTTTTCAGAGTGTATATTTTGAAGGGTTAAAAAACAAACACCTGGGTAACACCAAACGCGCGACATCCCAATTTCGTAAGGCTTTGGGGGTTAACCCCCTTGCTCCTGCAGCTCATTATGAATTGAGCCGTCTTCTGGAAGAACAAAAAGTGAATGATTCCGCACTTTTTCATGCTCGTAAGGCTGTAACTTTGAGCGACAGCGGTTATTGGTACATAAAAAACCTTGCACAGTTTCACCGTAACCATAATCGCTATGAAGATGCGGCTAGAACTATGGAGGCCATTATAGATAAGCATAAGGAAGGCCCCAAATTTTATTACCAATTAGCCAATACCTACATCCGTCAAGAGAAGCTAAGAAAGGCACTTGAAACCTATGAGCGTTTTGAAAAGAATTTTGGTGTAGACCGTCAGGTTGTACGCCAGCAAAAACGCATATACCTTCAGCTAAACAAAGTTGAGAAAGCGGCCCAAGCTGTAAGGGATCTGATAGAGGCCAATCCTCAAAAACTGGACTACCGCCGTCAGTTAGCCAAAATTTACATGGCTAATGATCAGCAGAAGAAGGCTAAGAAGGTTTATGAGGAAATGCTAAAAATCGCCCCGGATGATGGCCTTACACACTTAGCTCTGGCGCAGTATTACAATAAACAAGGGCAACAGGAAAAAGCCTTCAACCGTCTTAAAAAAGCTTTTGCCGATGATAATTTAGCGCTTGATAAAAAAGTCAAGTTCATGCTGTCCAATTACTTACAGCGCCGGCTTGATCAGTCTCAACGGAAACAAGCAGCTGAGCTAGCGGATATTATCACTGAATCTCATCCCAAATCTGCTAAGGCACATGCCACCAAAGGAGACCTGCTTTACCGGCAGGAAAGCCTGCAGAAAGCTAAGAAAGCTTATGAAAAAGCGATCAATTACACAAAGGATAACTTCAGTGTTTGGCAAAACCTATTGCAGATTTACCTCCAAAAAAGCAGCTACACCAAGCTTGAGCGTGAAAGTGCCCGAGCTATGAGCTATTTTCCCAATCAGCCTATTCTGTATTATTTCCATGGATTAGGCCTCAAGGAAAATGGGAAACTTAAAAAAGCAGTACAGCAATTCAAGTCAGGGTTAGGCATGCTGACCGGGAATCTTCAGTTAAAAACCCAGTTTTACAGCAACCTTGCCATGACTTACCATGATTTATCCCAATACCAGCAATCAGACAAGTTCTTCGAGAAAGCTCTGAATCTTAATACGAGTAATGTTTATGTGCTCAATAACTACAGCTGGTATTTAGCGCTTAGGGGCGATAGCCTTGATAAAGCTCAAAAAATGTCAGCCAAAACACTGGAACAAAAGCCCAATAATTCAGCTTATTTGGATACTTACGGTTGGATTCAATACAAGAAAGGCAATTACCAAAAAGCTAAGAAATACATCAGTAAGGCTATTGAGCAATCCCCCAATGACCCGGAATTGCTGGAGCACTATGGGGACGTTTTTTACAAGCTTAACAAACCAGATAAAGCCCTTCAGTTATGGAAAGATGCAAAGCGCAATGGAGGGAAATCAGAAAGCTTGAAAATGAAAATCACAAATAAGAAGCTACCCAAGTAAGGTAAGCTCCTAATCGCTATGAGTTATCCAAAACCGCTCCGATGTCAATTTCAACTTAACTTTTTGGGAAAGGAAATAGGGATTACAGTTTTTTCAATAACAGTATTGTTTTTAAGTGGCTGTAATAGTCTCCAATTGCAGCAAAAAGGAGATGCGGCCGTTGAAACGGTAGAGGATGCTCGCTCTGCTATTCAAGATCAAGAGCCCCAGTACAAGTGGATGAATGCCAGTGTTAAGCTTTCAGCTAAGACGCCATCCCGTAGCCTTAGTGGGAAGGGTCATTTGAAAATCAAAAAGGACAGCTTGCTATGGTTGACTGTTTCACCTGCATTAGGTATCGAGGTTATGCGACTGCAGATAACAAAAGATTCTTTCCAGGTGCTGGACCGCGTAAATAACCGTTACCGGCATTTCACATTCGATCGTGTAAATCAAATGTTCAATCCCCTTAAGCGGGCATTTCAGTTTAAAAATCTCATTAACATGTTTACCGGCCAGCCGGTATTCCTGCCAGGTGAGCGCTTTGAAATGACAAGGGCTGATACTTCAGGAGTTGTTATGAAGGATGAAAATAACGTGTACAAAGAGCAGCTAAATTTTTTCCCCGCTTTACTGAAAACGCATAAGTATACATTAGAAAAACCGGCCACCGGCCAATTTCTTAAGCTAACATATCCGGCCTATCAATCTGTGGGGCAGTACCAGCTTCCTAAGGTCATTAAAATCAAAACTAAAAACCCTGAACCTATGGCTTTGAAGATTAGGCTTAAAAGTGTTAGCTTCGAAGAAAAGGATAAAGTATCATTCTCAGTGCCAAAGAGCTATGAGTAATAAGGCGCTCCTTTTACCGCTATTATTGTTTTGTATTATTTCCTTCAATTTAGGAGGTCAAACAAGGGATGAGCTAAAGGAAAAGCGGCAGGAAAAGCAAGAAGAAATTGCCTTTACGAAAAAGCTGCTGGATAAGACATCTAAGAAGCAGCAACAGACGGTTGAATATTTGAAAGTCCTGAATAGGCAAATAGAAAACCGCTCTTCACTCATTCAAACCATTGAGAAGCAGGTATCTGCTCTTGATTCTACTATTCAAACCAATGAGTCCGTCATTCAATCGCTTGAGGAAGACCTCGCCTCTCTGAAAGAAGAGTACGCCAAAATGGTGCAGTTTGCTTACAAAACCCGAAATAAGTATCAGAGGCTCTCTTTCATATTTTCTGCTGAGAATTTTAACACGGCCTACAAGCGGTTACGGTTTTTAAGCTATTATTCGGACTTCCGAAAGGAACAACTAAACTTGATTAAAGAAACCCGGCAATCCCTCCAGAAACGGGTTCAGAATTTGGAATCACGAAAAACCGAAAAGCGAGAACTACTTGGCGAGAAAAAAGCTGAAAAGCAGGAATTAGAAGATGACCTGGAAGCCAAGCAGCAATTGGTCAATGAGCTCAAATCAAAGAAAGCAGAGCTTAAAAAGCATTTGCGAGAAAAGCGCCAAAGAGCCAAAGAGCTGGCGAGCGCCATAGAGGAATCTATAAAAAGGGAGCGGGAAAGATCAACATCCGGGGCTAACTCCAAGGCCTATCCTAATACGCCTACTGCGGAACTGGAATCCAAGCGTTTTAAGCAAAATAAAGCGAACCTCCCATGGCCAGTAGATCAGGGATTTATTTCCAGCAAATTTGGTAAGCACGAGCATCCCACGTTGGATGGTGTGCAGGTTCAAAATAACGGCATTCACATTACAACAGCAGATAAAGCAGAAGCGAAAGCAGTATTTAACGGAGAAGTCCGGAGAATAGTGGAACAACGGGGGAGTGGTTTTGGTATTGTCATCCGCCATGGTAAATATTATACGGTTTACTCCAACCTTCGGGAAACCGCTGTAAAGCCCGGGGAATCCATTAAGCGCAACCAAGTAATAGGAACCGTTCGAACCAATAGCCAAACGGGTAATGCAGAGTTGCACTTCCAGGTTTGGAAAAGCTATGAAAAGCTCAATCCTGAAAAATGGCTGGCTAGTAAATAACCCTTTCCTTTCCTGAGAGCCTAATTAACTTGAAATTTGAAAGGCTCAAAATCATAAGCCTTTGACTGTTTTACTTGATGTAACCCTTGCTGCTATCCGCTGGAATGCTGACCCTGTACTTTTTAGTATCGGAAGCTTTGCCGTTCATTGGTATGGTTTGCTTTTCGCGCTTGGTTTTTATGTTAGTTACCTCATCCTTACCCGCATATTCAAAAAAGAAGGCGCAAAACAGGATGATCTGGATCGGCTAACCCTTTACATGGTAGTGGGAACTGTTCTCGGTGCTCGCTTTGGTCACATTTTGTTTTATGACCCTGGTTACTATTTCTCTAAGCCGGCTGAAATACTTCAGATCTGGGAAGGTGGCCTGGCTAGCCATGGAGCAGCATTAGGTATTCTACTAGCTATATTGATTTATGCCAGAAATACTCCTAAGCAGACATTTCTCTGGGTGATCGATCGTATTTCCCTAGTTGTAGCCCTTACAGGGACATTTATACGAACGGGAAACCTGATGAATTCTGAAATTGTAGGTAAGCCCGCCAATGTTCCCTGGGCTTTTATATTTGAGCGTTTACCTGAACCGCCTACTCCACGCCATCCGGTTCAGATCTATGAAGCTCTGGCTTACTTGGCCATTTTTGGGGTTTTACTTTGGATGTACCGAAGATATGACGGTAAGTTCCCAGGCGGATTACTGTTTGGATGGTTTCTGGTATTAGTGTTTGCTGTACGGTTCTTATTGGAATACTTTAAAGCGGCTCAGGCAGCTTTCCGTGAAGAATTAATGATGAACATGGGGCAGCTACTAAGTTTGCCATTCATACTAGTTGGAATTGGGATACTGGTTTGGATTAGGGTTAAAAAAAACCAAGAGGCTAAAAAAGTAGCCGGTTGATTTTAAATAATTATCAGCATGACCAATAAAGCCTTTTACGGCCAGGATTTCTGGCTTGGGATTCTTGGAGGGGGTCAGTTAGGAAAGATGCTGATCCAAGCTTGTGGGGATCTCAATGTTACCCCAATCATCCTGGATCAGGACGAGACCGTCCCAGCAGCTAAGCTTGCTACTCATCATATCAAGGGACACTTTAGTAGGTACGAAGATGTGATTAAGATTGGCCAACAAGTGGATCTGCTGACCATTGAAATTGAGCATGTGAACCTCGATGCCTTGTTCGAACTGCAAGAAAGGGGGTTGCCTATTTATCCGGAACCAGAGGTGCTGCATATCATTCAGGACAAAGGACGGCAGAAGGACTTTTACTGGGATAATGGTATTCCCACTGCCAATTACCGGCATATTGAAGACCAAAAAGGTGCCTACAAGCATCAGGATTGGCTACCAGCTTTTCAAAAAAGCTGCAAAGCAGGCTATGACGGTAAAGGCGTTCAGCAACTGAAGAACGTGGAAGATTTGCCTAAAGCTTTTGATACGCCTAGTATTCTGGAAGCACCTGTTGCCTGCGAAAAAGAGCTGTCCGTCATTGTAGCGAGGACACCTAGTGGCCAACTAATGGCTTATCCGCCAGTTGAAATGGTTTTTCATCCAAAGCAGAATCTGGTGGAGTACCTGTTTTCACCGGCTGAGATTAGCGATGAAAAAGCGCTGGAAGCTAGCAGAATTGCCAGGGATGTGGCTCACAAGCTTGGAGTTGTGGGGCTACTAGCTGTGGAATTGTTTCTAACGCCTGATGGCCAAATCTTAGTGAATGAGTCCGCACCAAGGCCTCATAACAGCGGTCATCACACCATTGAGGCCAATGAAACCTCGCAGTATGAGCAGCACCTGAGGGCTATTCTAGACCTACCACTAGGGAATCCGAACATCCTGAGCACGGCTGCGATGGTGAATATCCTAGGCGAGGCCGGACATTGGGGCAGGCCATTTTATCAAGGGCTAGAGCAGGTACTTAGCATAAGTGGAGCGCACCCCCACATCTATGGCAAGCCTACTACCAAGCCCTATCGGAAAATGGGCCACACAACAGTCACAGCTCCAACGCCTGATGCGGTCAAGCAAAAGGCAAAGCAAGTTAAAGAAACCCTAAAAGTGATCAGTCATGACAAGTAGCCCCCAAGTCGGTATCATTATGGGTAGTGACTCTGATATGGAAGTGATGCAGAATGCTGGCAATGTACTGGATGAACTGGAAGTGAGTCACGAATACAGCATCGTTTCTGCTCACCGTACGCCCGACCGCATGATGGCTTACGCCCGGCAGGCAAGGGATCGCGGCCTGAAGGTGATCATCGCTGGTGCTGGCGGCGCTGCCCATTTGCCGGGTATGACGGCCTCTATGACCACGCTGCCGGTGATCGGGGTGCCGATTCAATCCCGTAACTCGATGGATGGCTGGGACTCTGTGCTCTCCATCCTGCAGATGCCCTCCGGAATTCCGGTGGCCACCGTTGCCCTGGATGGGGCTAAAAACGCAGGACTCCTGGCCGCCCGGATG
>CAZIUI010000017.1:60538-63251 GCA_964542585.1 uncultured Sphingobacteriales bacterium | reverse complement strand
TGAAAAAAGCACCTAAAATCCGGTTGGCCAAGCAAAAACGGCAATTACAACCGGTTGTCGTAAAACCGAAAGCCAATCCTGCCCTTCCCCTGATCAAAAAAGCAATCCGGCGCCGGAAGGCGAATGATCCCTGGCGAACGGACTCATTTACCTTTCGGGCTTACAACAAATACGTTCTAACCACCGATACCCAAAAGCTTAATTCAAAGTTTGCAGATTCCGCTAAATCCGATTCAGCTGCCAAAGCTGATCAAACCATGGATACAGCGGCTTATGAGGAGGTGAAGGGCCAGCATTTAATGCTGATCGAATCTATCAGTAAACGTGTTTTTCGGGCTCCATCCTTTAACAAAGAGATTGTTGAAGCGCAGCAGATCTCAGGGTTTGACCATCCGCAATTTCCTATTCCCTCTGTAGATGTGGAAGACATGAATTTTTACGAGACCTTCCTTGAGGTTTTGGATGGCACTTACCGAAGCCCGATTGCTCCGGGGGCTTTGAACAAATACCGCTACCGGCTAAAGGATACCCTTACAAAGGATGGTAAAATCCTTTACACCATTCGCTTTTCCCCAAAAAAGGGCAGGGCTTATCGGGGATTAGAGGGATTTCTGGGTATCCATGCCAAAACTTACAGCCTGGCCTTCATTAAAGGGCAGCCTCAAAGAAAGGACCTTTACAACGCGAAGTTTAAGCAAGTGCATCAGCTAAAAGATTCGCTTTGGTACCCGAAGCAGGTTTACCTGGCTTACGAACACCGGGAATTAGGTATTAAATGGGAGATCAATAACTATATCCGGTCCATTAACCCTGGCAGTGCTCCTGCTAAAGTTGACCGTAAGGACCTCAATGTACAGTTAGCGGATAGTGCTCTTCTCCGGGATAGCAACTACTGGCAGCAACAAAGAGCAACACCCTTAACCGAACGGGATCAGCAAACCTACGAAGTCATGGATAGTGTAGGCAACGAGTTGAACTTCGACCAGATCCTACGGATAGGAGATAAATTGCTGGAGAACCGCTTCCCGCTTGGCCCAGTGGATCTGTGGGTGTCTAAGTTCTACGACTTTGATCAGTTTCAGGGTAATCGCCTGGGCGCCGGGCTTTTGACCAGTGATCAAATCTCCGGGTATTTCAGCATTGGCGGTTATTGGGGATATGGTTTTCAGGATCAAAAAACCAAATATGGAGGGCGTCTTCGGATTTTTCCGAATGGTAGCAGAAATTGGCGCATTGGGTTTGATTATCAGCATGATGTGAAAGAGGTTGGGGCATTTAAGCTTATCAACACCCTTTCTTCTACTATACAACCTGGCATTCGGGGATTCCTTAAGGAACGAATGTATTTAATGGATCGCTATGAGCTAAGCTTTTACACTTCGCATTTGCGGTATTTAAGGATCAAGGCTTTTGGCCGGGTTTCGGATGAGCGGCTACTTGAGGATTTTAACTATCCTTCAAATCAAGAGGAAGGGCCGTCATTCCGGGAATCTGCTAAACGGTTCGTGGAAACAGGGTTTAAGCTTAGGTTTGCTTACGGTGAGCAAAATTTTCAGCTATTTGATAAAAAGATAACTAGTAAACTTCCTTATCCGGTCTTTAAGCTCAATTACCTCAAAGGCTGGGATCAAACGTCTTTAGATGGGGATTTTAATTACAGCAGGTTAAAGGGCCAACTGCGTCATGATTTTAATCTGCGGGGATTGGGTAAAGCCAATTTTGCCTTGCAGGCTGGTATAGTTTTCGGAGATGCGCCGGTTTCGCGGCTTAGCTATGGTACCGGGAGCTATGCCAACGATTACCGGCTTTTTAGTCCGGGAACATTCCAGACCATGCGACCTTACGAGTTTGTTCACAGCCGGTACATCAGCCTATTTTATGATCACCTTTTGGTGGAAATTGATCCGGGCTTTGAGCGATCGCGCCCTAAAGTTTTTCTACGGCATGCGAGTGGGTTTGGCCATTTGAAAGACCGTTATTCCCTGGCCGAAGCTCCTCACCGTACGATGGAATTGGGTTATCACGAGTCAGGCCTTAATGTTGAAAACTTACTAAGGGTTCCCTATTTAGAAAAAGCCTTTTACGCCACGCTGGGGGCTGGCGCCATGTACCGGTATGGCCCTTATCAGCTACCCAATTTTTCGGATAACATCGCTTTACAAGTAAACTTTCAAATAGATTTTTAATGAGCATTTAAAATGAAATAAATATATAGTACAGTTATCGGTTTGGCGCCATACACAAGCCATTCATAAATCGATTGCGGTCTGTGATAAATAGGCAAACTCATACCAATTCCTCTAAGCATATAAAAGATGACGAGCTAATGCAATTATTTTACCTACTTAAATTACCATGAAGTTACTCAGTCGATGATTGAGACCAATAACCGGATAGAGCGTAAACACCGATTATAAACGGGTAACAAAGATGATAGTGGGATGCAGTCCTTTTATTACCGGGAAGCGTAACGATGACAAAAAAGGCCTATAGCCGGAAGGTCCCCATGCTTTATTATGAGGAAGAGCAGTTCGAATGGGAGGAATAAAAAAGGCGTGAAGGGATACGTATGCTCAAAAATTAGCGTGTTAAACACTAAAAATAAAAATTATGTAAATGGTGATAATGTTAAATATACTACAGGAAACAAGTCTGAGATAGGCCCATGCGCGTATGGGCCTATCCCGGACCCCACTAATATGAGGTTAAATTA
>CAZIUI010000017.1:0-60528 GCA_964542585.1 uncultured Sphingobacteriales bacterium | reverse complement strand
CGCATGGGCCTATCTCGGACCCTAACTAATATAAAGTTAAAATATACACACTTTTTGGAACACTACCAAATAAAGTATAATGAAACTCCCTTACCATGATACGCCATAAGGTTCAGTACACCTCTACCATCATTTGCCTTAATTGCAAGCATCAAAAACAGGAAACGATGCCGGCAGATGCTTGCCAGTATTTTTATGAATGTGAAAATTGTCATGAAGTTCTTAAGCCCAAGCAGGGCGATTGCTGTGTATTTTGCTCTTATGGTCATATGGCTTGCCCGCCTGTGCAAGAGAAAGAAAATGGCGGGTGCTGTTAATGCCCCGGCTTTGGCAACAGAAGTAAAGGAGGTGACCGAATCTGAAATCCGTCATTAATAGCTTAACATCATTAACTGCTTACTTTACCATAACTAGGGTGTTCCTAAATCCTTGCAAAATGGATCTTTTAAAAATTACTTAAGCGCTTTTCTTGTGAAAAGGTTGTACTTCAGGATGTAATAAATGGCTTTAAGCCCATCTTTCCACGTTATCTTCTTTCCTTCACTGTAGGTGCGGCCGTAGTAGGAGATGCCTACCTCGTAAACCCTGATCCCTTTAATTTTGGCCATTTTAGCAGTCACCTCCGGTTCAAAACCGAATTCTTTTTCTCTAAGGTCTAATTGCTTCATAATATCCGCCCTGAACAACTTATAACAAGTCTCCATATCGGTCAGATTAAGGTTGGTAAGGGCGTTAGAAATGAAGGTCAAAAAAGCATTACCGATCGAGTGCCCAAAAAACAGGATGCGGTGCGGATAAGCGCCTACGAATCGTGATCCGTAGACCACATCTGCTACACCATCCATCATCGGTTTCAGGAGATTATTAAACTCATTGGGATCGTATTCCAGGTCAGCATCCTGCACTATAATCAAGTCGCCATTGGCCTGTTCTATACCCGTATGGAGGGCGGCGCCTTTGCCCTTATTGGTCGTATGGTTATTGAGGTTAATATCCACCTCCGGGTGATTTTTCATAAATGCTTTTACCTGGTTCTCCGTATCATCCTGAGAATGATCGTTTACCACCACAATTTCCTTTTTTACATTATGAATAAGGTCCACTGATGCAATATGTTGCAAGATGGTTTTAATGAAATCTTCCTCATTGTAAGCCGGTACTATAACGGACAAGGTGGTAAAACTCATAACATAGCGCCTTAAGCGAACGCAATTTTATTTAAAAGTTCCAGATAAAATGGCATTCAGCTTCAAATTTCTTATTTACTACAGGTTTGATGACAACCATAGGCAATTCCAACAACGTAAGCCATATAGTTGCAGAACTTTATACCTTTAAGAAAGGTTATGCTTAGCTGTTTGATTTCCTGGTTTAAGTTTAATATTCCCCAGTAAGCCTGTCTAAGAGCCCCTTTTATACCGTGAAAAAAATCAATACGTTTGCCTGCTGGCAAGGATAAAGGGCTTAAATCCCATGAGAAAACTCCAATGGCAATACAGGTTCATATTCCTAAAAGCTAAACGTTAAAAGCGGATTATTCAAAAATGCTCGGGATTGTTGTTGTCTTAGCCTTTCTCCTTGGCTGGTATTTAATGACTGTTTTTAACCCCAAAATTGATATAAGGGAAGCACTCATTAACAACACCATTGCTTTTGGCCTTTTCATTTTCCTTACCACCGAAATTCTGAGTGCTTTTTCCATCATCACCTTTCCAGCCATAACGGCCTTGTGGACCTTAGTAATTGCCGGGCTAGGGTATATTTTGATCAAAAATCGAGGCCAGTACCCTCCGTTTTTGCATAGCCTTAAAAAATCCCTCTCAGGCCTTCCAGTTGTTTTAGTTATTGGGGTCTTATTCACAATTCTAATCATAGGTGTTACGGCTTTTCAAGCTGCGCCCAACGATCCGGATGTTTTGGATTACCACTTTGCCCGGGTAGCGCACTGGATCCAAAACCAAACCGTAAGCCCTTATCCTACGATTGATCACAGGCAGATCCATATGCCGCCTTTTGCCGAGTACATCTTCCTGCACCTGAAAATCCTCTCAGGTACAGACCGGCTACCGAACCTGGTTCAGTGGGGGTTAATGATCGGTTCGGCTTTGAATGTCTCTCTGATTGCTAAGGTAATGGGCGCAAACAGGCGGCAACAATTTTACGCGGCTTTGGTGGCCTTGTCCATTCCTGAGGTCCTCTTGCAGGCGGCCAGTGCCAAAAATGATATCGTATTGGCCTTTTGGATCACCGCTTTGACCTACTTATCGTTGAAAACCCTTTACAGAAAAAACAAGCAATGGGATATTTTAAAAATAGGTATAGTCTTGGGCCTGGCCCTTTTAACAAAAGGCACGGGGTACATCTACGGGTTTTTTGTCATGGCTTGGCTGGTCTTAGCGCAACTGAAGAATTATCAAGGTAAAATATGGAAATTGGTGGGTGTGATTTTATTAGCTTCTTTTGTTATAAATGCTCCTTATTTTACCCGGAACCTGCAAGTCTACGACTCTCCATTAGGGGACAAATCAAAAAAATACCAGAATGAGCTTTACAGCCTTAAGATGGCGGTTTCAAATATTACCCGCAATATTGCATTGCACTTGGGAACCCCGAGCCCCAGCATCAATAAGGAAATTGAGGATGGTATCCGTTCCTTCCATAAATGGATGGGCCTAAAGGTGGATGATGAACGGACGAGTTTTTACGGGGACGATCGTTTTAAGGTTAAGCTTTCCAACAGTCCCCAAACGGCTGGCAATCTGGTTCATACCTTACTCATTGCAGCGGGAATCATGATTTTTTTTAGTACTGGTCATTTGCGCAGGAAGCGGTTGCTGAGAAACTATGGTTTGATGCTGGTCATAAGCTTTCTTTTTTTCTGCCTTTTTCTGAAATGGCAACCACTGCACACACGGTTACAAATCCCACTTTTCATTCTATGGGCACCGTGGCTCGTTATGGTTTTTGTAAATGTTTTTTCGCCAAGGGTGCTTTATGGGGCCAGTTTTTTGATTTGGCTTAGTTCTATCCCGTGGGTGCTGTATAATTATTCGCACCCGTTGTTGATCTCTTTGGATAAAGATCAATACAAAAAGCATAAAAAAGTTAATTTTCAATTCAAGAACATCTGGAATATACCGCGAAAAGCCCAATATTACTACCGCAATGAACCCTGGAAGCAACCTTATCAGCACCTGGAACAGGTAGTGGATTCGACCAACTGCTGCACGATTGGTTTGTACCACGCACGGAAACCTTACCTGATCTGGAAGATTATGGAGCGTCAGGAAGAAGAGCATGGTGGTACATGCACTTTACGCTATATCAAAGTCAACAACCGGTTAAGGGCTGATGGCCTTCGTTTTCCGGAATTCGATCCCTGTTTACTCGTAGTAAAACGCAAGATGTATAATCAAGCGGATCCAGGTTCATTGCAGTTTAACCATAACGTCTACAACAGGGTAAAAGCTTTTGAGTCTTTGGCTATTTATCAAAAAGAATGAGTTCATCAATTGAATAATTGGGATACCACCATTCCCATTTGAAAGCCCACAGGGGGGTATTTCATGGATAAGGAATCTGAATTTTCGTACAGCCAGGTCTGCTGTTAAGTGCCGCGGTACTGTTCCAAAAATGGTGTATTATTTAACCTCTTGTTAAGGGGGGCGAGATCCGTTCATACGCCCATGAGCCTATCTGGAACTGTGTATGCTAATCTAAGCTTCTTTTTTATTAATCGCTGTTTTTATTATTGAACTTTCAACTATTTTGAGCATACGAATCCTATTGCCTTCATCTCCTTACTGGTGCCAATCATGTAAAATTACTGTCTGCAACACTGAAAATTTCCTTGAGCTCTTTATTGATTTCACCTTTGTCTTTCTTCTTGACACGCCTTTGAATATGACGCTGGAGATGAAGCGACAAAAAAGTGAGTATACGGTTTTCAATCTATCTCCCTGTTCTAATGAAAGTTAATACCATGGCTGCAATTAAATTGCACCAAAAAAATGCTTTTAAGTGATTTGAAAAGGGCTTCTTAAAAAAGACCGACTGAAACGGATAATCCGAGGGTTGAACGACCACACTCCACTAAGCAGATAAAATTTGACCCCAAATCAAACAGCCAATACCATGGTTGAAATTGACATCTTTGCGCATAAGGCTGATTACCAAGCCAACAGCCTATAACAGTTCAAAAAGGCGACCCCCTGCCATGACCAATTGGTTGCGACCAGATCGATACCATCAGCCAAAACTTCAACTCCGCTTTCGGTGGGCTTACCGCTGAAAAAGTAAATGAGAAACCCTTTCCCGGCAAATGGAGAATTGCCCAGCATATCGATAAACTAATGGTGCTTAATAACTCCTACGTGGCAGTTATCGATGCCCGCCAGAAAGACCACCATCACCCCCCCTCTTCTCTGGCTAAATTGGCTTTTATTCCATAATTGGGAACCCTACTTTCGAAAGCCGTTCAGCCATTTAACCCAAAGCGAAACCGAACCTTTTCCATTTGGGAAACCCAGCATCAGATTTATGAAACCGGTATCCTAGACCAATTTGAGCAGCATCAGGTGCGGCTTAAACAGGCTATCACCGATTTAAACCACTTACTAGAGGCCATAGCCCTCCTTTTCTCACCAGCAAACCGGTATATCCTCATTAAGCTGGCCAGGGTTTACGATATCCTGGTAGCACATGAAGAGCGGCATTACAACCTTGCCCGGCAGCTTTATGAAGCAGTGGCATCATAATTTTCCGAGAAACAATACTCTCCCATAAAACTTTAAGTACTTAATATAATCCCTTTCAATAGCGGATGTTGTGCCGAGCTCGTTCGCGGTCTATTGGCTGATAAGCTTTTCCAGGATTGAAAAAGCATTGATAACGTTTTTTAACTGATCGGATGATGCTTGATCAAGGTCACCATATTTGAACAATGCCACTCTTTGACCTTGCTCACTTGATGCTTAGTTACGGTCAAGATTAACATGGCCATAAGGGAAGTCCAAATCTGAATCTTTAGGGCATTTGTTCGCCGGCACTGGTCAAGTTGTTGATCACTCTACCACCTTTCTTTTTTTTAGGAAGGGGTTTTACCTGAAGCTTTCAATATTTCGCGAAAAAGGGGGATAAAAGTAGAACCGCTTAAAGATACCCGTTTTAAAAACTTTTTAGGCAGCCTGCTGTCCGCTGAAATTAATTGGTTTCAATCATCGCTGATAGGTTTTATTCCAATCGCTAATCTTGGGATTTAAAGCGCTTATTGTAAGAATAAGGACGAATCCTCAAATGTCATTAATCAGTAATATTAAATATAAGGTGTTTAACGATAGAGGAATGGGCGCTAAAACAGTCCATCAATTAATTTAGAATACTAAGCGTTAGCTTATCCTCTAACACCTGCCCATGGCTGCCAACATGCCCATCATAAATGGCATGCCATCTTAGGATAAGCCTCTATCCGTTGAATCTGAAGAGCGCAGGAGAGCGATTAGCATCTGTACTTGATCAGTACCATCCTAACCTTTACCAACAGCCCAAAGAGCAAGCAAAGGAAGGTTCGCTATCCTTGGAACCATACCAATGAATGGCGTATATCGGGTGTTCACATTCCAGGTAAATAGGTATCAGGGTTTTCTAAAAAGCAATTGGAGCAAAACTTTAAGGTACCCCGGTATATTTTTAAGCAAGCTGAATTTAGATTTACCCTCGCTTCGGGAGTACCATTTAATAGGGGTTATGACCACCTTATCTGTTTGCTTCATCGCTTTTAAACTCAACTCAATGGTAATGCTAAAGCCTTGTGAAGTAATGGGTGTAATTTGTTCAATGACGGAGCGCTTGTAAAGCTTAAAGGAATTGGTAAAGTCATTATACCGAAAGCCCGACAGCCCATTCATCAGGTTATTGGCTAGCCGGTTGAGAAACCAGCTAATAGGCGGATATTGAAAAGTTTGCCCCCCCTTAATAAAGCGAGAGCCAAAAACGCAATCAGCCTCTTGATCCTCCATGATCTGAAAGCATTTAATGACGTCTTTTGGATCTTCTGCGCCATCAGCCATCACAATGGCCACGGCATCGCCTTGAAAGACCGAAAGTCCATACCGTATGGCATTGCCGAATCCGCTTGGATAGGCATTGGCCTTAACCGTCAAAGAAGGTATTTCCGGTGATAAGGCGCTTAGTATATATAGCGTTTTGTCTGTTGAATGGTCATTAATGACCAGGATCTCATGGGAGATTTGGTATTTTGCCATTACCTTGTAAAGCGCACGCACGGTATCAGCTATATTGGTGGCTTCGTTTTTAGCGGGGATCAGAACCGATAAGTGCATTAAGCGGTGGTTTCGGGATCCGATGCCAATTCCTGAAGGATGTTCTCCAGGTCATAGGAAAGTCGCCATTCAGGATAAGTTGTTCTGAACTTCGTGTGATCGGATATATACCAGGCATGGTCGGCCTTTCGGGCATCCGGGCTCACGTGATATGAAAGCCCTGTATTGAGCGCTTTCTTGACAAGGCCTATAGCTTCCAGAACTGAGCAGCTGTTAGCACGGCCTCCGCCAATGTTGTAAACTTCCCCATAGCCTGGGTCTTGGTAAACCTGCCAGAACGCCCGTGCCAGATCATAAGCGTGAATGTTATCCCTTACCTGCTTACCTTGATAACCATAAATCGTGTAAGGAGATTGGTTCTGGGCACATTTGATCAAATAGGCCAGAAATCCATGTTTTTCCACCCCGCGATGTGCCGAACCCGTAATACAACCCGCACGGAAAATGTGAGTTCTCAACCCAAAGTAGTGCCCATATTCCTGCGCTGCTAAATCCCCGGCAAGCTTGGAGGTGCCAAATGGCGTCCGCATGGTTTGATCAACGGGCGTGTTTTCATTGATGCCATTGTAATCCGGATGATCAGGGGATAAGTCCAGTCGGTCAGCGTATGTCATTAAGGGGAGGCTATTGGGGTAAGTGCCGTATACCTTACTGGTGGAAATGTGAACAAAAACCGCATCAGGGCAGTACTGGCGGGTTAGTTCCAACAAGTTGAGCGTTCCGCTGGCATTGATGGAATGATCCGTCAGCGGGTCGATTGCAGACCAATCATGACTGGGCTGGGCAGCTGTATGAATGACCACGGCAATATCCTGGTTGTACTGCTGAAAAACCGGCGCTAAGGCTTCATACTGGCTAATATCTTTATCCAGATGCGTGTAATTCGGAAGCTCCCGTTGAAGGCATTGCTTGTTTGGATTTACCGAAGCGGCCTTTCCAAAGAATACCGACCGGAAATCGGCATCAATACCAAGAACGGCATCCATTTCCTGACTAAAAAACCGGCTGGCCTCAAAGCCGGCCAAGCCAGCTGAGCCGGTGATCAAAGCAATTTTCATGGCAAGGGAGCTTCTGTTTTCAAGGGCTTGGTTTTAATTATTGGGCTAAAGTTATTTTGTTTTCGGCGCTGGGAAGGTAACCGGCAATGGAAAAAATCCTTCATTCATTCGGTTGTGACTGAGGATCGGCTTTTTGAACAGTATCAACGCGTTTGAGTATGCGCACCTTAGGCGCATTTCTAACGGGTTTGAAATGGTGCATATTGGGGACTTCCCGGTTTTGGTAGGGAATATCCGGGTAATTGATCTTGGTCTGCCGGTATAGATCCATGTTGAGGTTGTTAACCAGGTATTCCTTCATCTGGGCATCGGCTTCCATGATGCTGTTCTTTCTGAGAATGATCCAATCCGCATTGACAGCTTGTTTGTAATCCTTATCCGATAGCCCGCCAATCACGTGCAAGTCCGTGTAAAACTTGACTGGTAAATCCCCAAAAGGAATGGCCACAGTATCGGTAGGTTTGGCATATTGATTCAGAAACTGGGTGATGCCTTCCATGGGGCCATAATAGTCTTGCGTCATTTCCTGCATGTACTTTTTTAGATCACCCGTAGCCAGCCATACCCCGATAAGCCCAATACCCACCAGCCAATGGATTACCATGGACCAGCGAATGAGTACAGCCAGGATCAAAAAGAAAAACGGTAAAACCGGCCCAATATACCGGAAATAAGGCTTATGAACTAAAACGGCCACCAGAACCATCGTCATCACTGAAAATATGGCCGGTAAGGCTAAGGTTCTAAAGGGTACCTGGCTTTCGGGTTTGCTATTGGAAGTTTTAAGCAGACCCACCCCTGCAAGGATACCGAGGAATAAGAGCAAAGGGCCGGGAACCAAGAATTGATCAATATGACCGGTAAATGCGCTTAAAAAATCAAAGGTCTTATTAAAGGCTAAAAACTCCCCTTCATTTTTTTGCTCAACGTTCCCATGCCAGATGATGGCCGGAATATTCACCACTGTAACAATGGCCATCCCTTTCACAACCTTTGTTAGTTGATCGCGAGCAAAAAACCAAGTGTAAATCAGCAATGATATAAAAAGCGATGCGCAGTAAATGTAGTGGGAATGAAAAAGGAGAAAAGTGCTGATCAAGAAAAGCCAAAAACCGCCTTTTTCGCCCCTGATCAAACGAAGGAAACCTAAAGCGCCTAAAACCGAAAAACCAATAGACAAACCATAATACCGACACTGGGTGGTAAGTAACAGAAAGGCCACTGACAATGTGAGTAGCAAACCCGACAAAAAGGCTGTCCGCTGATCCCTCGTAAGTTTAAAAGCCAGGAAATACAAGAAGACCACCGTACAAATGCCGGCTAAGGCGGAAGGCAGCCGCGCACTAAACGTGGATTCGCCTAAAACCGCATAAGAAGCAGCAGTGGCGTAAAAAGGCAACCAGGGATGGAACTTCCAGATCTTATTAGCGCCATATTCCGCATCCTGAACCTGCGCAAAACTGTTTTTGCCGTCAGTGGCTTTTGGCACCCCGTAAATCAGGACCGATCGGCTTACCAAGGCTGATTGGGCCTCATCCTGCCATAAATAGCCATCTCCTAAATCTGCCAGCAATAAAACCCCACTGAGCAGTGTTAGGATTGCAACCGGCAGGGTATGGCTTTTCCAGTAATGCTTCAGTTTAGCCGTTAGGGACATTTTACCAATATTCCCGATCTTCTGGATTCAAAGAAAAGGATTGTTAAAAAATGCGGCTTATTTCTTGGCAGAACGGGACAGAGATTAAGGCATAACCAAGCATAGTGGCTTCCCTATATCGTCCTTTGTAGATAGAGTTTGAATTTTTGAAAAAAGTAATGAAACCTGAGAAAACGAAAAACCGATATAAAATATGATTTAAATATTAAAGTTTAATTTGAAGTGGGTATTATAAAATGTAATCAAATCAGAAGCAGGATAAGATGCCCTGCTTCTGATTCTACCAAGTAATAATGGAATTTATCTAAACAAGGTTTACATACTCCTGCGATAACGGCCACCAACATCATACAAGGCTTGCGATATCTGGCCCAGGGAAGCAACCTTCGTGGTTTCCATCAGTTCCTCGTAGATGTTGCCATTCTGCCCGGCTACCTTCTGGAGCTGCTTTAGAGCCCTATTAGCTCGTTCGCTGTTCCGCTCTTTAAAAGCTTCCACCATGTTGATCTGGTTCTGCTTTTCCCCTTCATCCGAACGAATTACCTCATCCGGTACCTTAGCAGGTGAACCATCATTACTCAGGAAAGTGTTCACGCCAATAATGGGAAGTTCTCCGGTGTGCTTCAGTTTTTCGTAGTAGAGGCTTTCCTCTTGAATCTTGTTTCGTTGGTACATGTTCTCCATAGCACCTAAAACGCCACCGCGCTCGGTCAGGCGATCAAATTCCATATAAATGGCCTCTTCAACAAGGTCGGTCAGCTTTTCAATGACATAAGAACCTTGATTGGGATTCTCATTCTGGGCTAAGCCTAACTCCTTGTTAATAATAAGCTGGATCGCCATGGCTTGCCTTACGGTATCTTCCGTAGGCGTTGTAATAGCTTCATCTGAAGCATTGGTGTGGAGGGAGTTACAATTATCGTAGATGGCATAAAGCGCTTGTAGCGTAGTCCGTATATCGTTAAAAGTGATCTCCTGAGCGTGGAGGGAGCGGCCCGATGTCTGAATATGGTATTTCAGCTTTTGAGCCCGGGAGCCACCGCCATAAAAATAGCGGATAGCTTTAGACCATATCCTTCGTGCCACACGACCTATCACCGCATATTCAGCATCAATGCCGTTTGAAAAGAAGAAGGACAGGTTCGGGCCAAATTCATTGATGTCCATACCCCGGTAGCGGTAGTACTCCACATAGGTAAAGGCATTGCTAAGCGTCAGCGCCAGCTGCGTAATGGGATTAGCGCCTGCCTCACCGATGTGGTAGCCCGAGATCGAGACCGAATAGAAATTCTGCATCTTGTGCTCAATGAAGTACTGCTGCACATCACCCATCATTTTAAGGGCAAACTCTGTGGAAAAGATGCAGGTGTTCTGGGCCTGGTCCTCTTTCAGAATATCAGCTTGCACGGTACCCCGCACCTGCCTTAGGGTGTCTTCCTTGATCTTCTCGTAAGTTTCTAGGGGCAGTACCTCATCACCCGTAACACCCAGCATCATAAGACCAAGCCCATCGTTCCCTGCGGGGAGGTTACCGCGGTATCCCGGGCGTGTCCAATCATTTTGCTCATAGATCTCTGCGATTTTCTGCTCCACCTGCTCCGTCATACCCTGCTCGCGAATGTATTTCTCACATTGTTGGTCAATGGCGGTGTTCATGAAGTAGCCCAGGATCATGGGTGCCGGACCATTGATGGTCATGGAGACCGAAGTGGTGGGATCTGACAGGTCAAACCCGGAATAGAGTTTCTTGGCATCATCGAGGGTGGCAATACTGACGCCCGAATTGCCAACTTTACCATAAATATCCGGTCTTGTAGCAGGATCCTCCCCGTAGAGCGTTACCGAGTCAAAAGCGGTGGAAAGCCGAGCAACGCCCGTTCCCTCGCTTAGGTAGTGGAAACGTTTATTGGTCCGCTCCGGAGTCCCTTCTCCGGCAAACATCCGGGTGGGGTCTTCGCCCTCTCGCTTAAACGGGAATACACCAGCAGCATAAGGGAATTCCCCGGGCACATTCTCCGTCATCATCCACTGAAGCATATCGCCCCAGTCGCGGTATTCTGGTAGGGCAACCTTGGGTATTTTGGTACCGGATAATGTTTCGCGGTAAGTTTTAACTTCAAAGGTTTTATCCCGCACCTTGTAGGAGAAGGTATCGCTCTGGTAGTTATCCTTTTTCTCCGGCCATTGCTCCAGGGCCTTTTTCGTCTCCGGCTGAAGGCTTTGTTCCAGTTCCTGGTACTGGTCCCGCAAGGGCTGTAGTTGCTCTTCTGAAGCCCCATGCTCCTGCATCATCTCAATGGTGCCATTCAGCTTGTACATTTTGCTGGCAATCTGAGCCTGCTCATGCACATAGCTATCATACCGCCGGTTGTTATCAGCAACTTCGGAAAGGTAACGAACCCGGTCCGGTGGAATGATGTAGATCTTTTCAGAGAGTACATCTACGTAATCATAAGAGGTGGGAAATTGCTTATCAGTTTTTTCTTCCATGGCCTCCATGGCTGCCTTGAAAAGGTTGTTCATGCCCGGGTCATTGAATTGGGAAGCAATGGTCCCGTAAATAGGCAAGCTGTCATTTTCCGCATCAAAGAGGCCGTGGTTCCGCTTATACTGCTTTTGGACGTCCCATAGTGCATCCAGGGCTCCGCGTTTATCAAACTTGTTAATGCCAACGATATCAGCATAATCGAGCATGTCGATCTTCTCCAGCTGAGTGGCCGCACCAAACTCCGGCGTCATGATGTACATGGCTACATCACAATAATCAACGATAGAAGAATCCGCTTGCCCGATACCGGAGCTTTCGAGGATGATGAGGTCATATTGGGCGCGTTTGCAAATGTCAACGGCATCCTCTATGTACGGAGAGACGGAGATATTGGGCTGACGCGTAGCCAGCGAGCGCATGTAAGCCCGGTCGGTATGGATGGCATTCATCCGGATACGGTCTCCTAAAAGGGCCCCACCGGTTTTCCTTTTGGACGGATCCACCGAAATCACTGCAATGTGCTTATCCGGGTATTCATTTAAAAATCGGCGGATCAATTCATCCGTGAGGGAAGATTTCCCAGCACCGCCTGTACCGGTAATACCAAGGACGGGTATATCCTGCTTACTAACTGCTTGGTTAAGCTGCTCGTGAAATTGGTCTACTTCATGCTGAGGGTGGTTTTCAACATAACTGATGGCCTGGGCTATGGCTTGGGGCTTATTCTGTTCAATGCCATCGAAGTTAACATTGTCAAGGTTGCAAATCGTCTGGAAATCGCATTCCTCCATCAAGTGATTGATCATACCCTGTAAGCCTAACTGCCGGCCATCATCCGGGGAGAATATCTTTTTAATACCGTAATTCTCCAGCTCCTCGGCTTCGTGTGGCAGGATCGTGCCACCTCCACCGCCGAAAATGCGGATATGACCAGCATTCCTTTCCTGGAGCAGGTCATACATGTACTTGAAATATTCAACATGACCCCCTTGGTAAGAGGTGATGGCAATACCTTGCGCATCCTCTTCTATGGCGGTGTCCACAATCTCTTTAACGGACCGGTCATGTCCCAGGTGGATCACCTCAGCTCCGGTTCCCTGGATTACCCGGCGCATGACATTGATCGTGGCATCATGACCGTCAAACAAAGAGGCTGCCGTAACAATCCGTATCTGGTTTTGAGGGGTGTACTTCTCGGCCACTTCAGTTCTCATAATTCAGGGTTTAGTTGCCCCACAAAAATAATTAATCAGGCTTAATGTAGACCCTCGATTTTTCGTTCATATAAAAACTTATACACTCAGCTTACGGGCTTTTCCGTTAATTTTGTTGTTACACAAAAAAACAGCATCCATGTCCGAAACCACCCTGAAAGACTTGGTATCAATCACTGGTAAAAGCGGCCTTTACCGGATTCGGTCCAGAACCGATAACGGCATTATTGTGGAAAGCCTTGATGAGCGGCGCTCAAAAATGAAGATCAATACCAACTTTCAGATCGCGGTATTACAGGAAATTACCATTTACACGCTTGATGGCTCTGATCTGCACTTGCGGGAGGTTTTTCAAAACATTCGTGAGCAGGATGGCGATCAAACCCGTATTGGCCACAAAGCAAAACCGCCAGAGCTTAAATCCTATTTCAAGGAAATAGCCCCCAATCATGATCCGGAACGAGTTTACCCTTCCGACATTAAGAAAATCATCCAGTGGTATAACATCCTCAGCCGGGAAAACCTGATTTCTGTCATTGATGAAGGGGAAGAAGCCGAAGCTGAGCAATCAGAAGAGGACGATCAATCAGATGCAGACCAGGATCCCGAAAACACCAATCCCGATGATGAAAACAATGAACAGAACGCTCCCGGCTCTTCACAAAATTGATCCCAAAGAACCAATTCTTAAAGCGTTTGTCATAGGATAAACGTTTATAAAACCACAGGATATCATGAGCGAAAGCACCTTGACGATTAGCAAGCCTGAGCGCCAATACTTACCACTTGACTTTGTTATGACTGATTGGGAAAGCCTCAAGCCTTATTTTGAGGAACTGAATAACCGGTCGCTTACCAATGTGGCTGATCTCAAAGCGTGGATGCGTGATCGCAGTGAGCTTGAAGCTGTGATTGGCGAGAATGCTGCCTTACGCTTTATTAACCATACCCGTGATACCCAGGACGAAGAAGCTAAAGCCCATTACCTGGATTTTGTAAGGAATATCCAGCCCAAGCTAAGCCCCTGGGAACATGCCCTTAATCAGCAATTTGAGAATTGCCCGTTCAAAAGTGAGCTTGATCAGGATACTTACTACAATTATCTGCGCCTTAATCACAATGAGGTACTCCTTTACCGCGAGGAAAACATCCCGCTTTTCACCGAAATTGAGGAAGAAGCACAGGAATATGGAAGCATAACGGGCCAGATGACCGTTACCATTGATGGGGAGGAAATGCCCTTACCCAAAGCTGCCGTTTATCTCCGGAAGCCAGACCGGCAAAAGCGCCAAGAGGTATTTGAAACTGTAAACGAGCGCCGGCTACAGGATGCTGATCAACTGCAATCATTGTTTGATAAGCTGTTGGAGAAGCGACACAAGGTTGCCCAGAACGCGGGCTATAATAATTTCCGCGATTACCAATTTGATGAGCTGGGTCGGTTTGATTACACGGTTACTGATGTCCAGCAATTCCATACAGCCATTGAAAGGGAGATCGTCCCCTTACAGGAACAGGTGCATCAGCAACGGCAAAGCCAGCTGGGCGTAGATACGCTCCGGCCGTATGATCTAGCTGTGGATCCAACGGGCAAATCAGCCTTGAAGCCGGCAGCTGATAGCAAGGATCTTGTTGAGAAAACCATTCAATGCTTTAACCAGATTCATCACGATTTTGGCAATTACCTACGCATTATGCAGGAGCAAGGTTACCTGGACCTGGATACCCGGAAAGGCAAAGCGCCCGGCGGCTATAACTATCCGTTGGATGAAGTCGGGATCCCGTTTATTTTCATGAATGCCAAAGGCGATTTTTCGGATCTTGTGACAATGGTCCATGAAGGGGGGCACGCCATTCATGCTTTCCTTACTAGGGGTTACGAGCTGAATACCTTCAAACATCCGCCTTCAGAAGTGGCCGAATTGGCTTCCATGGCTATGGAATTGATTTCTATGGAGCACTGGGATGTAATCTTTCCAAATACCGAATCCTTACTTCGGGCTAAGGTTGACCAACTCAAAGGTGTGATCAGTACCTTTCCCTGGGTGGCCGCGATCAGCCAATTTCAGCATTGGTTATATACCAATCCCGGGCATACGCAGGAAGACCGTAACCAAGCCTGGTTGCGAATCCATCGATCATTTGGTTCCAAGCTCGTGAATTGGGCTGGTTACGAGCAATACGAAGCCCATAGCTGGTTGAAACAGCTCCATTTATTTGAAGTGCCATTTTACTACATTGAGTATGCTATGGCTCAAATGGGCGCTATCGGTATTTGGAAAAATTACCGCGAGCAACCGGAAAAAGCGCTTGAGCAGTTCATGGATGCTTTAAAACTCGGGTATACCAAGACGATTCCTGAAATTTATCAAACAGCAGGTGTGCGGTTTGACCTCTCGGCTGAGCACTTGAATGACTTAGCACAGTTTCTTATGCAGGAATTATCAAGTCTTGAAAACCATTTAGCAAACTACCGCTGATGAAAATCCTGGCCGTTGGGCGGAATTATGCGGCTCATGCAGCTGAACTGGAAAATGCCGTACCTGATTCACCTGTCATTTTTATGAAGCCGGAAACGGCTCTGCTCAAAAATGGTGAACCCTTCTATTACCCGGATTTCAGCCAGGAAATTCAATACGAAGGGGAACTGGTTTTACGCATTAGCAAAAAGGGTAAAGCCATCGAGGAGGATTTTGCTTATAGCTACTATGATGCTATAACAGTAGGCATTGATTTTACGGCTAGGGATGTACAGCGGGAACTCAAACAACGGCAGGTTAGCTGGGAAATAGCTAAAGCCTTTGATGGTAGCGCTGCTATAGGAGATTTTCAGCCAGTTTCAGAGTACAAGAATCTGCGGCGTTTGGAGTTCCATCTAAGCAAAAATCAAATATGTGTACAGGAAGGTCATACAGCATGGATGCTTTTTAATTTTGATTACCTGGTGAGTTTTGTTTCTCAATATTTTACCTTAAAAGCTGGTGACCTGATTTACACGGGTACACCGGCTGGCGTAGGCCCTGTAAGTATGGGCGATCACCTTATGGGATATCTCGCTAACAAGCACGTTCTGACATGTCAGATTCGATGAAACCATTTATAGCATTGACTATTGCTGGGCTGTTTTGGCTGGGGTTCGCGACTGTCATGGCTCAACCAGCATCCAAAGCGAGGTACCCGGACACCCTTTTTCAATCGCCATTGGACCGCCCCTTAACGCTTTCAGGTTCTTTTGGCGAGCTGCGGGGAGGACATTTTCACTCTGGTTTGGATTTTACGACTGGGGAGCGCGTTGGTAAACCCGTCAAAACTATTGCCGATGGCTATTTAGCGCGTATTAAGGTTTCTGCCTCTGGTTTTGGGAAAGCCCTTTACATCCGCCATTCAATGGGCTATACTTCAGTTTACGCCCATTTGAACAGCTTCCGTGATTCCATTGCATCCTATGTTAAAAAGGCACAGTACAAGCAGCAAAGCTATCAGCTTAACTTGTACCCGGGTGAAGAGAAGTTTCCCGTTAAGCAGGGTGAAGTTATTGGGAAAGCAGGAAATTCCGGGAGTTCCACCGGTCCTCACTTACATTTTGAAATCCGTGAGAGCCGAACGGCCATGCCAGTGAACCCGCTTTATTTTGGCTTTAAGGTTAAAGATACCAAATCGCCTGTAATACGTGGTCTAAGGCTATATCCCATCAATGATCGCAGTCAGGTTAAGGTAACATTTGATGATCATAAACCCGTCAAATCAAGTCTAGAGCCAATAACGCTACAGGTTCAAAAAGATGGAGCCAATTACGGTCTTGCCCACGCAGAAAGTATTTTTGCCAGAGGTGCTTTTGGGGTCAGCGTTGCTGTCACGGACTACCATGACCGATCATCTCATGCTTTGGGAGTGAGCCAAATTACCCTAAGAGATCAAAATAGGCAGATTTTTAAGAGCCGTATCGATAAATTTCGGTTTTCGGAGACGCGTTACGTGAATGCGCATATGGATTATGCTGCCAACGTAGCTAATAACTTAGAGTACCAGCGGTGTTTTGTACTACCCGGCAATAAATTGCCATTTTATAATGCTCAAAACAGGGGCATAATTCGTATATCTGAGGGTGATCAATACAATTTAGCTGTTCATGCCAAAGATGCAAGCGGTAACAAGTCAACGCTCAAATAGGACCTTAAGCATTGGGCTGGGCCATCATCTCAACCGGTTAAGAAGTCAGAGTCTGCGCCCCTAAAATACTTGCCTTATGATGCTAAAAGCACCGTTAACACCCCAAATTTAAGGCTAACTTTTCCTGCCAGGGCTTTTTACGACACCGTGGCTTTTACTTTGAATCAACAATCAAAATCCAACCATCCTTACAGCCCGGTTTATCAGATTCATAACCGTTTTACACCGGTTCACAAGCGGTACTGGATGCAGATGGATGCTACGGGAGTACCAAGTCCACTCCGGGAAGACGCATTGATCATCCACCTCAAACCTGGGGCAGAACCTGAAGCAATTGGAGGGCAATACAAAAACGGATTTGTAGAGGCAAAGGCCAGGCAGTTTGGTCGCTTCACCCTGGCAGTAGATAGCTTACCTCCCAACGTTCGGTTAGTGAATGTGCCAAGAGGGCGTTCTTATGCGGAAGATCGTCCCCTTAACGTGTACGTCAGGGATGAGCTTTCGGGTTTGGATTCTTACACTCCACAGATAGATGGCGAATGGGTGCGAATGAACTATGATAAAAAAAATAACATGCTCACCTTTAAAGATTTCGAACGGTTAAAAGGCCAAAACCATAAGCTGGAATTAACGGTTAAGGATAACCAAGGAAATATAAAAACGATACGTCAAACCTTTCAAACGCCTTAAGCTTATGAGTCATTTGTCAGTTGGCGACCAAGCGCCCGATTTTCAAGGGATTGATCAGCATGGAAAATCCGTAAACCTTAGTGATTACAGGGGTCAAAAAGTTGTCTTGTATTTCTACCCGAAAGATGACACACCCGGATGTACGAAAGAAGCCTGTAACCTGAGAGATCATTACGAAAAACTTCAGCAGGATAACTTTCAAGTCCTGGGCGTTAGTATTGATGATGTCGATTCGCACGAAAAGTTCGCTAGCAAGTATGAGCTACCCTTTCGCTTAGTTGCTGATCCAGAAAAAAGCATTGTTGATCAGTATGGCGTTTATGGTGAGAAGAACAGCTTTGGTAAGAAGAAGATGGGGACTAAGCGCACTACGTTCGTCATTGATGAGCAAGGGTGTATTCAGCACATCTTCCGTCAGGTGAAATCAGAAGATCATGCTCAACAAATACTGGATCAAGTAGGAACTTAATTGAACTAAGCCAGAGGGGTTGGGGATTAGTCTTCCAGTTTTTCCCGTTGATTGTATCCGATGCTTGGTTTGAGGTGCTGAGTAAGCTTTTATAGTCCACATGATAATCATACAGGAAGGTTCAGGAATCTTAGTTACCGAACAATTTTTCCTTATCTTAAGATTACTGGGGGTTAGTCATTCATTTGAGAACCAAAGGGCTAGGCCAATAAATGCTTCATGAGGCCGAAAATCAACCATAAAAAAGCGGAAACCTTTCATGAGGCTTCCGCTTTTTTAGGCAGTGCTTTTATTTTACGCAGGCGATTTATCGTAAACGTTCAAGGTCATCCGCAGACCTGAAATAAATCCATGCCTCCTCGATGTTAAAGTCTTTTCGGGTCTGCTGAATAGCTTCCTGAGCTTTATCAAAGGTGGCATTTTTAGTGACATGGACATAGTAATAATTATTGGGGTAGTCATAAAGGATTCCGGGATCGTATCCTTCTTGATCAATTTGATTGACAAAGTTCTTAGCTTTTTGAAGGCTTTTAAATGAGCCAATAACATTGACAAATCGCTTATTACTTAGTCGTCCCGGATTTATACCACCTTTTTCAGCCGCTTTTTGCATTTGCTTGTCTTGTTGCATTTCATTCTCCTTATCGGCTTTCTTAGCTTTAGACTCAGTATCCGACTCAGAAGACTGAGTATTATTCCGAAGTTTTTTGAGCTTTTGGTTTATCTGATTTTCAAGCTTCGCTACAGCATCCTTGTCCGCATTATTATTTTTTAAACTTTCAATTTGCGTCTGAAGGTTATCAATTTTTTGTTCAATTTTTTCAATCTTGGTTTCTTGTTGCTCTTTTAAATTTTTGATTTCAGATTTTTGGGTTTCGGGTCTACTCCAGTCGGCTACTTCTTTTGATGTGTTACCCAAATTGTACGATAAACCAATCGTGAAAGTAGAATAGGCATCGTTTGCCCGGTTCGCATTGCTATTGGGATCGTAAGCATCTAGTTCATCATTATTGGTGTAGGTATAGTTTACATCCCCGTATATATCTAAGCTCTTTGATAAATTGTACTCAAGCCTAACTCCGGCCGGTACACTAGTGCTGTTACTGGTAAAAGTTGCATTGGCATCAGGATTCGGAGCTGTTAAAGTAGCATCATTGATAACTTGACCTATTCCAACGTAACCGTGAAGGTTTATACCTGGGAAATTGTTGTGGATATTAGCTAATTGAGAGATGTTAAAAACCCCTCTCAGAGAATACTGGTAAAACTGGTTTTCAAAAGTAAAGCCGCTACCAGTACCTTCTAAATTTCCAGCTGTAAAATTCCCCTTTACACCAAAATTCCTGGATAAGTTGTATTTGATACCTAACTGTCCATTGTAGCTAAAATCACTACTAACATCACCATAAACATAAGTGCCGCCTCCACCAATATCAATGCTTACCTTGCGTAATTGATCCTGACCAGAGGTTGTCATTAAAAAGCCAAGGATAAAAATCCCCAACCATAGCGAAGTTTTTTGGAATAACATAAGCTTCTAAATTTTAGATTTGTGAGTGCAAATAGTATACTAAGAACATTTAAAACTAAGTTTTATTGAACAAAAATAATTATCTTTAATAAATTCATTTTTAGTTTGATTATTAAATTATAATAGCAAGGTTTTAAATAGGACGCGTCTAAAATAAGGTCTGGAACATTTATTGAATAAAGGTTTTAAAACGCTATGCCATATCTACCTATAATTGCTCTTGTTTGCTGTTGCTTAATGGTCAGTATCCATTCTTTCTCATCTGATAAAGACCTTATTCCAAAAGCAAAAAAGTTACCTTTTACGCCTGGCGAAAAACTGAAATACAAAGTGCAGTATAATTTGTATTTCAATGTAAGTGTTGGGAAAGTCAAGTTTAAAATTCATGAATCCCAAGTGAAAAAAAACGATAACAACTGCCATAGAATAGTTAGCAAGGGAAGAACTTTAGGTTTTTATGATAATTTCTATAAAGTTCGTGATCATTATGAAACATGTTTAGACATGGATGAAATCAGACCAGCTTACTTCATGAGAGATGTCAATGAAGGGGATTACACGTTCTTTGATCAAGTTGATTTTTATCATCAGCAAGGCTTTGCACTAACAGAAGATGGTCAGCGCCACCGCATAACAAGCCATACGCAGGATTTACTTTCCGTCTTGTACTATGCCCGGACCCTTGATTATGAGAATGCCCAGCCCGGAGATTCAGCAACATTTACCACTTACATAGATGATTCCACTTACACTGTGGGCGTTAAATATGCAGGAAAAACAACTGTTGATACTGAAAATGGTGAAATGAAATGCCTTAAGTTAAAACCTCTTTTAGTGGTGGGTCGCTTGTTTGATAGTAAGTACGACATGACCTTATGGGTGACTGATGGCCCTAATAAAATTCCTGTTAAAGTAAAATCAGGGATAAGTGTAGGACGGATTAAAGCCAAATTAACCAAATATGAGAATTTAAAATATCCGTTAGGCGGGAAGCAATAAATGCAGGCTGTTTGAAAGGCATGAGGGCTACATCACTATTTCTAAAGTTGGCTTTAAAGATAATTGGAGCTGTTGCTTTTTTATGGGTATTTATAGGCTGTTGCTACGGGCAGCCTGATGCTAAAACTGCACCAAGGCCCTCATATAAGGCTTTCAAAACCGGTGAAAAACTAAAGTACAATATTCACTACGGACCTGTTAACGCAGGTAAGGCTACTTTTACGGTGAAAGAACAATTCCAAAGAATTAATGGCAAATCTCATTATGCGGCTAAAGTATTTGGACGTTCACTTTCTGGATGGGATTGGTTTTATAAAGTGAGGGATCATTACCGTACTTGGATAGATACTCAAACCATGCTACCAAGTAAAGCCTCTCGCGATGTTCGAGAGGGAAGCTATGAAACAGAGGAGCGGCTGGTTTTTTTAAGAGAAACAAAGCAAGTACTGCGGAATGGTAAATTAAGTGATGTTCCTAAGCGCATTCATGATATCGTTTCCGCTATCTATTATGCCCGATGTATCAATTTTAAAAAAGTCGATATTGGTACATATATCCCCATTAAAACCTTTTTTGCCAATGAGGTTTTCCCTCTAGGGGTTTATTATAAAGGAACGCAAACCCTTGAAACCGACTTTGGAACTTTCCGGGTAAGGGTTTTTAAACCGGAATTAATTGAGGGGAGGGTTTTTAAAGGACAGGATGATATGACGGTCTATGTATCTGCTGATAAGAATCAGGTACCCCTTCGCATCGAGTCCAAGATTTTTGTGGGTCAAATACAGGCAGATCTCTATGCTCACAAAAACCTGAAATATCCATTGGATGCAAGAATGGATTAACAGCACCCTGGTAAACTTTTAGCACCGGGAAAATTCGGTTACCTTTGCTCTCTTTAAAGCAAAAAACTATTAAAATTCATGCTGGTTGGTGTTCCGCAGGAGATCAAACCCAAAGAGTACCGCGTGGGCCTTACGCCCTCAAGTGTGCAAGAGCTTACGTCAAAGGGGCATACGGTGTATGTTCAATCAGGAGCAGGTGAGGGTAGCAGCTTTCATGATGAGACTTACGAAAGGGCTGGTGCCCAAATTCTGAAAGACCTGGAAGCTGTTTACCAATCAGCTGAAATGATTGTTAAGGTAAAAGAGCCCATAGAGCAAGAATATAACCTCATCAAACCCGATCACCTTTTATTCACTTACTTTCACTTCGCCTCTAATCAGCAATTGACCGAGGCCATGCGCGATACTGGAGCTGTTTGCCTGACCTATGAGACGGTAACGGACGATAAAGGTAAGCTGCCCTTGCTTGACCCGATGTCTGAAGTGGCCGGTCGCATGGCAGTACAAGAGGGCGCCCAGTTCCTGGAGAAACCTCATGGAGGTAGAGGGGTTCTCCTTGGCGGCGTACCGGGTGTAAGACCTGCTAATGTTGTAATCCTTGGTGGCGGTACGGTAGGCTATCAAGCCGCCAAGATGGCAGCCGGCCTTGAAGCGCAGGTTTCCATAATGGATATCAGCCTTGAGCGATTACGGTACTTAGCGGATATCATGCCTGCCAATGTGACCACTTTGAAATCCAATCAAAGCAACATTGAAGATGCGCTAAAGGATGTAGACCTACTTATTAGCGCAGTGCTGATCCCTGGTGCTAAAACCCCACACCTTGTAACCCGCGAAATGCTGAGTACAATGAAGCAGGGAGCCGTTTTGGTAGATGTGGCAGTAGACCAAGGTGGGGCTATAGAAACCTGTAAACCAACAACCCATGAAAATCCGGTTTATGTAGTAGATGGCGTAGTCCACTACTGTGTAGCCAACATGCCTGGAGCTGTTCCAGCAACCTCTACAACTGCGCTTAACAGTGTGACGTTGCCTTATGTTATACAGTTAGCTGATAAAGGGTGGTGGCATGCAACCAATAACAACCAAGCCCTTAAACAAGGATTGAACATCGTTCACGGCAACATTACTCATCAAGGCGTTTCAGATGCTTTCAATCTACCTTATCGCGAGGTTAATGAAGTGCTTGCTCTCCACGAATAAGGCCGATTGTCGGTCTTAAGTAAGGAGCTATTGACTAACAAAATCTTGTAAGTACTGGTAATCCGGCATTAATTGTCCCTGATCGGCAATGGTAGCATCCTGGAAAATCCGCTGCCAGGGATCAGCCTTATAAGCAGGTATAATCATATCTCTCATGACTGCTCCAAAATCCGAAGATGCATCACAAGGCAATTCATTGGGTAGATTGCTGATAGCCATAACATCAATGCAGCCTTTTTTATAGGGTTCAGTTGTGGAGAATTGATCGGGCTCGTACCCATAAACCGGATCTGATGAGGTACTATGCTTAAGGTTAATAGGAATAGCCCCTTCTAAATCACAAGATACATCGGCAATGGAACTAATTCGAAAATCTGGATTCCTGGTATCCGATGCCTTGAAATGCCGAGGGATATCGTGGTCCCAGTAAACGGTATTTACCAGAATATCCGTATGGGGGATAAATTCATCAAAGGTGCTTGCATGATTTTCGGGATTGGTTTTGAACGTTTCTTTGTCAAATTGCTGTCCATCTTTTCGCTGATAAAGGTCAGCAGCACTAAGTAAGGTGAAAACGGGCTCATCATGACTCCTATTCCTGAAGGTATCAGGATGTACTTCCTTTAGCCCAATGGCCTTCAAATAGGTTCTGGCACCTTGGCCAGCTCGCCCGTTACCGGCTATCGCAAGCTTGAAATTGTTGAAGTTAACATTTTGAACGTGATCGACCAGGGCGTGATAGTCAGCCATTTGATGAGCAGGGTATAGGTGAAATGCATGGTGTCGTTTTCCGTACATTAACAGCCCATAGTGCGCCCCAACAATACCAGCGTAATTGCCGAAACCTATTAAACGGTTCCCATTTTCATCTACGAGTAACTCAAGATCAATTAAGCGGATATGCTTCTCGAGTATGGTCTGTAAAAGTTTTTTGTTGTAGGCCTGCTTTTTTATGGTATGAGAAAAAAACGTGTAGGTTCGCTGGGGCCATAAAGCCTCCGGCGGTACTTCTTTTACGCCAATCAACCAATCGGCATCTGAAACATCGGATGAGATAGGTATACCCTGTTCTTGATAGGCTTTATCCGGGAAACAACGCTTTTCAGAAGGTTCCACTTTAATCTGGACCTCATTGTGGTTTTCCATTACCTGCCGGCATTGGTCAGGAGTAAGAGCTACGCGGTTATCGGGCTGGGCTTTACGCTCCCGTATAAGGCCAATTGTGGGCATAGGTAAAAGTTGTTTTCCAGGTGTCAAATAAAAAACGAAGCCATAGGATTAGCAAGGCAGTCCGTTCAATTGAACTTGAAAAATTATGATCTGGTGAAACCATTCACTTTTTTGTTGCATTATTGTGAATGAACTTTTTAAATCAAAAGTACCAAATCCCGGGGCCGACTTGGTCTCGACAGGGCAGCGGTGCTTGCGATGGCGTGCCGAGTGTTTGGTGGTATCACTCGTAAATCCAGGCCACCGATCTGTTTTAGATGGCAACGATGCCAACTACGCAATGGCCGCATAACTAAGTTATAGCAGCCATTCCTCTACCGTGGCCGTTCGGCCCGTTGAGCCGCGAGTAGGGGTCGCGAGGAACGGGCTAGGCTGAGCAGTTGCCTGGCTGCTTAGCTGAAACTTAATTCAGGCTAGGTAAGCTGTATGGTTAAGTATCTCCCCAGCAGCTTGCCGAAGGTAAATGAGGTACTACGCGCGTAGAAGTCGCAAAGTGCCCTGCGCCTGGACGAGGGTTCGAATCCCTCCGGCTCCACTTGGATAGAAAAAAAGGCTGCCCTTTAGCGGGTGGCCTTTTTTTGTCAGCGGTATGCGTAATGAGATAAGATTAGTTTTATCAAATTTTTTGTAATTAGAATACTAATAGTTTAATTTATTTTAAATGCAATTATATTAGTTGAAATGTTCTAATCAATTTGATAAAGGGTCAAAACTTTTGGAAATTTAAGTAAAAAGGTTGTTCAACCTGATGAAGCCAATTTTGCCAAATAAGCCTGACTTAGTTCCCACAGTCGCTTTCGATTTTCCTCATCATAGGCAACAGGCGCTGCTTTAGCCGGCTTATGTCGCTTAAAGTAATACCCGCTGTACTGATAGCCTTTGTCCGTTTCGGCTAATTCAATAACAGGCGCTGCACCCTTCTGCTGATCGATCATAAAAGGGTAAAGGAGGGTGAAAATTCCCTGCACACAGCCCTTGAACTCCCTACCAAAGCGCGTGTGTACGAAACCTGGGTGTACCGCATTGGCGCTTATGCCATCCGCTTTAAGCTGCTCAGCCAGGGATTGGGCAAAGTAGATGTTGTACAGCTTCGCATCGGCATAGGCCTTAAAACCGCTGTAATGTTGCTTGTACTCAATATCTTCCCAGTTTGGCTTGCCTGATTTATGCGCTTCTGAGCTAACATTGATAATTCGGGGTTGATCACCCTTTTTAAGTAGCGGTATCAGCTCATTGGTTAATTGAAAATGCCCAAGATGGTTAATGGCAAATGTTAGCTCCACGCCATCCACACTTTCCTGGCGTTCCGGAAAAATACCTCCCGCATTGTTGATGAGGCCATCCAGTTGGCTATAGTGGGATTTGATGGTATTAACCGCTTCCTGTACCTTTGTGTGATCAGCTAAGTCGCATGGTATTATGGACGCCAAGTCAGATCGTGGGAGTTCAGCTTTGGCTTTTTCTGCTTTTTCGGTATTCCTGTTAAGCATTAAAAGGTGGTATCCCTCCTGCGACAAAGCCTTGGCAGTTTCAAGGCCTATGCCTGATGTTGTTCCGGTAACGGCAAATCGTTTGGTCATAATCTTTCATTTATTTAAAACAGCGAACATCCCCGCTTTCCAGCATGTTCAATTTTCGGCTTAAACGTCCAAAATCCTATATCCTGGTAGTTTTACAGTTGTTTATAGCTGGCTATCTGTTGGTTAGTGGACCGGTTATTACCAGCCATTGGTTATTACTGAGCCTACAGGTGATAAGTTTGGCCATTGGGATCTGGGCCATTCTGATCATGCGTACGTCTAAATTCAATGTTTCACCGGAAGTGCATAAGGAAGCCCACTTGGTAGAAAAAGGGGTTTACAGGTACGTACGTCATCCCATGTATACGTCAGTTTTATTGTTTTGTCTGCTTTTACTGATCAATGACTTTGGCTGGATAAGGCTAGGGATGTTTACCGCCTTATTAGTAGTGTTGGTGGTAAAGCTCCGCTATGAAGAGCAAATGCTGAGGGATGAATTCACAGGCTACCAGGAATACATGAGCCGTACTTGGCGGCTGGTCCCGTGGATCTTTTAGCGCTGCCCCTTTTGGATGTGTAATACATATTGCCATGCTTCCAGGATCTCCCCAAGATCTACGCTGTAAGGCTGGTATTCGGTGTTATCAGAAAGGAGCATTAGGGATTCTGCTTCTGGATCCTGCTTTAGCAGCCGCTTAAAAACAATCCCTTCATTCCGTGTTAGTAAAACATACCGGCAGTTGTTCATCAAATCGCGGGCTCGCTCCACATATTGCCCTACTACTAAATCACCCGAGCGAATAGGCAACATAGAGTCTCCTTGTATTTCAAAAGCACGATACGTACCCGTGCTAAGGTTGGGGAGTTCAAGCTTAGGCATTTCCTCTATGAATTCGGGATCGGCATACCCGCTCATGTATCCCGCTTTGGCACTTTCATTAATGACCTCGATGTTTTCCCTCCCGTCCGGGTTTGTTGTGATGGCCAGTACCCGCATTTGCTCATTTCTGATGGACGGATCCTGCTGGCGCAGCCATTCAATACCCTGTTGCTCAAGGTCATCGCGCAGCAATACATCCAGTGACACTTCAAAGTAGTCCGAAAGGGACCGTAGCATCGTAATATCCGGCTCTACTTTACCGCTTTCATAGCCCGCAAAGGTTGAGCGTTTAATACCTAGCTCATCGCTGATCTTTTGTTGCGAGGCGCCTTTATGCTTTCTTAAAAATTTCAGGTTTTTAGCGATCATAGGATCCCAATATGCCTTTGGATTGTCGAGAAACTCGTTTATATTTGATCAATAACTCGTCAAAAATTTGACGAACAAATTGGCAACTATTGCATTACTAAAGCAAAAATAAAGCTAAGATGACACATACTCAGCAGTCAGAAAGCCGGCATATTTTGCATATGGATCTTGACACGTTTTTCGTCTCTGTGGAGCGCCGTAAAGATCCTAGACTGCAGAGCAAGCCGGTGATCATTGGCGGTTCCAGTGGACGGGGTGTAGTGGCTTCTTGCAGCTATGAGACGCGGCAGTTCGGAGTGCGTTCAGGGATGCCAATGCGGACGGCCCTGGCTAAATGCCCGGAAGCGTACGTGGTGAAAGGCGATCACGAGCAGTACAGCCAGTATTCGGATATGATCTCCGAGCTGGTGGCTGAGCGTGTTCCTGTGTTTGAAAAAGCCTCTATTGACGAGTTTTATGCCGATATGACCGGCATGGATCGCTTTTTTGGCTGCTACCGCTATGCCAGGGAGCTCCGGCAGGAAGTGCTGAAAGCGATCGGCTTGCCGATTTCCATGGGGCTTTCGGTCAATAAGTTGGTCTCGAAAGTGGGTTGTGGAGAAGCCAAGCCCAACGGTGATCTGCATATTCCCGGTCAGGAAGCTAAGCCCTTCCTGGGGCCTTTACACGTGCGAAAGCTACCGGGCGTAGGCCCTAAGCTTTTACCGCAGCTTTCAAGCATGGGCGTTAGCCGGATCCAGATGTTGCGTAGCATCCCGCAGTTCTACTTACAGCAGGAATTCGGGCAGGCTGGTCTGAGCCTCTACAAAAAGGCGCATGCCATTGATGAGACGCCAGTAGTCCCCTTTTCTGAAAGAAAATCCCTGTCAACAGAGCGTACCTTTCATACGGATACGATTGATATAGCATTCCTGCAGGCCAAGGTTACGGGCATGATCGAGCAGCTGGCTTTTCAGCTTCGTGAGCAGCAACGCCTTACCGGTTGTGTGACTGTTAAGCTCCGCTATACGGACTTCAAGACCTATACCCGTCAGCAGGTGATCCCCTACACCAACCAAGAGCGAACCCTTATCCAAACGGCAAAAGAGGTGTTTACGCAGCTTTACAACCGGCGGCAACTGGTGCGCCTGGTAGGGGTGAAGTTCAGTAAGCTGGTGCCCGGTAACCAACAGATGGACTTATTCCTGGATGATACGCGCTACCTGAACCTGGATCAGGCAATGGACCGGATGCGCAGGCGATTTGGAAAGAAGGCCGTAGCTCGGGCGGAGAGCCTATGAACCATTAGAAGGGACGGAAGAAGCTGCCGAAGGTCATGTACTTAAACTGTCACACGTATTTTTCCCTGCGTTATGGCCTCTATTCGCCAGAGCGCCTTGCACAGGAGGCTGCTCAACTGGGAGTACAGTCACTGGCTCTGACTGATATTAACAATACCAGCGGGATATTTCCGTTTATTCAGGCTTGCCGTGAGCATGGCATCCAACCCATCGCAGGCATTGAATTCAGAGATGCACACAGTCATTTCATTGGGTTGGCGCACAATCAAGCCGGCTTTTACGAGCTTAATGCGTACCTCTCTTACCACAGTGCTACTGCTCAGCCAGCTGCTTACACAGCATACGTATTCGAGCAGGTTAGTGTTATTTATCCGCTTGGTAAGAAGGATCCGGCACAGCTAAAACCGGGCGAGTACCTGGGAATTCGCCCTCAGCAGGCTGGTCTTATGCTGAATGCGCGACTACGGCCTTACCGTCACAAGTGTGTAGTGCTGCAACCGGTTACCATTGCGGGTTCCACTGAGCACCAGATACACCAGATTCTGCGGGCTGTAGATGAAAATACCACCATTGCCAAGGTCAACCGGTCCACCCTGAGTCATACGGATGATATGCTTAAACCTTATGACCAGGTGTTGAAAGCCTTTGAGCTAACGCCTTCAGTCGTTCAGAATACGGAAAGCTTGCTGCAAGCCTGCATCGATGATTATGACCTGGAGGGGAATAAAAACCGGCAGTGCTTTACCAAAAGCTACAAGGACGACCGGCAGCTCCTGGAAAAACTCGCTTACGAAGGTTTCCCGCAACGTTATGCGCCGGATAATAAAGCGGCTTTCCGGCGGTTAGAGCGGGAGCTTGAAGTGATCAATAAGCTGGGGTTCTGCAAGTATTTCCTGATCACGCATGATATCATCCGTTACGGGCATTTACGGGGTTTTCACCACGTAGGACGGGGCAGTGGTGCTAATTCTCTGGTAGCTTACTGCATGGGCATCACGGATGTGGATCCCATTGAGCTGGACCTTTATTTTGAGCGTTTTATCAACGAGCATCGTACGTCACCACCGGATTTTGATATTGATTTCTCGTGGGATGAGCGCGATGCTGTGATGGATTATGTGTTCAAGCGTTACGGGCGGGATTACGTGTGCTTGCTGGCTACTTACTCCACGTTCAAAGGGCGCTCTATCATTCGCGAGTTTGGTAAAGCTTTTGGCCTGCCCAAGGAGGAATTGGACCTGATCGTTAATGAACCGGATTCAGCAGCTCGTCACCATGGGCTAGCCGGTAAGGTTATCCAGTATGGCCGTTATGTCGAGGGTTTTCCTAACCAATTGAGCATCCATGCCGGGGGCATGCTGATAGCCGAAAAACCCCTTTACTACTACACCCCTCTACGCATGATGCCCAAGGGTTTTCCTATCGCCCATTTTGATATGCATGTGGCGGAATCTATCAATTTTCACAAATATGATGTGTTATCGCAGCGTGGTATTGGGCACATCAAGATGGCAGCAAACCTGGTTCGGGAAAACCAGGGTGAAAGCGTGGATGTGCACCGCATCCAGGATTTTAAGACGGATCCGCTTGTGCGCCGGCAAATGGAAGATGGGAGCACTATGGGGTGCTTTTACATTGAGTCCCCGGCCATGCGGGGGTTGCTTTCCAAGTTGCGCTGTAACAGCTACAAGCAGCTAGTAGCGGCTTCTTCCATTATACGCCCGGGCGTGGCGCAGAGCGGAATGATGAAGGAATACATCCGGCGCCACCACAACCCCAATGGCTTTGAGTACCTGGACGAGGTGTTCCGTGAGCACCTGGGCGAGACCTACGGGGTGATGGTTTACCAGGAAGATGTGATCAAGATCGCCCACCACTTTGGGGGCTTAGGCCTGTCAGAAAGCGATATCCTCCGGCGCATCATGTCCGGTAAAAAGGATAAGGGGGATCACTTCAACGTGTTGAAAGCGCGCTTTTTTGAGAACTGCCGGGTGCGTGGTTACTCGGAAGACCTTGTGGCTGAGGTATGGCGCCAGATCGCCAGTTTTGCCGGTTATAGCTTTTGCAAGGCGCACTCAGCCTCATTTGCCGTGGAAAGCTTCCAGAGCCTCTACCTGAAAACTTATTATCCACTGGAATTCATGGTAGCGGTGATCAATAACTTTGGGGGTTTTTACCGGACGGAGATCTACCTGCATGAGGCTCGCATGGCAGGCGCTGAAATAGAAGCTCCGTGCGTTAACAATAGCCGTGTACTGACCCATATCCAGGGGCGTACGATCTACTTAGGATTTCTGCACCTGAAAGACCTTACCCAGGAAACTATGCACACCATCGTTCAGAAGCGGGAGCAGCATGGCTGCTATACTTGCTTTGCGGATTTCCTTCACCGAACCCAGATCCCGCGTGAGCAGCTCAACATCCTGATCCGTATCGGGGCGCTGCGTTTTACAGGGGAGCCCAAAAAAGCCCTGCTCTGGCAGAAGCACCACCACCTGGCTGCACGGAAAACAGCGGCAGCCAGCTTGCCGGTGGTAGCAGCCCACCCCGATCAGCCGACAATCCTACCTGAGCTTACCGATCAGCCCTATGAGGCCGCTTTTGAAGAGATGGACCTCCTTAGCTTCCCGCTTTGTAGCCCGTTTGAGTTGTTGCAGACAGCTTTTCGAGGGGAAGTTTTTGCCCGGCAAATGCAGCATTATGAAGGTGCTCGTGTACGAATGGTCGGGTATTTGGTTACTCGGAAGCATACCCGGACGGTCCAGGGCAAAACGATGAACTTTGGCTGCTTCCTGGACGTGGAAGGCCGTTTTTTTGATACCGTACACTTCCCGCCTCAGCTGTCAGCTTATCCCTTTAAGGGTGTTGGGTGCTACTTAATCCTGGGTAAGATCACCAGTGAGTTTGATTTTCCTTCTCTTGAAGTGGAAAAAATGGCTAAGCTGCCCATGGTAGCCGATCCTCGGTATGCTTAGCGCTAACGGGGATTTGGCAAGCGCCTTTCGACTTCCGCAGCTTGTTTAGCAACCATTTGTGATAGTATAACGTAATTCAGCTTATCGAAAAAGTAACGGGAAGGTTGTTTATTTGCAACAGTTTAAAACTATTGCTAAACAAATCACTCTTCCAACTATTGTCTAAAGGCAAAAAGATGGGTAGGTAAAATTACCAGTTTTATGAACCGAGAAGTAGAAGAAAAGACAGTAACAACTCCTACAACGAACGGATCGGGCGACCAAGAGCCGAGAAGCAATGAACAAGGTAGTGGTATAACAGGAACCCTAAAAGCCTTTTTAGCTTCAGAAGCATTAGGAGGAATTTTATTAATATTTGCTACTATTTTGGCGCTGGTTTGGGCTAACTCACCATTTGGTGGTACTTATAGTGCATTATGGCACAAGCATATTTCTATTGGTTTTGGTGAATTTACCTTAGATAAAACTCTTCACCACTGGATCAATGATGGACTGATGGCCATCTTTTTTTTCGTTGTGGGGTTGGAAATTAAGCGTGAGATCCTGGTCGGAGAACTTTCCACCATCCGGAAGGCCTCGCTCCCAATTGCGGCAGCCGCTGGCGGTATGATTATCCCTGCCCTAGTTTATGTGGGCTTCAATTTTGGGGAACCCTCTCTTTCCGGTTGGGGTATCCCTATGGCTACGGATATTGCCTTTGCTATTGGAATAATGGCCCTTCTAGGTAAAAAAGCACCCCTTTCCCTAAAGGTGTTTTTGACTGCGCTGGCTATTGTGGATGATATCGGAGCTGTGCTAGTTATCGCTATCTTTTACTCCGCCGATATTTCGGTATTTTACTTGTTATTAGGCTTATTGACATTTGTCCTGATGATGGGTGGTAATCGCCTTGGTATCCGCAATGTTGCTTTTTACATCATTTTAGGCATTGTTGGACTTTGGTTACCGTTTCTGCTCTCCGGGGTTCATGCGACCGTTGCTGGTGTCCTAGGAGCTTTTGCCATTCCTACGAGTACGCAAATTGACCGTTACCAATTCAGGGATAAATTGCAGAACCTTGTTGGCAAGTTTGCTCATTTTCATGGCTCCACTTACCGCACGCTTACCGACAAGCAGTTACACTTATTAGGAGATGTGAAAGATTCTATTAAAGAAGTAGAACCTCCACTGCAGAAACTTGAGCATGGGCTAAATCCATGGGTGATGTATGGTGTCATGCCGCTCTTTGCCCTTGCCAACGCTGGGGTGGTATTTACCGGAGAAGCCATGGGCTCCCTCTTTCAGCATCCTATAAGCCTGGGTGTATTTATGGGATTGTTGTTTGGTAAGGTTGTGGGCATCACATCCTTTAGCTGGCTGGCTGAAAAATTAGGTCTGGCCGAGTTACCCAAAGGTTCTTCATGGGCACAAATCATGGGAGCCGGTTTTTTAGCGGGTATTGGTTTTACGATGTCCTTGTTTATAACTGCGCTTGCTTTTACAAACAGTGAGATGCAGGATCTTGCTAAAATGGGAATTTTATTCGCCTCCCTCACTGCCGGTATAGCCGGGTTTATCATCATCAAGCGCTCAGGGCCTAAAGCGGTTGGAGAAGATACCCCGAATGATTTATAATTTAGAAGATGTATAATTGACGATATTTACGTATCCAAAACCCCATCTTTATGGTAGAAATTGAGCAGCTCAAGGCCCAATACCCTGGTACTATAGAGCGGGTATGGCAATTAACCTATGAAAAAAATGAGCAAAAGGACATTTATGAAGGGGCGGAGTTACGATTGGATGGTAACGGAGCTCTAGCAACACCTGTTCTGATCAACTCAGGGCGGAAGCTTTACAATGGCCACTTAGACCGTACCATTCCCTATGGCCATTTCAATTACTTTGTTATAACGGAGGTGCACGAAAGTGAAGGTTTAGTAACAGGTATTAAAGTTGCAGCCGCTGAAATTCCAGGAGAAAATACAGTAACACCCTTTGTCGGGCGTACCCATAAGCAGGATCTCACCATTATCGGAGTAGCTGCTTTTGCTACCGGGTTATTGGCAGGTTGGCTCCTTAAGGACTAAAACCCGCTGTTAAAGTCTGTTAAAAAGCGCGATAGCCCGTCAGAGCCTTGTAATTTTGCTGCAATATGTCACGTACCCGGCAAGTGTACCTGGTGATAGGGCTAGCGGGATTGGCGATGTTAGGCCTTGTAGCGCTTCAGGTATATTGGATACAAAGCGCTCTGGTAACGAATGAAAAACGTTTCAACAGCCAAGTCGCTCAGGCTTTATCGGCAACTAATCAGCAAATAGAAAAGCGAGAGACCTTGTTCCGCTCCCAACTTGAGCCTCAGTCAGCTGAGATGCCTGCTGATACCATTAATGTTGACACGGCTCAAGCAAAGGAAAAGCTTGAACGAAGAATTAAGAAAAAACTTTCGAACCTTAAGCGCAAGAAAGGCATAAATAAAGACTCCCTTAAAAATCTCCTTCAACCCCTCAAAGGTTTAGTTGATTCAGGCCAAAAGGGTAAAGGTTCCCTTAATAATACCGCAATTAATATCCAGTTTGAAGACTCAAGCATAGCCACTCCTGCTCTTAAGGATTCCGTAAGAAAAGCAATCAGCCAAGGATTCGCTAAAGTTTTTAAAGGTTTTAATGTATTTAAAAGTTTGGTAGGCGACCTTAAGCAAGCTGGCGAAAACCAGCGAAAATCCCTGGAGATCGACATGCTTGATTCGCTTTTAAATCAGCATTTGCAAAGCCGTGGGATTAAAGCTGACTACTACATGGGAGTCCTTTTAGCGCCGGATTCCAACAATTTTCTTTACAAACCGGAAGCGGCTCAGGATAGTATGCTTGCAAGCAGTCCGCATGGTACAGCCCTTTTTGGAAGTAACATCTTTACCAAGTCCTATCAACTGAAAGTTTACTTCCCGGAGAAAGGTTGGGCGCTTTTTAACCGGATTAAATGGATCATGGTGTCGTCAGTCCTTTTCCTCGGTCTATTAATTGGCAGTTTTATCTGGATTAGTAAGCACTTTTTTCGCCAAAAGCAGCTTTCAGAAATCAAGACGGATTTTATCAATAACATGACCCATGAGCTGAAAACGCCTATTTCTACGATTTCCCTTGCTACCGAGGCTCTACAAGACCAAGAGCTAAGTGCGGATCATGACCAACGGGATCGTTTTACCCAGATGATCAATGACGAGAATAAGCGCTTAAGTAACCAGGTTGAGCGGGTCTTGCAAATGGCTAAGCTTGAAAAAGGAACTTTTAACCTCAAAACTGAAGAGGTGGCATTTCTACCCTTGCTTGAAAGAGTGGTAGATAATTTTCAATTCCGTGTGGAGGAGCAAGGTGGAACCCTGAATTACGAGGCCCAGATAAATGAAGCCCACTTGGAAGGGGATGAAGTGCACTTGACGAATGTTTTCCAAAACTTGTTGGATAACGCCATTAAATATACCAATGGTGCGCCCACTATTAATGTAAGAGTGGGCCGTTACCTTCGCTATCTAAGGGTAGAGGTTGCTGACCAAGGTATTGGGATGACGAATGATGAGCAGAAAAATATTTTTGATAAATTTTACCGCGTAAGCAATGGTAATGTCCATAATGTGCAAGGTTTTGGCTTGGGTCTCAGCTATGTAGCGACTATTGTTAAGGCCCATGCGGGTTTTATCCGGGTAAGTAGTAGTAAAGGGCGTGGAACCACGTTTTACCTTTACTTACCATTGGCTACCGAATATTCGGTTGTGCAATAACAAGCATTTTTCACAAAAGAGCATCTTTCTTATGCAACAGGCTGAGCAAGATCCAACTCAGGTGCTCTTGGTAGAGGATGATACCAACCTGGGTACATTGCTGCGTGAGTATATATCCACTAAGGGGTATGCGGTAGATTGGTTAAAAAATGGCAGGGATGGATTAGATGCTTATTATGAAAAATCCTATGAAGTGCTGATCCTGGATGTCATGCTACCCAAAATGGATGGCTTTACCTTGGCTAAGACCATCCAAAAGGATCCCGGTTATCCGCCCATCCTGTTTTTGACCGCTAAAAACCAGCAAGAAGATGTCCTGGAGGGTTTCAAAGCTGGTGGAGATGACTACATGACCAAGCCCTTTAGTATGGAAGAGCTCTTATGGCGGATCAGTGCTCTCCTAAAACGAAATCAAACTGGTAAGCAATTCAACAACCAGGAAGAAGCCCCTACTACTTTTCAATTAGGCAGTTTCCAGTTTGATGCCCAGTATCAAATGCTTATCCACGGAGAAGAAACCCGTCAGCTAAGTACCAAAGAAGCTGAACTTCTGACATTACTATGTGAGTATCAAAATCAGACCTTACCTCGTGAGGAAGCCCTTAGAAGAGTCTGGGGCGATGATGATTTCTTCACAGCCAGGAGTATGGATGTTTACATTACCAAGTTACGTAAATACTTAAAACCTGAACCTGGCGTAAAGATCATGAACGCTAGGGGTAAGGGCTATAAGCTATTGGTAGATACTTAGCTTATAATCTCCGGTATAAATCCGTTTCTTTGACAGAAATTTGAATCGATGGAGTTAATTAGTGCAATTTGTCAGGTATTTATAGGCGTTTCTGTACTGAACGTCTGGTTGATAAGGTCTCAAAAACCCACGCCATACCGCGGTGGTAATGCTCATACCGTTTTTGAGGAATTTGATGTTTATGGACTTCCGATTTGGTCAGTTTATGTAGTAGGTGCTTCCAAAGTTATTTTAGCGGTTTTCCTGCTCGCTGGTCTTTGGATTCAAGAATTAGCGACCATTGGGGGAATAGGCATGGCTGCTTTTATGCTAGGAGCCGTAGCGATGCACTTCAAGGTTCGGGATCCGATAAAAAAATCAGGGCCGGCTGCGCTGTTTTTTCTGCTTTCATTAGTACCCGCCATCTGGGGACCGGGTAACCTGCTTGGGCAATTGTAAGGTTTTAGGAGTCTTTTCCATCACCCAGCTCAAAATCTGGTAACTTTTCTGGCCTGGCGTAGGGATATTGCGCCACTTTAGTTACCCTGTAGTAACTATTTAAGCCCGAAATCCCGGTGTTATCAATTAGGCCAAGGTCCATGTGTCCTTCTTCGTCCACAGCGGTATCCGGAACCACTAAATGCTCCACTGATCCAATGACTAAATAGGTCCCATTCAGCTCGATAGGAACTTGCTGTTGAAGGCGCATGCCCATTTTGAGGCCGCTCTCTTCAACAAACGGGGCATAGAAGTCATCAATGTAGGACTCACTTAGGCTACATTTTTCAAATTCTGAGGCTTCCCCTTCAAATTTTGCAGACGTGTAATGGGCACGTTGTACAAACTCATTATGAACATTATTGATCGTATAAACTCCTGTTTCCTGCACATTTTCATAGGTATGCCGGCGCACCTCATCACTAGGCCTTACAATGAATCCAAGTAAAGGAGGATTACTGCCCAGGTGAATTACCGAGCTAAAAATAGCCAGGTTTGAAGTCCCGTCTGAACTTCTTGTACCTATCAAGTTAGCCGGCTTAACGCCGGGTATGGAATTGACCAGGTTCAGTCGCCTTATACGATCAGTGTTGTCAAGGTCAGCTTTTGAAAAATACATACTCCAGGTTTAAAAGACTAACAAGTTTGGTTTAATCTGGTTGATTATTGTCATTATTGCCCACCAACCAGCGTAGTAATGCCAATAAGCCCAAAAACGTATACAGGCCTATTAATTTCCATCCTTCACTTTTGGGAACTGGCTTTTGGGCGAGAATGGCGAAGATAAACCCCAGGGTAGCGACCAAACTAATACATAAAGCCAGCCAAAAAACCGGGTTTGTAATTTTATATATGGTTCGCTTCGGTTTGGTCATTAATGGAGCTATTAGCTTAAGCTGATATAGTATCAACTGGCCAGCTGCAAGCTTAAACCCTGAACTTCCTGCATACGCTGTAGTTCGTTGATCAACTCATCATCAGGAGCTACCTTATAGGTAACCGAAGGCATGCCCAACTGTATGCGATTTTCAGGATCATGTATATTTAGCTTTAGCTGGCAAGGACCCTGATGGGCTTTAAAAAGGGTTTGTAACTCTTCAATAAGTTGATCACCAATTTGATCTAATTGGATATTTAGCGTGATGGTGCTTATCTGATCCCGGAGGTCAGCCAGGTATTGGGCTTTTTTAACCTTTATCGTGAATTCATCCTCGCGCTTAAACTTATGCTCTACCGTACCCTTTATAAATACAGCTGTCCCTTCAGCCATTAAGCCTTGAACCTGAAGGTACGTATCAGCAAAAAGCGGGATGACCAAGCTATCTTCATAACTTTCAAGGGTAACAAATGCAAAGCGCCTTCCTCGCTTGTCATTCTTCTCTACAACCTGTGTAATGATGCCACCTACACCTATTTCCTGTCCGACTTTCTGGCTTAAGGAGCTTTGGTCAAATGGCTCACAAAACCGGGTATATTCCACCTTGTACTCATCCAGCGGATGGCCGGATACAAAAAAACCTATTAGCTCCCGTTCTTGGTTTAATTTTTCAACCAATGACCACTCCTCACATTCAGGAACTTTGGGTGGCGCTAGCTGTAAGGCTTCCGAATCCCCAAACAGGCTTTGTTTGGCATTGGCTTCTATTTCCTTTGCTTTTTGGCCGAATTTCAACGCTTTTTCTAGTAGCGTAGGGCCGTTTTCCTTCTCTCTTGCAAAATATTGGGCCCTGTGGAAACCTTCGAAAGCATCAAATGCCCCCGCGTTAGCCAAGCTTTCAAGCGCTTTCCGGTTAACAGATTTCAGGTTGACCCGCTTCACCAGGTCAAAAATATCCTGGAAAGGCCCTTTCCGGTGTCTTTCATTAACAATGGCATGAACACCTGCTTCGCCCACTCCTTTAATGGCGCCTAACCCAAAGCGGATGTCCCCATTGTTATTCACGTTGAATTGGAAATCGCTCTCGTTAACATCCGGCGGTAAAACCTGGATGCTCATTCTCCGGCATTCCTCCGTAAAATTAACAACCTTATCAATATCCTCCATGTTCTGGGAAAGGACAGCTGCCATAAACTCAGCCGGGTAATTGGCTTTAAGGTAACCGGTTTGGTAGGCCACCATCGAATAAGCCGTAGCATGAGCCCGGTTAAAACCATAGGAAGCAAACTTTTCCATGATCTGAAAGATCTCATCGGCCTGCTGCTGATCTACGCCTTTTTGTTGGGCTCCCTCAATGAACTCTGCTTTCATGGACTGCATCTTGTCCATTTGCTTCTTGCCCATGGCTTTTCGCAGGATATCCGCTTTACCAAGGGAAAACCCGCCAATAGTCTGGGCTACCTGCATGATCTGCTCCTGGTAGACCATGATCCCGTAAGTAGGCTCCAGGATCTCCTTTAGCCACTCGTGCGGATAACTTACGGCTTCCTGACCTTGCTTACGCCTGATAAAGCTTGGGATGTTATCCATCGGACCTGGCCGGTATAAGGCATTCATGGCGATCAAGTCCTTAAGCGAGGTAGGACTGAGCTGCTTCAGGTAAGTTCGCATCCCATCGGACTCAAACTGGAAAATGGCAATGGTATCTCCCTTTTGGAACAAGCTGAAAGTGGCTTCATCATCAAAAGGGATTTTATCAAGGTTGATCGAGACGCCCCTCGTTTTTTCAATGTTCCGCACGGCTTCCTTGGCAATGGTCAGGGTTTTGAGGCCAAGGAAATCCATCTTCAGCATTCCGGCATCCTCAATGTAGTTGCCGTCAAACTGGGTAACCAAAAGGTCTGTTTCAGGAGAGGTGCATACCGGAATGTATTGACGTATATCATCCGGTGCTATCACGATACCGGCCGCATGCAATCCCCGGTTACGGATGGCTCCTTCAATAGTTGCGGCCATCTTCAGCAATTCGCTTTCCTGGGTTCCTTCCTGGTCTTTTATCTGCTTTAGTTCCTGGTTTTCCTCAAAAGCTTTTTCCAGGGATACGCCCGGTCCTTCGGGGATTTGTTTAGCCAGTTTATCGGTATCCGGCAAGGGGTATTCCAGTACGCGCCCTACATCCCGTACAGCGCTGCGAGCAGCCATTTTACCATAAGTGATGATATGAGCAACCTGGTTTTTGCCATAGGCATCCAATACATAATCAATGACTTCCTGCCGGCCGTAATCATCAAAATCAATATCAATATCCGGCATGTTAACCCGCTCAGGGTTTAAAAACCGCTCAAAAAGCAGGTCATACTCCAACGGTTCTACATTGGTGATACCAATGGCGTAAGCTACCGCTGAACCCGCGGCTGAGCCTCTTCCAGGACCAACCCAAACCCCTTTTTCCCGTGCTGCATCTATGAAATCCTGGACAATGAGGAAGTATCCGGAAAATCCCATGCTGGTAATGATTCCCAGCTCATGCTCTAACCGTTCTACCACATCCTGGGTTAATTCGCCATATTTTTCCTTGGCTTTTTCATAGGTAAGGTGCCGCAGGTAGGTGTTCATGTCCGAAAAGCCTTCCGGAAGCGTGTAGTTAGGTAATAGGATGTCCCGCTTCAGTTCCGGGGTCTCAATTTTTTCCACGATTTCCATGGTATTTTCCACGGCATCGGGAATATCCTTGAACAGATCCGCCATTTCGGTTTTCGTCTTGAAGTAGAACTGGTCATTCTCAAAACCAAACCGGGGCTTGAAGCGGCTACTTTGTTCCTTCATTCGCTGAAGCATGGCTTTTACCCGCTTATCGTTGCCGTGGCGTTTCTGGATGTCATCTACAGTTGTATTGATGATCTGGCCATCGCTGGTTACAAAACGGTATACTTCCTTTTCCTTATCCCCCATTGGGGTCACCTTGAATTCGCCGGTGTTGATGCACAGCAAAGTGTCGTGCGCGTTCCAGTCCTCTCTATCAATGTAGTGAGCGTCATTGGTGGCGATGCGCTTAACGTTGTACTTCTGGGATAGCCGAATGAGGAAGTCATTGACCCCTGCTTCGTTTATGGTCTCTAACCCATGGCGCTGTAATTCTACATAGTAATCGTCCCCAAAAATTCCCCACCATTCAAAAAATTTTTGCTCAGCAGCTTCCTCTCCCTGTTCAAGGAAAACCTGGGGGATTTCTGCGGCCAGGCAGCAGGTAGTAGCAATGATACCCTCACTGTATTGCCTTATTAACTCCTTATCGATCCGAGGCCATTTTTGGTAAGAGCCCTCAGTATAACCTAAAGAACACAACATGGCCAGGTTATGGTAGCCCGTGCTATTTTTGGCCAGCATTAGCTGGTGGTAGCGCTTATCCTTGTTATTGCGATCAAATTTTTTCTTGTGGCGATCTTCTACTACGTAAAATTCACACCCAATAATGGGCTTGAGGTTATTTTTTTGCGCCTGGTTGTAAAAGTCAAATACACCAAACATGTTACCGTGGTCCGTGACGGCTACGGCCTCCTGCTCATCATGCTTAGCTTTCTCCATCATTTTACTAATAGGTGAAGCACCATCTAGCAAGGAATATTGCGTATGGCAATGTAAATGGGCAAAATCTGGCATTCTAATCCTTTTCTATTTTTAATGGAAGTTAAAGTGTTCTTGCTACTCATCAAACAGGTTTCAGCTAAAAACATTTGCTAAGGTACAGCTTCATCTTAAAAGGTTTAAAGCAATAATCATCTTTTTATGTTATCATCCAGATTACTATAAAGATTAATACCAGATAGGTTTAAGCGCTACCATTCACTTAATGAGGCTGATTTTGGTTTTCTTTGTTAGTGAAATAAGAATGACCACAGCGATTTTATGTTAGCAGTGCAGGGGCCATTAACAAAGGGTATTCTTGCAGCTATTGGCCTTTTAGCCATAGTTGGCTGTAAAAATCAGAATGTCACGCCTAAGCCGGAAGGTTACCCCCGTATCCAATTGCCGGAGCGGAATTACCAATCGTTTGATACTAGTTGTCCCTTTACTTTCGAGTATCCCACCTATGGGGAGATTAATAAGGACAAAGAGAATAAGAACAAGCCCTGTTGGTTGAATATCCATTATAAGCCATTGGGCGCCCGGCTTTATTTGAGTTATCGCCAGTTTGAAGGGCTGGAAAAGCTCGAAACCTACCAGCAAGATGCGCGAAAATTTGTTTACAAACACACGGTAAAAGCCAACCGCATCCAGGAAAATGCCCTTCATAGTTCAACGGCTAGTGGTACTTTATACGAATTAGGCGGGAACACTGCCACCGCTCTGCAATTTTTTGTAACCGATAGCTCTCAACACTTCTTAAGGGGCTCCCTTTATTTTAATACCGAGCCAAACAGGGATTCTTTACGCCCCGCAATCCAGTTCCTGAAAAAGGATATCCTGAAAATGGTCGAGACCTTGGATTGGAAGGATATGCCCGAGCAGCATATGGGCTTAAACTAAGCTGGCGATGGCTTCCTACCCGGAAGGATTAAAAACAACAATTGACTACCTTAAGGGTATTGGCCCTAAAAAAGGGGAAATATTCAGGGAAGAGCTTGGCATCAGTACTTTTGAGGATCTGTTGATGTTTTTCCCGTTACGCCACGTAGATCGTTCTACTATCTACAATATAGGGCAGGCCAATGCCAATGACGCTTTCATACAGGTAGTAGGGGTTGTAAAACGTTTGGAGGAGTATCGCGGGAAAAATAAGGGGCAAAAACGCCTGGTAGCTCAGCTAAAAGACAATACCGGTACGATTGATCTTGTTTGGTTCAAAGGCCATCAATGGGTTCGTGACCAAGTGGAACCCGGGAAGCAGTACCTGGTTTTTGGCCGACCTAATTCCTACAAGGGGAGGATTAATCTTCCGCATCCGGAAATAGCTGTCTACGATAAAAGCAAACACCATAGTGGCCAGATGGGATTGCAGCCAGTGTATAGCACTACTGAAAAGTTGCGTAACAATGGGCTGGATAGTAACCGCATAATGCGGCTGCAGCGGACGCTGCTTCAGGAGGTAAGCCATGAGATCAAGGATTTCCTACCAGATTACATCCAGCAGGATAACCAACTAATGGAAAGGAGGAAAGCATTACAGGCCATTCACTTTCCGGGCAGCCAGGATGAATTGGAAAAAGCTAAATGGCGGTTGAAGTTTGAAGAGCTATTCCTGACCCAGCTCACCATGATCCGTCATAAAACCGAGCAGCAAAGCTTACCCGGAAATGTTTTCACCCAGCTGGGCGATTATTTTCACCATTTTTACGACTCTATATTACCCTTTCCGCTCACCGGAGCCCAAAAGAACGTCTTAAAAGAAATCCGGGAAGATCTGCGATCGGGCCGGCAGATGAACCGGCTGATGCAGGGAGATGTGGGTAGCGGAAAAACCGTTGTTGCCCTTATGGCCATGCTGATGGCTATTGATAATGGATACCAAACCAGCTTGATAGCTCCCACAGAAGTATTGGCTACTCAGCATTTCCACACGATCAGTCAACTTGTGGAAGCACTTAACCTGAATGTGCGACTCCTCACCGGTTCTACCAAAACGGCCCAGCGCAGGGAGATTCTGGAACAGGTTCAATGCGGACAATGCGGTATTCTTGTTGGAACCCATGCTTTGATAGAGGATAAGGTACAGTTTGCTGGTTTAGGTTTGGTCGTAGTTGATGAGCAGCACCGCTTTGGGGTAGCTCAGCGCGCTAAATTCTGGCAAAAGGCAACGCCACCTCCGCATACCTTGGTAATGACTGCCACGCCGATCCCAAGGACCTTAGCCATGACCCTCTACGGGGATTTGGATTCATCGGTGATAGATGAGCTGCCACCGGGACGTCAGCCTGTTCAGACGCGGCATGTCTATGAGAATAAGCGCTTGCAGGTTTTTGGCTTCCTTAAAAAAATGATCGCTCAGGGTCAGCAGGCTTTTATTGTTTATCCCCTTATCCAGGAATCCGATCAAATGGATTACAACAACCTGATGGAAGGTTACGAGGCGATATGCCGGGAGTTTCCGCCACCTCAATATCAAGTTGCCATTGTCCACGGGCGGATGAAGCCTGAAGACAAAGATTATGAAATGGAGCGCTTTAAACGTGGTCAGGCACAGATCCTTGTAGCTACTACAGTGATCGAGGTTGGGGTTGATATCCCTAATGCCAGTATCATGGTCATTGAAAGTGCCGAGCGTTTTGGTTTGTCTCAGTTACACCAGCTACGGGGTAGGGTAGGAAGGGGTGCAGAACAAGCTTACTGCATTCTTGTAACCGGCTACCATTTATCCCAGGATGCCAAAGTCCGCATGGATACCATGGTGAAAACCAACGATGGATTTGTTTTGGCTGAGGCCGACATGAACCTTAGAGGGCCGGGTGATGTGGCAGGCACCCGCCAGAGCGGAATGGTTACTTTTAAAGTTGCTAACCTTGCTACCGATCAGCCGATTCTTCAAGCTGCCAGGAAAGCCGCTAACAAGCTACTAGAAGCTGACGCTAAATTAGAGCGACCCGTTCACCAACCGGTAAAGGCATACCTTAAAAATGAAAAGGCGGGTGGCATTCAATGGAGCCTCATTCCCTGATAAACGGGCTTTGTCAAGCCATCACTGATGGGTTTAACGCCCTTTTTTCCTGGTTTAAGGTTTCCAATTAAATTTTATATTTGTCACCCATCGTAAAACTAAAATCGCTAATTATGCGGAATGCATTTCTATTGGGTTTTTTGATTCTAATTGCTTTACCAAGTTTGGCACAGAAAAAAACCAAAGTAACTGACTTTCGGGATATTAAGTGGAGTACCCACAAAGACTCCGTATTTCGGGATGGCGAGAAGGTCAACTTTGTTAAAGTTAAAAATGGAGTGGAAGAGAACGCTTACCGTATCCCCAATGATGACATGACCATTGGTACTGTGAAGTTTAGTAAGATTCAGTATATATTTAACGATAATCAGCGCTTTAAAAAAGTTTTCATGTCAGCGGATAAAGGTTATTTAGCTGATATGCAGTTTATCCTTAACTATAAGTTCGGCAAGCCGGATAAGGTGCAAAAACTTGGTTATGTCAATATCAAAAACTGGAAGCTGGAAAACGCTACTTTTACCCTTTCTGAGTTTAAAAATAACCGAGACATTTTTACCCTTTCTCTGGAAAGTCAATGGGAGCGTTCAGCCAATTTCAAAAGGAATATCAACGTAGAGGACTTTTAGGACTTTTGGTTTCGATGTTCTGTTTGGAGGCCTATAAAAGCTTATTTTGGTAAGGTAAAGGCATATTCATTGCCCTTATTTCTTTTTGATGTCAATGAAATGGGTTGCTTATGATCTCTTTTTATTACTTTAACATTTTAAGCTTTTTGCTAATAGTGCCATTCTTTGCAAATGCCCAGCATATAACTGATAAAGCAGGGAAGACCTACTATGGTGAGAATAAGAATAAGCTCAAAGAAGTATATTCCTACAAGCAAGTAACAGTATTCAACCCTCGAAATTCTGAGGGCCGGAAGAAGAAGCAGGTTAAGCACGGACCTTATTTTTTTTATTACAGAGATGGCGATATCAAAATTTCAGGCCGCTTTAAAGATGGGGAAAAGCACGGAAAATGGGAGTATTATACGAAAAAAGGCGATTTGACTAAAGTCATTAAGTATAAGAAAGGAGAGGAAATCAACATCAATAAGGATCCCGATCAGCTAAGTGAAAAACCCAAAAACCGGGAACAAATCAAACAGGAAATGGATGGATCTTAGAAATCCAATGTGGTATAGGTAGGAAATTGTAAACCGGTAAAGCAATGGCGGATAACAAGTCAATAAGTGAGGTTTTTCAACTTGGCGCCCAGCTTTTGTCCCTTCATGGGGAGAACAAATTTAAAATCCGTTCATACCAACAAGCCTCAAGACATTTAGAATCCCTAGAGGAACCGGTTGCTGATCTCAGTACTGATGAACTGGAGCGTTTGGAAGGTATTGGGGCCAATATTGCCAAAAAGATCCAGCAAATCCGGGATACGGGTTCATTTGATGAATTAGAGCGCCTCCTAAACCGCACTCCCGAGGGTATTCTGGAGCTTGTTCAAATAAAAGGAATCGGGCCTAAAAAAGCCGCCCAGGTTTGGCAAGAGCTTGGCGTTTTATCTCCTGAAGACTTGCTAAGTGCCATTAGAGAAGGATATGTGGAAGATTTAAAAGGATGGGGTAAAAAATCAGCTAAGCAGGCCGAAGAAGCTTTAACTTTTTATGAGGCTAGTAAAGGCCAGTTGATTTTACCTCACGCTGATGCTGAAGCAGAGGGAATTTTGCAATTATTGGAAGAAAGTGGATATGTAAGGGCTTGTTCAATTACAGGGCCTTTGCGCAGACGCTGCGTTACTATTAGTTCATTGGATTTGCTGGTAATATCAGAAGGGGATATTGGTGCTCTGGTAAGCTACCTTGCCGGTTCCACTTACCTTTACCAGCCAGATGAAAATGATAAGGAACATTGGATGTCCCGGGCTACTGGGATCCGGGTAAATGTGCATTTTACTTCCGAAGAAAAGTGGTACCAAGACCTGTTTAACTCTACAGGCGCTTCTGCTTTTACCAGGGAGTATCCAGTAACCACGGACGGATATCCCTCTTCAGAATCCGTACTTTTCGAAAAAATGAACGCACCTTGGATACCGCCTGAAATGCGGGAGTCCTACTGGAAGGACAGGACCTTTGAAAAAAATCAGGTCAATAGCCTTGTCACCAGTGAAGACCTGAAGGGATGCCTACACAACCATTCTACGTACAGTGATGGCATCAATAGCCTATACGAGATGGCCATGGCTTGCCGGGAAAGGGGGTTAGGCTATTTTGGCGTGGCTGACCATTCCAAGGCTGCTTTTTATGCCAACGGTTTGTCAGAAGAGCGGGTCTTACAACAGCAACAAGCTATTCGAGAGCTTAATCAAGAAATTGATCCCTTCAGAATTTTCCATGGGGTGGAGGTTGACATATTAAAAGATGGGCAGCTTGACTTTGATGGAACAGTATTAAAAGAACTCGATTACGTGGTAGCCTCCATTCATGCCCCCCTTAAAATGGATGAAGAAACGGCCACGCAGCGGTTATTAAAAGCCATTGAAAATCCTTATACTACGATGCTAGGCCATCCAACAGGAAGGCTTCTCCTGAGAAGAGGAGGTTATCCGGTTGATCACAAAAAAATCATTGATGCTTGTGCGCTGCATAACGTTATCATAGAGATCAACAGCAATCCGCGCAGGTTGGATCTGGATTGGCAATGGATACCATATGCGCTTTCAAAAAACGTTTTACTAAGTATCAATCCTGATGCCCATAATACGAAAGGAATCGGAGATATGCAATATGGGGTTGATGTAGCCAGGAAGGCAGGGGCTCCGGCGGATAAAATTATCAATACTTACAGCCGGGAGCATGTAACCACGCTATTTGGGGAACGAAAGCAAGAGGCCATTGAAAGTCTTAGTGACACGGTTTAGCTCAATCGGGGATGTGATACTTACCACCCCTGTTTTGCGCTGCTTGAAGGAACAGCGGGAAGATATAGAGGTTCACTTTCTCACCCGTTCCCTCTTTAAAGAGTTGTTGGTTGCCAATCCCTATATACAGAAGATCCACACATTTACGGACAACCTCCAGGAAGTATTGCACCAGCTGAAAGCTGAGAAATTTGATTATATCATTGATCTTCATAAAAATTTACGCTCTTATAAATTAAAAGCTTTACTAAGAAGACCAAGCCTTACTTTTGATAAACTTAACCTACGTAAGTTTTTCTACACGTATTTCAAAATAGGCTCTTTACCATCGGTTCATATTGTGGATCGTTATTTAAAGCCCCTTAAAAGCTTTGGGGTGTCCAATGATGGTAAAGGATTGGATCACTTTATACCAGAGGATCAAGAAATAGATACTTCTTCCTTTCCCTTGGAATTCCACAAGGGGTATGTGGCATGGGTGATCGGCGCTAAACATTTCACCAAGCGCTTCCCGGATCATAAAATCAGGGAGATCCTCCATCAGATTTCCCAGCCAGTTGTGCTTCTAGGCGGTCATGAAGATCGTGAGCACGGGACTTGGATAGCTGGTGAATTTTATCATGTGCTGAATAAGTGCGGTGATTATAGTTTAAACCAGGCAGCCTCCGTCATTCGGCAGGCTAATAAGGTTATCAGTAACGACACTGGTCTCATGCACATGGCTGCCGCCTTGCAAAAACCCCTTATTTCCCTTTGGGGTAATACTGTCCCGGAATTTGGTATGTATCCTTACTATGGCGCTGATGCCGATAAAACACGGGAGCTTTCCTCCATCATGGAAGTGAAAGACCTATACTGTCGCCCTTGCTCTAAACTGGGGTTCGCCAAGTGCCCGGAAGGTCATTTCCGATGCATGCGCGAATTGAACAATGATAAGATAGCATCGGAGATCCAAAGCGGTGCTTCGACCTAAAAAAAACCACACTCCCCAGTCTCTAGGTGAAGCTAAAGCCTAGCTGATTTTATCAGGTTAAAAAAACCTCCCAGCCAGCGATTTAAGCCGGCTGGGAGGTTTGTGCTAGGTGTTCTGGTTATTGTTGTTGGGATTATCAGTATCTGTATCTCTACCGCCTGAACCTTCACCACTGGTGTCTTCTCCCTCTTCATCTTCAGGCTCAGTAGTCTTGGAAATGGATTCTCTCATACTGGTGTCCGACTGGACATTCTGCATCCGGTAGTAATCCATTACGCCTATGCGACCCTCTCGAAGCGCTTGGCCGGTTGCCAGGGGAACTTCAGCTTCGGCCTCAATTACCTTAACGCGAGCTTGCTGGGCCTTGGCACGCTGTTCTTGTTCTTCTGCTATAGCCATTGCCCGGCGCTCCTCAGCTTTTGCCTGGGCAATATTTTTATCCGCATTGGCTTGATCAATCTGGAGGGAAGCGCCAATGTTCTTACCCACATCCACATCAGCAACATCAATCGACAAGATCTCAAATGCTGTCCCTGCATCAAGGCCTTTTTTCAAAACGGTGCGGGAAATACTATCCGGATTTTCTAGAACACTGGCATGGGCATCGGCCGAACCTATGGAGGTAACAATCCCTTCACCAACGCGGGCAAGAATGGTTTCCTCACCAGCACCTCCTACTAGCTGGCGAATATTAGCCCTTACGGTAACCCTCGCCTTGGCTTCAAGCTGGATTCCATCTTTAGCCACCCCCGTTACAGGCGGAGTGTTAATAACTTTAGGATTAACGGACATCTGAACGGCATCGTAAACCTGCCGTCCCGCTAGATCGATCGCAGTAGCCTCTTGGAATGATAGTTCAATATTGGCTTTATCCGATGAAATAAGGGCCTTGACCACACTGTCCACATTACCGCCAGCCAGGTAATGCGTTTCAATTTCATTGGGCGTGAGCTTTAGCCCTGCTTTGGTAGAATTTATCAAAGCATTAACAACGACCGCTGGCGGCACTTTTCTGATACGCATAAGGATCAATTGGGCAATACTGATGCGTACCCCCGAAAATACCGCTTTAATCCAGAGATTAATAGGGACAAAGTAGAAAAAGAGGATTAAGAATAGAAGAATTGCTAAGGCTAGAAGGAATACACCTACAAAGCTACCACCCATTGTACTAAGCGTTTAATATTTATCCGTATCAAAACTAACGGTTTAATAGCGACTTGGTTGGTTTTGACTAGCAGTTTTACCCCTCTTACCAAGCTCTACCACCCGAAGATCCTGGATTGCCCTTTCTGCTAATTGCATCAGTAACAAGGTGCGCTGTTTATGAAAACCCGTATTTCCGGCAGCTCCCGGGTTGAGGTGTAAAAGGTTCAGCCTGTTATCACGCTTAATTTTCAAAATATGAGAGTGTCCGCTTATAAACATATCCGGTGGGTTTTGTTGAATTTCCTCCCGGATATGGGGTTCGTATTTACCCGGATAACCACCGATATGCGTCATCCATACATCGAAACCTGCCATGTAAAACCGGTCATGCTCGGGGAATCGTTGCCTAATTTCATGGCCGTCAACGTTGCCATATACGCCCCTTAAAGGCCCCAATTCATTTAGTTGATCAATAACATTACTATTACCAAAATCGCCAATATGCCAAATTTCATCGCAATCTCGCAAGTAAGCTAAAATACGGTTATCCATGTAACCATGGGTATCGCTAAGGAGGCCAATATTCATGAAAAGCTGATTCAAATAGATCATCCAAAAATAATAAGGGAAGTGGTGGAATCTGGTTTACTTTTGCGGAAAGTTGAGACTCCGATATGGCTAAAGATCAATCCCTTCTATTAGGGGTTCATGCCCTTGAAGAAGCCCTGAGAGCAGGCAAACCCATCAGTAAAGTATTCCTCCAAAAGGGTGGACAAACACGCCATCAGTTAGCCGAAGCCCTTAAAACAGCTGGCATCCCTTTTTCAAGAGTGCCACAAGAAAAACTCAACAGGCTTAGTAAAAAAGCCCACCAAGGCGTAATTGCCTACATCTCACCGGTTGAATTCCTTAAGCTTGAGGATTTGTTACCCAGCATTTATGAAACTGGTGATACACCCCTTCTAGCTGTTGTTGATGGCATTACCGATGTACGCAATTTCGGGGCAATCCTCCGCAGTGCTGAAGCGCTTGGGGTACATGGCGTTATCATCGGGACATCCAATGCTGCTCCGGTAAGCCAGGACGTGACCAAAACCTCTGCTGGTGCCCTGCTTCGTGTTCCGATTTGCAGATCCGCTGATCTAGTAGGTGCACTGAACTATGCAAGGCAATCGGGTATCCAGATAGTGGGGATAACGGAAAATGGAGATCAGGCCTTGTATGAACTCCCTTTGCACGAACCAACAGCTTTGGTTTTTGGAGCCGAAGACAGTGGGTTAACCCCTGAAACCCAGGATTTATTAAACCATTCCGCTTCTATTCCTATGAAGGGCCAGCTTGGTTCGCTAAATGTATCCGTGGCCGCAGGGATTGCTTTCTACGAGGCTGAACAGCAACGACCCTAATAAGCAACAACCTGACCTTGGAACCCTTTTATGCGGTCATATTGCAGGCCCGGGAGCGGCAGTTTAATAGCGCTTAAAGCATCCAGCAGGGTGTTCAAAAACCGAGAGCTAGTATTCAACTCAGCGGGATTGATAGCCAGTGCAAGCTTATAATTGCGGCGCCTTTTAATGTCCTCATAGGCGCTGGGGTTGCTGTCGTTGCCTAACATCCCTTTTGCACCATACCCACCAGCAATTGAAAGCCACCGAGGTAGCGGGTCCGCTTTTGGTACTAAGTCATTGATGGCTACTGATAACCAGTAGGTCTGGCTGTTGTAATCTTTGATGACTTCTTGCAGGGCATTTGATCCCAGAATATCCGGGCGTTTAGCAGCGTAAGAGGTAGGCGAATGGCTGAATTTCATGTGCAGGACCTGCCGTTCCCAAGCTAGTTGTTGCCCGATAAAAAGGGCACTGCCAAAGGCATTTGCGGAGACATCGCCCACGCTAGCTCCCCATTTCTTTGAGAAACCATCCAAAATCTCAATAGGGGTTTGAAGGGCAAATCCTGCTAAGCCGCCGTACCATAAACTTTTATTTGGCGCTAGCCCACTCCAACGTAACTGGTGATAAGCTGCAACACTTTCATAATAAGCGCTATACGCATGGCCGGCCTTATCCATCTGCTTCCAGTAGTTGAGCTCATTGGTAAAATGAAAGCGTGAACGTTCGTATTGGTTATACCACAATTCATTCAAGCCTACCAACGCCCCACTGTAAATAACACCGGTGCCTATCCCGATCGCATTAAGACGGCTTTGATGGAGGGTATCAGCCGGCGGAAAGTAGTTAGACTGGGCATCAGCCGTGTTTAGGGATAGCCATAACGCCAACATTAGAAAGGCGGCAATCCTCAGGAACGGCTCATGTTTTACCCTCTCGACCGATAAATGCAAAAGTTGCTATTCATGGCTGTTTTAAGCATTAAGCACTGGTTTTATCCATTTGGCTGATAAGGTTTTCCGTTGCTTCCAGGATCTGAAAGGCTTCATCACTAGTGGGTGCTTCGGCGTAAACGCGCAGAACGGGCTCTGTTCCTGAGGGCCGGATCATGACCCAACGTTGATCACCTAAATGGAATTTAAAGCCATCAAGATCTTCGATATGAGAAACTGCGTAAGAACCAATTTCCTGAAAAGGTTCTTCTTTGCAGCGTTGCATAACCGCTTGCTTAAGATCTTCATGGATATGGAGGTCTTGACGTTCCACAGCAAATTCACCCACTTCCCGATAAAGTTCTTGAATCAAGCTATCGAGGCTTTTTCCTGTTTTAGCCATGTATTCCCAAATGGTAAGTCCGACCCAAATACCATCACGCTCCGGAATATGACCCTGAATGGCAATACCTCCGGATTCCTCACCGCCTACAAGGATAGGATTGTTTTGGCTTTGCATCAGATCGCAGATGTATTTAAAGCCAATTTTGGTAACTTGGTAGGAGAGGCCATACTGCTCACATAGCTGCGCTAAGCGGCTAGTGCATGAAAAGGTGTAAATCACCTCTCCATTCATCTGCTTATGCTTGTGAAGGTATTGGATCAGCATTAGAAGAATGTGATGAGAATCAATGAAATCCCCATTTTTATTGAAAAGCCCGATGCGATCGGCATCGCCATCAATAGCTAAACCAGCCGAGATATCTGAATTTTCTTGGATAGCATTCGAAAACGATTCTAAATTCTTCATGATTGGCTCAGGCGGAACGCCCTTAAACCCGGGGTTATCCTCACATCGGTAGTTGACTACATTAGTGAGGAGGCGCCGAATAACATTTTGCCCAGCCCCATACATGGCATCAAAGGCGAATTTTAAACCGGAGTTTTGAATGGCATCCAGGTCAAAATGAGCTTCAGCTTGCTCAACGTAAAGGGTTTCCAGATCCACAAGATCAATATGCCCTTGCTTTTGGTATTCAGCCATTGAATGAGGTGAGCCATTGTAGGTCTCCGGCACTAGGTGCTCTACTTCTTCGATCATAGAGGGAACAGCTGGGCCGCCATAGGAAGCTTTAAGCTTGAAACCATTGTAACCGGGAGGATTGTGGCTGGCGGTAATGACAACACCCGCTGTTGCCTGGAATTGGCTTACGGCTAATGAAATCATGGGCGTGCTGGCAAAATGCGTCCCGAGGTAAACCTTGATCCCCTCTGATGCCATGACCCTGGCAGTGGTTTCAGCAAATAAATCACCGGCAAAGCGGCAGTCATGACCAACAATAACGGATGGATCCTGACCATTTTGTTGCTTGATCCATTGGGCGGAGGCATAGGCTACCCGCTTGATATTAGCTGTGGTCATATCTTCAGCAATCAGGGCTCGCCATCCATCGGTTCCGAATTGAATTTGGGTCATAGGTGGAATTTCTTTTACAGAGATTTATTAAGGGGTTGATGAGGGTTTAACGAAATGCCGAAAGGCCAGTAATATCCATGCCTGTAATCAAAAGGTGAATTTCATGAGTCCCTTCATAGGTGATGACCGATTCCAGGTTGTTCATGTGTCGCATAACCGGGTAGTCATTGGTAATACCCATTCCGCCCAGGATTTGCCGGCTTTCACGGGCCACCGATAAGGCGGTTTCCACACTATTCCGCTTAGCCATAGAGATCTGGGCAGGGGATGCTTTTCCCGCATCCTTTAATTGGCCTAGCCTATGTGCCATTAATTGGCCTTTGGTGATCTCAGTGATCATTTCAGCCAGCTTCTTCTGCGTAAGCTGATAGCCACCAATGGGGGTATCAAATTGGGTTCGTTCCTTGGAAAATCGGAGGGCAACATCATAACAATCCATTCCTGCTCCTAAAGCTCCCCAGGCTATTCCGTAACGAGCAGAGGAGAGGCAGGATAACGGCCCCTTAAGCCCTTCTACATTAGGGAGAAGCCTATCTTTTGGAACTTTGACGTTATCAAACACTAATTCCCCGGTCAAAGAAGCTCTTAATGACCATTTGCCGTGAATTTCAGGAGCTGAAAAGCCTTCCAGGTCACTATCTACTATGAGTCCTCTTACGGTATCTTGCTCATCTTTCGCCCAAACTATGGCAACATCGGACATTGGGGAATTTGAAATCCACATTTTACTGCCATTCAGCAGGTAATGGTCTCCCTGATCTTTTATGCGTGTTTCCATAGCACCGGGATCCGAGCCGTGGTCGGGTTCAGTCAACCCAAAGCAACCAAGGTATTCGCCAGTCGCCAGTTTAGGCAGGTAAGTCTGACGTTGTTCTTCCGTTCCATAGCGGTAAATCGGGTACATGACCAGGGAGCCCTGAACAGATGCCGTAGAGCGGATCCCAGAGTCACACCTTTCCAGCTCCTGCATGATCAAACCATAAGATATGTAATCAAGCCCACTGCCTCCGTATTCCTTAGGAATGGTAGGACCGAATGCGCCTAAATCTCCCAACGCTTTAATGATAAACTTAGGGAATTCGCCTTTAAGGGCATAGTCCTCAATAACAGGGGACATCTGCTTCTTAACCCAATCGCGAATGGAATCCCGGATCATAATATGCTCTTCTGATAACAGCTCCTCTATTTCAAAATAGTCCGGACTTTCATAGTGGTCTGGCGTCATATAATCGTTGTATTTAGTAGCAAATTTACCAAAAACCTTTAAGTGAGCACTTCAAAGAGATCGATGCGCTTTTAATATAACTTTGTGCCTGCGTTTTGTGAATGTTAACTTTTTAAACGGGTGCTTTCCTTCCCATGTTTTCCCTTTCTGGGGCAACTGGTCACAAAAAGCTCAAATAATCTGAAAACCTTTTTCAATGAGTCAACAAAACCGATTTAAAGCCTTTCATGATCACTTAAAAAAAGCTAAGCATGTTTCTTGTGTAGCAGCGCTGGCCAATTGGGATCAGGAAGTTCATATGCCGGAAAAAAGCGCGAATTTCCGGTCGGAACAACTAAGCTACCTGGCAGGGTGGCATCACCAACTGTTAACGGATGGGTATTTATTAGACCTGATTGAAGACCTGAAATCAGAGGACAATCTAGATGAAGTACAGCAGCGCAATGTGGCTATTGTACAGCGTGACATACGTAAGGCCGAACTACTACCAAAAGCGTTTGTAGAACGGCTAAGCAAGGCTACTTCAGAGGCTAATCACGCTTGGGTGGCGGCCCGGGAAAAAGAGGATTTTAGTGCCTTCAGTGAGCAATTAAAAACCCTGGTGGAGCTTAACAAGGAAAAAGCTGACTACTACGGTTACCAGGATAATATCTACGAGGGTTTGTTGGACGATTTCGAGCCGGGATTGACTACCAATGCCCTTGATGAGATCATGCAGCGGGCAAAAAAGAGCCTCACTCATTTATTAGATCAAATTAAGCAGCAGCCCCAGGCGGATACGGGATTTATGTATCAAAGGTTTCCTGTAGAGCGACAAGATGAGCTGAACCGGCAGTTGGCAGCTGAACTGGGATTTAATTTTAAAATGGGTGTCCTTAATACCAGCAAGCACCCTTTTACCATAAGCTTTAGTCCGGAAGACGTGCGAATAACTACCCGTTTTTTTGAACATGATTTTCCGGAATCGTTGGGAAGCACGGTTCATGAGACTGGGCATGCCCTTTATGAGCAAGGGTTCCTGGCACATAATTATGGTCTTCCGGCAGGAGAGGCCATATCGCTCGGCATCCATGAGTCGCAATCACGATTGTACGAAAACAATGTAGGGCGTTCGAAGGATTTTATTCGGGGATTTCTGCCGTTATTCAAACAGTATTTTCCCGAACAACTCGGGCCTGTAAGTGAGGAACAATTTTACCAGGCTTTTAATCAAGTGAAGCCCAGCCTTATCCGGACAGCAGCGGATGAAGTGACCTACCACCTGCACATCTTCATCCGTATGGAATTGGAAAAAGCCCTATTGGAGGACCGTTTAACAGTAGAAGAGCTTCCAGAAGCATGGAATGCCGCTTACCGGGATTACCTTGGCTTGACGCCAAAAGATTTAAAGGAAGGGGTACTGCAAGATATACACTGGGCGCATGGGGCTTTTGGCTACTTTCCCACTTATTCTCTCGGCAGCTTTTACGCAGCTCAGTTCTATCACCAGGCTCAAAAGGCCATCCCCGAACTGAATAAACAACTTGCCAATCGGCAAACCTCTTCGCTCTTGCATTGGCTAAGAGAAAATCTCCATCAATATGGTCGCCTTTACGAATCTTCCGAGATTTGCCAAGCTATTTCCGGTGAGCCTCTGCGCTTTGATTATTTCGAGGATTATATTTATCGTAAGTATAGCGATCTTTACCAATTGGCCTAAACCGAACATACCTTCATGGCGCTAAAGTCTAGAATAATTGCCCTGCTATGGGTATTACCTGGATGTCCTGTTTTATTAACTGCTCAACAAGGAAACGCCCTTTCGCTTGAAGACTGCATTGATTATGCTATAACGCATAACATTACCGTCCAAAAAAACCAGTTGATTAAAAAGCAAACCAAGGCTAATCTTCAGCAAAGCAAAATGGGACGGCTGCCAACGCTGAATGTGGGGGCCGGCCAAAGCTTTCGTTTTGGCCGAAGTGTGGATCCTTTTACCAACGAGTTTGTTCAGCAAACCATCCGTTCCAATAATTTTTCACTAAACTCAGGGCTGGACCTGTTCAAGGGCTTTCAGCAAAACCGGGAAATAAAAAGCAATACCCGGCAGCTACAAGCGGATCGCGCTCAAGTGGATGCAACCAAAAATACGATAAGAACCGAGGTCGCTTCCCGGTACCTGGAAGTACTATTGCAACGGGAAAATGTTGCCACATCAAAAGAACAATTAGCGGCCAGCAAAAGTCAGCTAAAACAAGCTCGCCTATTAGTGGAGAGCGGAAAAGCTCCGAAAAGTCGTCTTTTGGAAGTCAATGCCCAGGTTTCTACAGACAAGTCTAGTTTGGTGGAGGCTAAAAACCAATTTAAAATGGCGAAGCTTGATCTTCGTCAATACTTGAACTGGGATAAAAAGAGAGATAAGTTTAAGGTGCAAACCGTTGATATACCGGACTCCCTGGATTCGTTACCTGATAAATCGGTAGAAGCTGTGGTTCAGGAAAATTTTGAGCGACTACCCCAACTTGCGCAGGCCCGTTATAACCTTGAAGCGGCCCGTTACAATTACAAGGCCACAAAAAGTGCCCGATACCCAACTTTAAATTTTAATGCACGCCTATCAAGTGGTTTTTCATCACGGAGGCAAACGCCTTCCGGCATTGAGCGAACCATTGATACCGTTGGTTTTGTGGCTTCTTCAGATGCCCCGGTGGTCAGGCCAAGTGCAAGACCTGTTCTTGAAACCCCGAATTTTACCAGCCAATTGGAAAATAACTTTAGCCAGGCTTTAAGTTTCAACCTGAACATTCCGATTTTTAACAACCTGAATGTAGAAACGCAAATCACTAATTCCAAAATACAAATGCAGCAAGCGGCTTTAAATCTGGCTCAAAAGAAACAGGGCGTTCGAAAAGCCATCAACCAAGCCTACTCCCAAGCGCAAAATTCCTACAAAAAATATCAGACGGCACTGGAGCAGCTGAAAAGCCAGGAAGCCCTGTACGATATAGCGCAAAACCGTTACCGGGAAGGGGATATGAATTACTACGACTGGCGTAAGGCTAAACAGGATTATTCCCGCGCTCAAAGTAACTATCTACAAGCCAAATACCGGTATTTGTTCAATAAAAAGTTATACGGATTCTACCTCGGGAAGCCGCTCCGATTGAATCCCTAATGCCATCCAATCATGTCTACATCATCGCAAAAACGCCATAGGAGAAAGCGCCGCCTTCAGATTATCATTCCCCTAGTAGTGGCCGCAGGTATTGCAGCTTGGGCTTCCGGGTTATTTTCGGGTGAAGATCGCCCGAAAGTGGAAACTGCCACCGTTGAAAAGCAAACCATCGTCAAAAAAGTAACAGCAAGTGGAAAACTTCAACCAGCCAAACAAATCCGTATTACGGCTGATGTTTCCGGTGAGGTCATCAAATTACCCGTTAGGGAGGGTCAGAAGGTTTCCAAAGGGGAGTTATTGGCGCTTATCAATCCTGATACTTATGAAGCTACTGTTGAACAGGCTACGGCATCCCTTAACAATGCCAAGGCCAACCTTGCCAATGCCAAGGCGCAATTGAATCAAGCCAAAGCAAGGTTGGAAAATGCTAGAACGCGTTTTGAGCGTAACAAAAAGCTTTATGAAAAAGATGCCATAGCTAAGGCAGAGTTCCAGCAAATAAAGTCTGATTACCAGAGTCAGAAACAGCAAGTAAAAGCCGCTAAGCAAACAGTAAATGCTTCCAGGTATAACGTTGAAAGTTCCGAAGCCAGCCTGCAAGAAGCCAAAGATAACCTCCAGAAAACTAAAATTTATGCCCCCATCAATGGTACCGTTTCCAAGCTTTCGGTAGAAGCGGGTGAGCGGGTAGTGGGTACCCGCCAGATGGAAGGCACCGAGCTTATGCGGGTCGCGGATATGAACCTTATGCAAATGAATGTAGAGGTGAATGAAAATGACATCATCGCGATCCGGGAAGGTGACACAGCCGAGATTGAAGTAGACGCTTTTGTCAACCAAACCTTCAAAGGTGTTGTAAGCCAAGTGGCCAGCTCCTCTGCCAAAAGTACTGCTAGTAGTACAGCGGGGAACAGTGCTGGTCAGGTAACCAACTTCGAGGTGGAGCTAAACATCCTCCGTAGCTCTTACCGATCCCTTATCGATAGTAATCGTCAGATACCCACACCCTTAAGGCCCGGTATGTCAGGAATGGCTAGAATCAGAACAGACCGGGTAAGCGAGGCATTAGCTGTACCCATTTTGGCAGTTACCACACGTCAAAAAATGGAAACCCGGGGAGAGCGACTGGAAGAAGTGGTATTTAAGCTACAGGGTAAACGGGCGATCCGCCAGCCGGTTACTACCGGCATTCAAGACAACTATCAAATTCAAGTGCTCTCCGGGCTTGAAGTGGGTGATACCGTTATTAGCGGTTCTTACAGTGTGGTTTCTAAAACTTTGACTGATAGCATGCTAGTTAATTCATCCGCCAATACCCAAAAATCAAAGCGTTGATCAACCGCGATTCCCCGATAGCTGTGATTGGAAGTGGGAGCTGGGCTACAGCCTTAGTTACCCTTTTACAGCATCATGGCCATACCATTCATTGGTGGGTTCGCAAGGCCGATACCCTTAATGCCATCAAAGAAGAAAAACGGAATCCCCGATACCTGAGTGCCCTAACGCTAAATCCGGAGTCCCTTTACCTAACGACTGACGTTAGCCAGGCGGTGGCAAGAGCAGATCTGGTTTTATTAGCTGTTCCTTCCTTCTATTTAAAAGCGGCCCTTGCACCTTTAAAAACGGATGCGTTCAAGGGAAAAGTTTTAATATCAGCCATTAAGGGGATTGTACCAGAAATGGATTGCCTGGTATCCGGCTACCTCAAAAACACGTTCGGGGTTCCGGATGAACAATTTGTTGGCATTAGCGGGCCGTCTCACGCTGAAGAGGTGGCCTATGGCCGCCAAACCTACTTAACGCTCGCGTCAACTTCCACAGTAAATGCAGAAGCTGTTGCTGGTATGATTGAAACCTCCTTCCTCCACATCTCCATCTCCCCGGATGTAGAGGGACTAGAGTACGCTGCAGTGCTGAAAAATGTCTATGCCATTGCTGGTGGGATTTGCAACAGCCTTGGGTATGGTGATAATTTTCAAGCTGTTCTTGTTGCCGCTGGAGCAAGGGAAATCCAGACTTTTTTGGATACCGTAACCCCGATGCACCGTAGTATCGTGGAGACTGGTTATTTGGGTGATCTCCTGGTAACAGCTTATTCTCAGTTTAGCCGAAACCGAACCTTTGGAAATATGATAGGGAAGGGGTACCGGACCAATGCGGCACTGATGGAAATGACCATGGTACCGGAAGGATATTATGCCATTGAGCCGGCCTATCACCTGCTCAATCACCACCAAATCAATGCGCCTATTCTGGAAGCTGTTTACCAGATTCTGCATGACGGGAAGCCAGCGGAAGAAGCCATGCAAACCGTATCGGCTAACCTTAAATGAAAGCGCTTGTAAAACCTGAAAAAGTATTATGGCCTGGATTGGTTTAGTGGATATGGAGCTTCAGAAGGCTCCTATTGGCTATTATGACGAAGAAAAAACCATCGGCAATAGCTTTCAGGTATCTGTGATGGCCAGGGTTCCCTTTGCTGACCCGGATGCGGATGAGCTGGAAAATACGCTAAACTACGAAACCGTCTACCAAACAGTGCATGAGGTGATGTATGAGCCTATGGACCTGATCGAAACAGCCGCCTATCGTATCTATAAAACCTTGCTTAACAAAGGGGCTACTTTTGATCAACTGGAAGTTCGAATTCGGAAATACAAGCCCATGCTGGTGCGCAGAGGTGGGGATTCCCTTTTGGTTATGCATTTTCCAGAAGAAGTCTAACGGCTAACTGGACTTGTTACTCTCCCTGAAGCAGCTTAATTTTGCCCTATGAAATGGTCCCGTGGCCGAGTGGCTTAGGCGGGGGACTGCAAATCCCTATACAGCGGTTCGAATCCGCTCGGGACCTCAAGTGAAAAGCCCTGATGCAAGAATCGTATCAGGGCTTTTTAAGTTTAAAATCGGGGTTGAAAGTAAATTAGTTACCAGTGCTCTGTCCCGGCATTGCCCTTGATAGGCCCTGCAATGCGTGAAGTGACCCAGCCGGCATACATCCCGCCGGGCTGAGGCTTAGCCTGTTCATCACCCAAATAGCAGGTAAGTTTAGCAGGATGAGGAGCTATCCAGCCAGCTATCTGCTCATAACCTTGTCCCAGATCGGTTAGCGGATCCTCGTAAGAAAAGGCCGACCACTTTAGCCGGTTGCCATCAGCAACCATATCGTATTGGGTGGCCACCCCTTTCCACTCACAAACTGAAAATTCGCCAGTGGCCTCCAGAAGATCCTGGCGCCAGTCTTCCGGTGGTGCACAATAAACTGGAGCGCCAGCAGTCTCTAGAATTCGAAGGGCCCGGCTGCTCTGCATGACCAGCACGGCTCCGGCATAAGCATAAATGGTCGATTCGGCTTCCCGCACAATAGGCGGACGCGGATAATCCCAGACGCTTTCTTGTTGCGGTCCGGGTTGTTCAGGTGTCACATCAGGAAGGGGTGGGGTCCCCCATTTGGGCCTTGCAGCCCTGATTTGGGGCATGAGTTTTTGAATATTAGGGTGCTGAGTCATTGGGCGTTACATTTTTGCTGTTTAATCATTAAAATGTTTACTAGACAGCAAGGGTTTAACCCTGCTTAACCTCGGTGAAGCTATTTAAGAGAACACCCCTACCGCAGAAAATTTCTAGGCCAAGAGGTGACTAGGGAAAAACCGTAAAACACTTAAAATAGTAAAATAGCCAAAAGGTCATACAAGGCTTACCCTCTTACTATCTTACCCGTCTTACCATTTTACCATCTACCGAATAACCATCACCCGCCCCTCATAAGTGTCACGGCTGCCATCTTCACTCGTGATGACGATCTGGTAATGGTAAACGCCCTGCGGAACCAATTCCCCACCGTAAGTCCCATCCCACTGCTTACTCTCGCTCGTGCTAAAAACTTCCTCACCCCA
>CAZIUI010000016.1:29599-64222 GCA_964542585.1 uncultured Sphingobacteriales bacterium | reverse complement strand
AGAGGAGAAGGGTTCGTCAGCTATCAGATCAATGCCAGGGAAAACCTTAACCACGGGGATAGCGTAACCAATCACGCAAACATCATTTTTGATGACAATGCCCCTATTCAGACCAATACCTGGATTAACCTGATAGCCACTGACCCATTGAAAAGTAAAATCCTCCAAGATTATCAGAAGGTGGATTCAACAAGTGTTGTGCTTCAGTGGAAACAGGTTACCCAAGAGCCATTCAGCACCGAGGTTTCCGGGTATAACCTTTATGTATCCAAAGATGATAACAATTATGAAAGATGGCTCAGCGGGATTCCGGATGAAAAAGCCCGTTTTACCGGGGAACCGGGAGAAACCTACTATTTCATTAGTCAGGCTATTGGCGTGAATGGCAAAACCGAACCCATTAAAAACAACTATGAGGTGAAAGTTACTTTTGACTCGTCCGGTAATGTAGACGCTATTGAAGAACCATCCCGCAAAATGCTTAAAGAGGGCAAGCAAGTTCAGGTTTACCCCAACCCCTCTAATAATGTAACGAATGTCCGTTTCAAACTAAAAAAGGCGCAACATGTAAACTTAAAGCTAGTGAACAGCCAGGGTAAGGTCATGAATACCCTTAAAAACCGCTATTTCATGGCTGGTAGTCATCAATTCCGCTTCAATCCTGAAAAACTGAATTTAAAAGCGGGCGCCTACTTGCTGACGATGCGGGGAGCATTTACACAAACCGTCACTAAATGGATTTATATGAAATAGGGTAAAGCAGGTAGGGTTGACCTTGACGTCACCGCCCGTCAATAAAATTAGCTATTTGTGGCGTTTTTTGGAAAGAGGAAGGTTATCCACCAAATCATTATTCGATGGCTAACCTTCTTACGGGTCTGGCGGAGATCAAAAAAGTGTTTGGTATCTTAACCAATATGAGGTTAAATTATAGATACTTTTTGGGACTGTACCTTTGAAAAGTTAAGGAAATGATGTTACCGGTTTTTAATGAAAGCCGTTTCCTCAGGAATCGCTTACAAACTACTCCGGGCTCATTATACTTAAGATCTTTTAAAATGAAAAAAAGAGGTAAAACTTTGGCTAGGTCTTAATCAAGTAATTAAACAGCTTTTTTAAATCTATTGATCTGATAAGTCACAAATTATTCCTGAGATACCCTCAACTTGCCTCAGTTTAGGATTATCATAATGATGTGGGTTATAGGCCTAGGGAGAAGCTAATACATCATCCTTAGAAGGACTCCGCGCAATGTTTTAAATGCATTATCAAAGCCCTCTTTCGTCAACCTTAGCTAAAACATTGATTTTTGTAAATAAAACAAATTCAATTCAAAGAACGTTGCCTTTGTAGTTTAAATGAAAAACCCGATTAACTATGCGACTTGTTATTATTACTGTCTTATTTTCAATTTTAGGAACTTCTTTTAGTACTGCGCAAGATACCGTTTACATGAGAGATAATGATTTTGTACCCCAGCAATTGTCGGTGGATAAGGGCGATCAAGTTGTGTGGGTTCAGGATGGTAACAATGGTCATAATACCATCAGTGGTACAAATTGTTCTTCAAATGGTCTCTGGTCATCACAGCTTTTCACTACAAAGGGTGCTACTTTCAGTTACACTTTTGATTCCGTAGGGAGTTTCCCTTATTTCTGCCAGCCTCACTGTGGTGTAGATATGGTTGGCACTATTACTGTTCAAGCTACAACCGGTATAGCTGAAAAAGATGGCACGCCATCGCTGAAAGTATACCCCAATCCAGTTGATGACGCAGTGAATGTCGAGACCGGTTTTGCCAAAACTGATCAGCTTCAGCTAAGGATTGTAAACTTGCAAGGCAAGGTCCTGCAAAAAAGAGTTTACGAAAGTGTGTCTACAAATCAAACGCTTAATGTAAGTTTGGGTGACCTTAACGCAGGTTCCTATTTCCTACACTTAGCAAATAGTGATGGGCAGGTAGCTCGCCAAATGGTTATTAAAAAGTAAATAAGCCCCCAGCTTAAATTATTACCCTAAAAAATTAAAACCCGGCCATGTACCGGGTTTTTTGTTTTATGCTTACCCCCATAAAAAAGGGCGGTCTACTTTTTTTAAAATTGGTTTATTTTGTTTGGAAAAGAATTAATTTCACAAGCCATGGTTGTACGTATCGCTTTTTTATTATTTGGATTGGTGTTATTCGCCCCTCAGGCAAATTCCCAGGACTTGGAATGGGGAGCTAAGGCCGGTATGACCCACCAGAACATTGGTGATGTATTTGGTAACTGGGGAACCTTTACCGATCGGTTTAATGGGGATTTTGGTGGTGAGATCGGTTTTTATGGCCGTGGGAAGTTTCTTGGTATTTTTGTCCAACCCGAGCTTATGTTCCACCAAACTAATAAAAACATCAAGGTTGATGGAAAACGCTATGGCATTTCCTATTCTCGTTTGAACTTCCCGGTATTAATAGGCCAGCGGTATCTCAAGGTTTTTCGCTGGAATGTTGGTCCAGTTGGGACGCTTCACCTTGGAGGCAATTCGGGCGCTGCTATCGATAACTTATCCTACAACACGTTTAACATTGGTGGCCAATTTGGTGTAGGGGCGGATATTTGGAGATTACGTTTTGATTTAAGGTATCAAGTTAGTTTTAGTGAGCTTACCAATAAAGTAGAAATTGGCAATGATGAGTTTGAGCCATCCACCTATGGTAATTTTTTTCTATTGGAAGTGGGCTATAAAATTGGCGATTAAGATAGGATAATTTTTTGCTGAAAAATGATCTGCCCTTTGGGATTTTGCAAAACAACGATCAAAAGATTGGGCGCTTGGTAATCAGGAAGGGACCACTGGTACTTTCCTCGCTCTGGTTTTACTGTTAGGGGTGCTTTTATTTGCTGTCCTTGGGCGTTGTAAATTCTCAACTTACCATGCAAAGGTTCTTTCAAAGCTATATCCAGCTTTCCTCCTTGATGTTGTTGAATAGTCATTGTTGGTTCCGGTTTACTAGCAATACCAGTAGTTAATTCCTGGCATTGGCTAAGCGAATCCTTTATCTTTGTTCTGATATCAGGTAACTGAGAATACAGGTTTTCTCCCGGGCAAAGGGTGGCGCAGCCATCTTGATGGCCGGCAATTACCTCTAAGGGCTCAGGATCTGCATCGTAAGTAGGGTGGGGGTATGCGCCCATAGCTGGAAGGTCAGCGGTGTCTAACTTCCAGGCTAGTAAGCCTTTGAGGCTCTGAAGGGCTGAGGGGGTGGGGGTGCCTTCTTCAAAGTTACCAACCAAAGCTACGCCCATTGTCCCACTGTTCTTTCCGCAAAAATGAGCGCCTCTAACGCGATGGTCCTTGATCTGTCCTAATCCATCCCTTGCCTGGTAAATTCTTCCGTTTACACCAATTACAAAGTTATATCCGATATCCGACCACTCATTGACGTTCGTGTGGTAGAGATAAATATTGCGGATTACCTTCCGTGTATTGGTATCCCCTGTGTTACCTGCTGAATGGTGAATGACCACATGTTGTATTTGGTGCTCAATGGGATTGTAAGCGGGTTCTGGCAATCCTTTACGCCATCCCTCCTGAGGAATAGTAACCGGTTTTTCGCACTGCCCTTTACCGCGCTTCATTCGTTGTTCAGGGTAACTTCCATGCCCCTTAGCATCTATAAGGTGGATCTTTAGCGGAATCTGATCAGACGGGACATCAAGCTTCAAGGTATTGGTCCGCGATGGCATCATGGTCATTTCGGAACGGACGCCTTCAAGGTCGCGATTAGGATGAGATGTTGGTTTAAGTCCCTTGGTTTGCTCGTTCACAATTACATGTACGCCTTTAAAAGGAGCAACAGTATCAGCAGTCTCTAAGGCAAAGGCTGTAAAACTATCAGAAAAAGTAAGCGGTTTTTGAGGATTTGCACTTTTGGTAAGCTTGTATACCTGATGATGCTCCTTACTGGATTTGACCGGGGTTAATTGCTGGGCGCAGGATACCGATGATAAAAGAAAAAGAATAAAAAATGGGTAAATCGACATTTTTCTCATTACAACTCATTCTAAAAGCATTATGCTAGCCGGCTAGCTTAAAACCATATTGACCGGCGTAAAACTCTAATGCCCGTTTTTCTTTAAAATCAATGTTGGAAGGGGTATCCAAGCCTTTGGTTACAGGATAGGCCTTGAGGTCATCATCCGGATAAGTATTCAACAGGCCTTTCACATCATTCAGCGGTAAATTGGGATTGAGCCATTCCTGCTGCTCTTCAGATGATAAAATAACCGGCATTCGGCCTTTATTGGTTCCCCGGTTGTGAACCAATTCCATCAAATGATTGCCTCTAGTGGTGATAAGGGTTGTAACGATCTGTAATTGATCCTGGACTTTTTGCTCCTGGTAAAGCCCGGCGACAGCTAGTGGCTGATCGGCTTTCAAGGTTATAGCAAAGGGAACGTTGCCTTTGGAAGTACCCATCCATTCGTAAAAATGACTCATGAGAAATAGGCAGCGCTGGGCGTTGGTCCATGCCGGTTTGAATGATCGTTTTTGATCCAGGGTTTCCCCACGGGCATTGATAAAAAGTTTCTCCTGAATTTGCCCGCTATTCGGGTTACGGATCCGACCAACGAATCCCCAATGAGCAAGGTTAATGTGCCGAGGGGTTTCAGCTTGGATAATGGGCACCTGTTGGCTGGGCTTGATGTTATGGTTCGCTTGAAACTGATCGCGGGCTGTTTCGCTCTCGAACGCTACCTGGAAAGTATTTTCCAGTTCAGCTGCTGACAAATTAATGGCAAATCTTCCGCACATACCTGTCTGTGAATCGTTCTAAAGCTTAACAAAAAAATCAATGAGCGATAAAAGCTCTCCTGTTGCACCAAACAAATTTACCAATCCCTATCCATATCAATGCCATGGATAACCCAAAAATGAGCCAAGGGAAGCTGTTTGGAATATAATGCTCGGTAAGGGAAAATAAGGTTTTTTTGTCAAGGGTATATAGGGCATTCCAGCCGTTATTACTGATTACGTAAGTTGAGTAGTCCCAAATGCAGGCCAGGATAAAAACCACAGCACCACTAACTAACCAAGCTAAATGGAATACCGTAAGCCCCGGTGTTGATGACTTATTACTTACGGTTATTAAAACCAAACTAAGAAAGATCATGCTTAAGGCAGCTGCAACCGGCACTATGACAGGACCAGTCCATGGGATTGGAATCAGGAAAAGAATATCCCACGTAAAAAAAGAGGCAGGCCAGTCAAGAATCCCTTTAAGGCCTAAGTAATAAACAATATCCCACACAGCAAAGCAAAAAAGAAAGTAAGCGAAGCGTTCCATCTTATTTTTACCCAGCATAAGGCCGATAGCTAGAAGCATCACCAAAGTAGCAGCTTCGCGTCCCAGCTCCGTAAAGCCCATTAAATCCGGTAAGGGTTTAAGCGGGAAATCAAAACCTTCGGGATAGTACAGCTTCCGTAAGTAAACGACCACCGCAGCTTCCAGGTAGCCCATTGCAATACTGAAAACAGTGGCAAGGATTAAGCTTCTTCGGTTGCTCAAAAGGTTTTTTATTTATTAGGACATACGATATGCCAATCTTTTGGTTAATGGTCCATCAATAACCATTCATTTTATTAATTTAGAATTAACAAATAAACCTTTTATGGATGCTGTTACCCTTTCTTCCTTTGGACCACCTTCTAATTTGCGTACAGAAAACATTCCGGATCCGCGACCGGCTCAGACTGAAGTAGTGGTTAATGTTAGGGCAATGGGCGTTAACCCGGTCGAGACCGCCATCAGAGGTGGAATGGCTTTTACCGAAGCTTTTGAAGATCTGACTCACAAGGTTTTAGGATGGGATATAGCCGGGGAGGTGGCGGAGGTTGGCGACCAAGTTCAGCAATGGAAAGTGGGCGATCCTGTTTTTGGGATGGTAAAATTTCCCGAGCCTGCTTTTGGGTATGCGGAATACGTAGCGGCCCCGGAGGATCAGATTGCTAAAATACCCAATAACACTTCCTATCATGAAGCATCTGGCGCGTGCTTAGCAGCACTAACAGCTTACCAGGGTTTGTTTCAGTATGGTTCCCTTCAAGCAGGCTGGAAGGCATTGATACTTAACGCCAGCGGAGGAGTTGGCCACTTTGCCGTCCAATTGGCTAAAAACGCAGGTGCTGAAGTTTTCGGGACATCGTCTGTTGCTAAAAGGCCCTTTTTACAGCAATTAGGTGTTGATCATCCCATAAACTACCATAAAACACCAGTGGACAAAGTCCTACAAGATGCTGACCTGGTATTTGATGGTGCCGGAGGGGAAGCTATTGATCAGGGTTTAAATGCTTTGAAGCCGGGTGGAAAAATTGTATCATTGATGCCAACTGCCACTGATCTGGAAGAAAAAGCTCATCAACAGGGTAAAGATGGCCAACTCATGATGGTTAAGCCCAATGGTACTGTCATGGAAAACATCGCTCAATTACTGAATAGAGGCGAGTTACGGCCCCATATTGAGGCCGCATACCTGTTCCGGGAAGCTTACAAAGCCCATGAGCACCTGGAGAATGGCCGAACGGCCGGTAAAGTTGTGCTAACCCATGAACAGAAATTGTTTTCATAATTACTATAAATCACCACTTATGAGGTCAAATTGGCTTACAGCATTTGCTATTCCCTGTTTTCTCCTGATGGCTCAAGCTTCGTTTGGGCAGAATACGAACCTTCTAGATGCCCTTTACTCAAAGCAGAAACAAAAAATACCGGTTAGTGATAGTGTTAGCCTTGTAGCAGATGTATACATGCCCATTCCTAAAAAGGATATTAAGGTGCCTGTAAATGCAGGACCCCTCAACATTGACAGCCTAACCATATTTCCAGCGGGTCAGCAATACCTGATCTATGATAGCGTAAACGGTAAGGCTGCCAAAAATCCCCGTGAACTTCCTTTCTTATTACAACGAACCCCCTACAAGCGGTCAGGTCAAGAAGGCCTTGGTGCTTTGGCTTTTTTGGGATATGGCGTGATGATCCAGAACAATCGTGGACGGTATGAATCCGAGGGGGTATACTATCCGTTTGTTAGTAATACTTGGAAAACGCAAGCTTATCATCCTGCTTTCAACCATACCCTCGATAAGCGGTCAAAGAATAATCCCCAAAACTCTAATTATCATTCAGATGGTCGAACTACAATCGACTATTTGATCCATGACTTTAAGCGCCCCGTTGATACTAACCAAGACGGGATGAATGACGCGACAGTGAACTTTACCAATGGTAGTATTGGTATGATCGGAGGGTCAGCAGCTGGTAACAGTCAGTTTCAAGCAGCCGCCTCTATACCGTCCAAACCTGCTGATAGTCCGGGGCTTAAGAGTTTATTACCAATTGTAGCAACGGGCGAATATCACCAGTCAACTGCATTCCATAATGGGGTATACAGGCGTGCTTTGGTTGAAAGCTGGATAAAATCGACTTTTTTGGATGGCTTAGTAACCGATGCCAGTAAGGTGGCTGCTGATCAATCCCTTTTTAATACCAACAATACCATTAAAGACTATCCACCACAGCAACCAACTAAGGCTGCCGATAAAGCGGTAAGCTATCTTACGGCTCAACCTTTTCCTACCGGAAAACCTACTTACTATCCCAACTCGCCAATCCGTTCTGAAATGGATATTAGCCGCGCCATGGTTAATCAACAGGGCCAAGCGGATACCAATGGCAATTTTAGCCGCTATAATTGGATGGATGTGCCCACCTATCACCTAACCGGTTGGTGGGATATTTTCATCAACGGCCAGATCAATACCTGGCAGAATATGGCGAAGTATAATAACCTTGATAAAAACTTATTGGTTATAGGTCCATGGACCCACCAGCGAATAGGTCAGCAAGCAGTAGGTGATGTTCAATTTCCTGATAATGTGGATCAGGTTATTGGCGACATTAACCTTAAGGGTCAAAATTTTAAGGAAACGGTGCAAGGAGAGCTTTTACCGTGGCTGCGTAGTACGCTTAATCGCAATGCCTTTAAAAATATTGGTAAGCCCACTTTTGTAATAAGAGCTACCCCGGGTTTTAAAGAAGCAGATCAGGTTGAATACCGAGCCCCTTCAGCGGATTATAAGATCAATTACCATGATATGCTTGCTTTTCTTAATGGTGAAAAAGGGCTTTCAGATTTCCCCATAGCTATTAAAGGGCCACTTGGCAATGTTACCAATCAAAAAATAGATATACCTGCGTTTCAAGTGCCGGGTTTTCAAGGGTTAGAAAACCTTTCTACCAGCAAAAATCCATTTTCCCAAACCTCTGATGTGCGGTTGTACATGGCAGGTCCGGATGAGAGCTCCTCTAAAGGCAATTACTGGATAAGCGCTGATACATTCCCCCCTCAGCTAGCAGGGCTTAGTCATCAAAAACTTTATTGGCAGGGAGATCAAAAGCTTGGAGCCCGTAAACCTGATATACCTGTTTCAGCTACCTACCGTCATGATCCCACCAAGCCTGTTGAAACCATTGGCGGGAATAACCTTGTGTTACGGAAGGATGGCGATTTAAATCAGGGGCCTAAAAACCTGAAACCCTATCAGCAAAGTACCATGCCAGCTGACCAAAGTTTGGTATGGCAAACAAAACCTATTGATGATTCCCTGGCTATCCTTGGTACACCTGAGATGCAAATGCGGGTCAGTACAGCCTACGCTGATAGTACTTTTCAGGAATCCCTTACCAATACCCATTTTTTCGTAAGGGTATTGGATGTGTACCCAGATGGACGGGAAATCCTGGTTACCGAAGGTGCCGTTAACACCCATGCACGGGATTTTGCTGAAAAATTGGCCCAACAACCTGAGAAAGATCATCAGCCGCCTTTTACAATAGATACTACCAGCTTTAGCAATATTGAAACAGGGACAACTTATCAATTGACCTTCAACCTTTTACCTATTGGTTATACCCTTGGTCCTGACCATCGTTTGAAGGTTGTAATCACAAGTAGTAATGATCCTAAGTATCACGTAGCGCCGGGTTTGCCTTTAGATCCCGACAGTTTTTTCAGGTGGTCGCCATTAAGTCCCGGCTCATTGGAACATCCTTCCGGCTACAGCAAGCCTCATGTTCTTGAGCAAACCGTTTATAGTAACAAATCCCAACCAACCAGACTTGAGCTACCAGTATGGGGTAAACCATTAGTAAAAAGGCCTCAGCCTTCGGGCTTTAATTCCCAAAGCGAAGTTGCTTTGAAGGTTTACCCCAATCCAGTCCGCGATCAACTCCATGGAAAACTACCGAGTAATGAAGGTTATCAATTGTATTTAAAAAGCGCTACCGGCCAAGTTTTGAGGCATGCAAGGGTAACAGGTTCATTTAGGCTTTCTATGGAGGGGCTTAATAGCGGCTTTTACTTTTTACAAGTACGCAAAAATGGGAAGATCCTGGGAACTGAGAAAGTGGTAAAACAATAAAAACCAACCAATGCTTGGTTTTCTTAATATGGTATATTATTCAACAATATAAATTTTAATTGACATATTTAAAAAAATTGCTTTTTTTTGCTTACTATCAATTTATTTACCTGTTCAAAACCAAAAAATACTATCTATGAGCACTGTACTAGTACCTGTAGATTTTTCAGAGCATTCATTAAATGCCCTACACTGCGTAATGCAGATGAAAGAAAAGCTTAAATCAGAAGTGGCCTTAGGCTACGTCAAACCTTCTAATTTCTTTAAGTCCTTTCTAGGGTCAGCTAGCGAGAAACAACAGCTAGAAGATGAGGTCCAGGAAAAACTTAAACATCTGAAAACCCAGTATGGGTACGATTTCGAGTTTTATGAATCAGAGGGTGCGATCTACAAGAATATTGTTCAAATAGCTGAGAAAATTGAAGCGGAGATGATATTCATGGGTACCCACGGGCATTCTGGTTTTGAGGAATTCTGGATCGGGGGTAATGCTTACAAAACAGTCAGTGCCGCACCCTGCCCCGTGGTTACGATGCGGGAATCTTTCATGAAAGACCGCTTTGACAACATTGTGCTACCCATAGATCAGTCAGAGCATACGAGGCAGAAAGTTCCCTTTGCTACGGAATTTGCACAGCGTTTTGGGGCTACCGTACATGTAACTGGTATATGCACGGATAGCGATGACGATACCGTCATTCGCATGCGTCAGTATACGCACCAAGTTTTAGATTTTCTGGAAGAGCATCAGGTATCAGCTAAGCATGATTTGCTTTTTGGTACTAATATTACTGAGAAAACCCTGGAATATGCCCAGGATAACAATGCAGATCTGGTAACTATCATGACCGAACAGGAACTGAACCCCAGCAACCTGATCATGGGGGCTTTTGCTCAACAGATGGTCAACCATTCGCCAGTACCTGTGCTTTCCCTTCGTCCCAATCCACGTTATGCAGGCCGTATCGCTTATTAATTGACCCAACTGGAAGGTGCAATTGTACCAGGAACCCTACAAGATTTATGGGATCAAAGGCCAAAAAAAATCTTTTAGTGTGGAAAACCGTACCTTTGCACCTTTTAAAACTAATAAAGCGTAAGAGCCTATTTCAATGCAAGCGTTGCGTAACATTGCTATCATTGCCCACGTAGATCACGGCAAAACTACTTTGGTAGATAATATCTTGCACCAATGCAAGCTTTTTGGGGAGCATGAGGAACAGCAAGACCTGATCCTGGATAACAATGACCTGGAGAAGGAGCGGGGGATTACCATTTTATCTAAAAATGTATCCGTTACCTATAAACAGACGAAAATCAACATCATAGATACCCCCGGGCACGCTGACTTCGGAGGTGAAGTAGAGCGTGTCCTAAACATGGCGGATGGTGCCCTGGTGCTGGTGGATGCGCTGGAAGGGGCGATGCCCCAAACCCGCTATGTCCTTGAGAAAGCCTTGCAGCTAGGGCTCAGACCAGTAGTAGTTGTCAACAAAGTGGATAAGCCCAATTGTAAGCCAGGGGAGGTTATGGAAGAGGTTTTTGATTTGATGTTTAACCTTGGCGGTACTGAGGAGCAGCTCGACTTCCCCGTCCTCTATGGCTCTTCTAAAGAAGGTTGGATGGGTGAAGATTGGGAGCAACCCACCGGCGATGTTTCGGCTTTATTAGATTATATTTTGGAATATGTTCCCGAGCCGGTTGCAAAAGAAGGTGCACTTCAGATGCAAATCACCTCTTTGGACTATTCTTCTTTTATTGGGCGAATAGCCATAGGCCGCGTTAATAGCGGCATCATCAAAAGTGGCCAGCAAGTGGCTTTGGTAAAGCGTGATGGATCTGTTGAAAAAGGTGGGAAAGCAAAGGAAATCTACACTTTTGAGGGGCTCGGAAAAGTTAAGGCTGAAGCTGTCCACGCTGGAGATTTGTGTGCAATCAGTGGCATCCAGGGTTTTGAAATTGGAGAAACCATTGCGGACCCGGACAATCCAGAGGGCCTCAAGCCAATTGCCGTGGATGAGCCTACCATGGGGCTGCTTTTTACCATTAATGACTCACCCTTCTTTGGTAAGGAGGGCTCTTACGTAACTTCCAGGCAAATCCGCGATCGGCTCTTCAAAGAAGTGGAACGAAACTTGGCTTTACGCGTGGAGGAAACTGACAGTGGGGACGCTTTTATGGTATATGGACGAGGAATTATGCACCTGGCTGTATTAATTGAAACCATGCGAAGGGAGGGTTATGAACTACAAGTTGGGCAGCCTAGGGTCCTAACTAAAATAATTGAGGGCAAGACTTACGAGCCCGTTGAATACCTTAGCGTGGAAAGCCCTGAATCCACCTCAGGTAAGGTTATAGAACTAGTCAGTCAAAGGCAGGGACATTTGCTTGAAATGCAGCCAAAAGGTGATCGCGTCCAGCTGGAAATGGAAATTCCCGCCAGGGGGCTTATAGGGCTTCGCACACAGGTTTTAAACCTAACAGCTGGAGAGGCTATTGTCAATAACAAGTTCAAAGGATATGAATCCTGGAAAGGCAATATTCCCGGCCGTATTAATGGTTCCATGATAGCCATGGAAACCGGGACTGTAGTGGCTTATTCACTGGATAAGTTGCAAGATCGCGGTAAATTTTTTGTTGAACCCAATGACGAAGTTTATACCGGTCAGGTTGTCGGTGAGCATGGAAAAGAGAATGATTTAGAGGTGAAAGTTACCAAAACCAAGAAATTAACCAATGTTCGATCAGCCACAGCTGATGAGAAGATGAAAATAGCACCTCCAGTAAGATTATCATTAGAGGAGTGCATGGAATTTATTGCTAAAGATGAATTTGTAGAAGTAACGCCTCATAGCCTTCGCCTCCGAAAACAAGCCCTTACTGAAAGTGAGCGGAAACGTGCTGAGAAAAAACAAGGGTAAGCATTAATTGTTAATAAACTTCTATAAATCCCGAAGTTTGGAAACATATGCCTAAAAAGGTTCAAACGGTTTTGGTCATCGATGATGATGAGATTAACAATTTTGTTTGTGAAAAGGTGATCAAAACATCGGGGTTGGCCAAAGAGGTAAAAAGCTTTAAAACAGGGCAGGAAGGATTAAATTATCTGGTAGATCAGAATGATCAGTCACATCTAAAAATCCCCGATGTGATTTTGTTAGATATTAACATGCCTTTTATGGATGGCTGGGAATTCATGGAGAAAATGCGGACAATGCTAGGGGATACCTTTCAAGATTTTCCCATTGTAGCCATCCTTTCATCTTCCGTTTATGAAGCTGATGCCGAAAAAGCTTACAATTATCCCGGCATTCAGGAGTACATTACCAAACCGCTTACCGTAGAGGCTTTTCAGAACCTGCTAAAGTAACACTACACCTCTTAAAGGGTACTTTCTTAAATTAACATTGTATGCGGATTGTATCATTATTGCCCAATGCTACGGAAATTGTTTTTGCCCTTGGCTATGGTCATGCTCTTGTAGGGCGTTCGCATGAATGCGATTATCCCGAATGCGTGACCACCCTACCCGTTTGCACCCAATCTAAGGTGTTAGCAGAAGGCCCAAGTAAGACCATAGATGCCAATGTTCAGAATTTAGTCCAGCAAGGTTTGTCAGTATATGAGGTAGATGGCGAACAGCTTCAAGCCTTACAGCCGGATCTCATTATTACCCAAATGCAATGTGAATTATGCGCGGCCAGCCCAAAAGATGTGACCGTGGCAGTGAGTGAATACTTGGATTACGAGCCGGAAGTTCTTGCTTTAGCGCCCAATAATTTAGCCGATGTGTGGGAAGATATGCACAGGGTAAGTCGTGCCATCGGCAGGGAAGGTCTTAGCCAAACGGTAGTTCAAAATTCTAAAGCTGAGATCAGCAACATTCATCAAGAAGCAAAATCAAAGGCAGTGATGCCTCGCACGGCCCTTATAGAATGGATTGATCCATTAATGTATGCCGGAAACTGGATGCCAAGGCTGGTTACTGAAGCCGGGGGTGAAAATTTGTTTACTAAAGAAGGGGAACATTCTCCTATGAGTGATTTAAAAACCTTGTTAGAAGCCGACCCGGATAAGATCATTATTATTCCGTGTGGGTTTGACATGAACCATACGATCCAAGAGCTTCCGAATATAACTGCCAATAAACAATGGGGTTCCCTTAAAGCTGTGAAACAAAATGAGATTTACATCGCTGACGGCCATCAATATTTTAACCGACCGGGTCCGCGGCTATTAGATTCTGTAAAGATCCTTGCGGAAATCCTCCATCCATCTCTATTCAACTTTGGATACCAAAACACGGGATGGCAAAACATCTCAAAGCTTAAAACTTTGGAATCAAAAGCATCATAATTTAAAACCTTTTTAAATTCCGCTTAAAAAGCCTTTAGCGAAACCTTTACGCTGAGGCACAGGTTAAACTTAATTGAAATTTTACTTGGAATGATCCGCTAAAATGAGTGAAAAGTTTTTACCCATACTACTGGTTATCATCAGTACAGCTTTTTCTCCTCAAAATGGGATGTCCTGTCCTTTTGATGAACCGATGGGTAATACATCGCTGGAGGAACATTCAGAGGGTGAGCCCGCCCTGAGGTTATCCTTGGAGGTTGAGGATCAAAAAGGTCCTGTTAGCCATACAAGCGCTCAGGATTGTTGCTGTATGTGTAAGGTTTACAGTATGCAGTCAACAGCTTTTCACCCGAACTTTCAAGTACCTTTTGTCAACATTCAGATAAGGCTTTTTCAAGCTAAGTCCATCCGCAATAGCAACTCGGGCAGCTGGCATCCGCCCAAAGCTTAGCAAACCTTACCCGTAGTCCATCCAATTAGATAAGGCCTGAAAAGGTCCGGCGAAGCTATTGGATGAGTTATCATGGCTGGTCCATGACTGCTGCTCATGCCATGGCTTACGTACCCCGTTTGATGCTAAAAAGGTTTTTGTTAAGCTTATGATAAGAGGTATTATTGAATTTTCAGTTAAGAATAAGATAGCCATATTATTATTTGTAGTAGCTATTATAGTTGGTGGAATTGTTTCCTTAAGAACGCTTCCGCTCAATTCCATTCCCGATGTTTCCAATAATCAGGTACGGGTAATGACGGTTTCTCCGAATTTGGCTACCAAAGAGGTAGAGCAGCTCATTACCTACCCTGTGGAGCAGGAAATGGCAAACATTCCCGGAATAAAGGAAATACGCTCCGTTTCAAAGTTTGGCCTGTCAGTAGTTACGCTAATTTTTAAAAAAGACATGGGGAATTACCTCCCTCGTCAACTCATACAAGAAAAAATCAGGGGAGCTTCTAAAAAGATTCCAGATGATCTGGGACAGCCTAAAATGGGTCCTATTATATCAGGGCTTGGTGAGATATACCAGTGGACCGTTACTACAAAACCCGGTTATGATTCTGCATACAGTGCGCGTGATCTCCGGTCAATTCAGGATTGGATCATCAAAAAGCAGATGGCCGGCATTGAAGGGGTGGTTGAGATCAATAGCTGGGGTGGCTACTTAAAGCAATATGAGGTGGCTATAGATCCAACCCGGCTTAAAAGCGTGAACCTTACTGTTGGAGAAATATACGAATCGCTCCAGAAGAACAATGCGAATGCCGGCGGAAGCTATATTCAAAAAGGGTCCCGTGCTTATTACATCCGGGGTGAAGGTTTGGTCAAATCCCTAGAGGATATAAGGAATATCAAGGTAAAGATGGCTGATGGTCAGCCAATTTACTTAAAAGATGTGGCTAAGGTGCAGTTTGGCCATGCCAAACGGTTAGGAGCAGTAACGCGCAATGGCAATGGAGAAGTGGTTGCCGGGCAGGCCATGATGCTGAAAGGTGCCAACTCCTGGCAGGTTATCCAACGAGTGAAAGACCGCATGGCTGAGGTCAAACAAACCCTGCCTGAAGGGGTTCAGGTGAAACCCTTTATTGACAGGGGGAAGCTGATCAGCCAGACGACCCGCACCATAACTGAAAACCTTGCTTTGGGAGGCCTTATTGTCATTTTTGTTTTGCTGCTGTTGCTTGGTAATTGGCGCTCAGGCCTGATCGTAGCTTCAGTGATTCCCCTGGCCATGCTTTTTGCCCTCATCATGATGAAGGTGTTCGGGATCACAGCTAACCTCATGAGCCTTGGGGCCATCGATTTTGGGATTATTGTTGACGGGGCGGTTATCATCGTTGAATTTCTGGTTTACCAGCTTTATGCTAAAAGTGACCAGGTTAAGGGGCTATTTGGCGCTGAAAAGCAGGCAGCACTTGATCAATTGACCATCGACTCATCCAGCCGTATGATGCGCACGGCCTTTTTTGGTCAAATCATTATCCTCATCGTTTTCATCCCGATCTTAACCCTCACGGGCGCAGAAGGGGAGATGTTCCGGCCCATGGCTATCACCTTTGGCTTTGCCCTTATCGGGGCCATGCTGCTCTGCCTTACTTATGTTCCGGCAATGGCCGCGCTGTTGATCAAGCCCAAGTCCAATAGCAAAAAGGGCCTTGATGACCGCATCATTAAAAGCCTCGATCGGGTTTACCAGCCGGTTCTTAAAGGGGCGCTTCGTTACCGTTACGGGGTTCTGGCTGGGAGCATTGGGCTGCTGGTGGTTACCTTATTGGTTTTTGGCCGTATGGGAGCGGTTTTTTTACCTCAGCTTGATGAAGGGTCTATTGTGATTCATCCCATCCTTCAGCCTGGTACCTCCCTTAAACAAACCATAAAAACCGATTCCCAAATAGAGCAGATATTATTACGGAAATTCCCTGATGAAGTGGAGCAGGTTGTGAGCCGTATCGGCACCGGGGAAGTGCCTGCCGATCCCATGTCCTTGGAGATGACCGATATGTTTGTGATCCTCAAACCCGATGATCAATGGGAGCGAGCGGGGACCAAGGAAGAACTTATCAAGAAGATGAAAGCGGAACTCCAGGTGATTCCCGGAGTCTCCTATGCTTTTTCACAACCCATTGAAATGCTGATCAGCCAATTTCAATCAGGTGTAAGGTCTGATATTGCCATAAAAGTCTTTGGCGATGACCTGCAACTCCTTCAGCAAAAAGGTGACCAAATAGAATCCCTTTTAGTGAATATTGATGGCATTCAGAGTACGAAGGTGGAGAAGGTAACGGGTTTACCACAAATGGTTGTAGACTATGATCGCCGGAAACTGGGTAAATATGGGATCGATGTGGCACAGGCTAACTTAGCGCTTAGCGCTGGATTTTCCGGGAAATCAGCGGGTATTGTGTACGAAGGCCAGCGCCGGTATGATTTGACCTTGCGCTTGCAAAAGGGAAACCGGCAATCCATTGATGATATCCGGAACCTGCAGTTGGAAACCCATTCAGGAAAGCAAGTACCCATGAGCGAGGTGGCTGATGTGCATTACAGTAGCGGGCCAGCTCAGATTTCAAGGGAAAATATACAGCGGCGCATTGTAGTAGGTGTCAATAGCGGGGAACGGGATATTGCTTCGCTTATCAATGCCATTCGTCAGAAACTTGATAATAACCTTGAACTACCGCCAGGCTATTATACCCAGTATGGCGGAGATTTTAAGAACTTACAACAAGCCCAACAGCGGTTATTATTGGTAGTGCCCATGGCTCTTGTTCTGATCTTAATCCTCCTCTACATCACTTTCCAATCTGTTAAACAAAGTTTGATGGTTTTTGCAGCCATACCGTTAGCGGCCGTAGGAGGGGTGTTCGCCCTTTTCATCAGGGGCATGCCTTTTAGTATTTCTGCTGCTATTGGCTTTATAGCCCTGTCTGGTATTGCTGTGCTCAATGGAATTGTACTGGTCAGCTTTTTCAATGAATTAAAAGCCAGCGGAACTTCGAATAAATTCAGGCGGGTGATCCAAGGCTCTCGGATGCGGCTTAGGCCGGTACTGCTTACGGCATCTACCGATGCGCTTGGTTTTTTGCCCATGGCTGTTTCTGCCTCCACAGGGGCCGAGGTGCAACGGCCGTTGGCGACAGTAGTAATCGGTGGGCTGATTACGGCATCCCTGCTCACCATGGTCGTACTACCTATTCTTTATACGGTTTTTGATAAAAATCAGGAATCGTCTAACAGGCTCAATCCAAAAGTGACAACCGTCATTGCAGTAATAGCGTTGCTTGGGCTATCATATAATCCGGTCCAGGCTCAGGAGCAGGAAAGAGGTATAACGATCGATGAGGCCGTACAAGCAGCCCTGCAAAACCATCCGGCCATCCAAAAGCAGGAGTACAAAGTCAGGCGGCAGCAAGTATTAAAAGGCGTAACACCTGATTTGGCTAAGACCCGGCTTTTCATTGGCCAACAGGAATCAAGGATTGGCTCAGCTCGAGGAGTGAATGCATTGGGCATTGGCCAGCTACTTGAGCTACCCATGGTGTACCAAAAACGGAAGGCCTTACAACAACAACGACTCAATTTAGCAAAAAAAGAGCAGTACCGTTTACGGCAACAACAAGCGCGACAAGTCCGGAGGGCTTACCATCAATTACAATATGGCCATGCTCGGTTAGCCCTTTATCAGCGATTAGATTCTGTTTTTGCCAGTTATCAAAAGGCTGCTAATCTGAGGTACAGGACAGGGGCAAGCGGAAAATTAGCCCAACTGGCCTCAAAAGCCCGCTATCAAAAACTAGGGGTGAAGCTCAAACAAGCCAAGGCTGATCTGAAAGTCTATCACAGGGGGCTGCAGCAGGCCATGAATACGGATGATACGGTGATTATAGCAGACAAGTCACCTAATCAATTGCCCTTACCGAGGATAGCAGATACGGGGGTACTTGATCAAAATCCCCGTATTCAGGTTAAGCAGCAAGCCTTAAAACGGGCTGAAGCCGCTTATGACCAGGAGAAAGCTAATTTGTGGCCGGACCTGAAGTTTAGCTATCAAGTCCAAAAGATCAATGGTGTTTCAGGTTTTTATGGTTTTCGTGCCGGAGTGCGGGTTCCCTTAGCCTTCTGGTCTTTTGAAAGCCGTAACAAGGCGGCTAAAATTAAGATAGCGGAGCAAAAAGCCTCCCTTGCTGACCTTAAAAACAAAGCCAGTACCCACATTCAGCAGCAACTAACCCAAGTAAAGCAACTGCAACAGCAGTTGGAATTTTACCAGAATAAACGCTTACCGCAAGCTGAAAAATTGCTTACAAATGCTGGAAAAGAGTATCAAAAGGGAAGCATTTCTTACACCGCGTATGCTAATTTTAGCAAGCAAGCGTTGCGGATTAAAATAAGCTATTTAGAAAAGTTAAATGAGTATAATAAATCAGTAATAGATTTAAATTACCTTGTAGGAAAGCAATAAAAAAGTATAAAACTATGTATAAAAAATGCCTTATTTTTATCTCGTTGGTTTCATTGAGCATAACAAACATCCAGTGTGGCGGTAATACCTCAAAAAAGCCTGAAGAAGCGGAAAAGACCCATTCTGAAGAAGCCCATGATCATCATAAAGAAGAAAACACGGTCCGCCTTTCTAAAAAACAAATGGCACTGGTAGATATACAGGTAGGGGAGGTGCTCTCCATGGACCTGGAAGAAACTTTTCAAACTACAGGATCGGTAGTGGTACCTGCTCAGCATGTTGCTAGTATTAGTAATGTAAAAGGCGGGCGCCTTTCGGATATTAGGGTGAAAAAAGGTGAAATGGTCAAAAAAGGTCAGGTCTTAGGAAAAATTCAAGATCCCTACTTTGTAAAACTCCAAAAGCAATACCTTGAGGCACTGGCTAAACTTAAATATCGCAAGGCTGAGTATAACCGCAAAAAGACCCTGTATGAAGGGGAGGTTGGATCAGAAGGTAGTCTTCAGGAGGCCGAGGCTGCCTACAAAAGTCTTCAACAGAAAGTAAACGGGTATAAATCAGAACTTAAGATGCTAAACCTGGATCCTGATGATATAGCAAAAAGTAAAAAGTTGCAAAATGCTATCCCGCTGCTATCTCCTTTCAAGGGCGTTGTTCAAGAAGTAAATAGGCACATCGGTGATTATGTAAAGCGAAATGAAGCAGCATTCAAAGTGTTAGAAAGGCGGCACTTGAGGCTTAAAGTCATGATACACCAGAAACAAATCAATAAGGTGGTCAAAGGACAAAAAGTTTATGCCCAGCGTATAGATGGCCAGGGTGCCCCTGTGAGTGGGGAAATAGTAGGAATCAGCCATGGAATCGAAAGCAATGCACAAGCAGTACCTGTATATGTTAGCCTTGATACGGTACCCGATGAATTTAAGCCTGGAATGGTCTTGGATGTACAAGTCTCAACATCCACTGATCAGGGATTGGCGCTACCAAATGGGGGGGTAGTTCGGCATGAAGACCATCAGTACCTTTTCTACACCACCAATGCCAAGAAGGATACGGTAATCTTTAAACGTAAAACCATTGGAATCGGGTCTTCTAATGGGCAGTTCACAGCAATTAACATGAAAGAGGCTTTACCATCAAGTGCCCGTTTTGTAACCCACAATGCCCATTACTTGCTAAGGGAAATGATGGAAGGAGCTGGCGGTGGGCATTCCCATTAAGCTTTAATGGAACGCTATAGGGGTTCACCCAAGGTACAGAATTTCTCTAGAGATTTTTTACCAGCTTGATCTTGAAAATCCCATTAACTTGGCAAGTGCTATTGGCAGTGGAGGATGTTAGCTTCCCGTTGTTCAGCGTTCCTTTTAAGTATGGATGATTTTTCACTTCAGGCGTTAATATGCCTACGGCCCTATCAGGAAAAACAAGTTCAGGATCAGGATCTCTACGGGGTTTACCGTAAAAAAAGAGGGCCTGTTACCGTATCAAGGGCTCCGGGCTGGTAAATAAGCGCAGAAAAGTCGAATGCACCTATTAGTTCAAAAAAGTAAAACCCCATTTACCCCAGATAAGGATATTAAAAAGAAAAGGGCCCGAATGATCCCGGTTTAGGTTTTGTGGAGGTAATTTTTACCCCGGAAGCAATACAGGAAAGGAGCAATAATTCTCTTCCTTGATCCCCATTCCATGTACCCTATTTCCGGTTTTGAAAAAATGCGGTCCGCGTTATACGGATAAAGATTAACCCAGGTTCAGCATCAAAAAAGGAATACAATTTTAATTTTTAACTTGGATCGAATTTTCTTTTTAAGCCTCTGGTAGAATTGCTGATGCAATTGAATTTTTATAAATTGTAATAGCTTTATATTTTTTATTAATGTATTGTAGGTATTTAAAGATCATATATTTTTATTAATAATTGAGTATGAATGCAATGAAACCATAATGTATAATTTTTATTTGATAATAGCTACTTTTATTATCAAGGGTGGTTTGCAGTCACTTTTAAAAGTCGTCATTTCTAAAAATCGGTTTACTTTCGTGGATATAGGTACCAGATTGCTCAGTGGTTGATGACCTTACAGCGAATCAAAATCTCAAGCCTTACTTACTTGCTGCTAACCTTCAGCATTATCGGTTATTTAATGGTGATCGGTCGTGGTATTCTGATCCCATTGGTGGCAAGTATTTTTTTTGCGATGATTTTGTACCCCCTGTGTAGTAGGTTAGAAAGGGTTGTTAAGAGCCGTATTATTGCCATAATTCTGGGTGAAGTCCTGGCATTCGGGCTCGGATTAGGAATTTTGTGGTTTTTTTCTCAACAGGTGTGGCCATTTTTAGGAGAACTACAAAAACTTGGGAAAGTCATCCCTGACCTGCTTCAGCAGGTAGTGGCTTGGATGGCATCTACTTTTAACTTAGGGGCCAATACTGCTGAAAAATGGACGACTAAAGCAGGAACACGGGCTATCAATTATTTGGCTGGTAATTTTAATTTACCCTCCATATTTTTAACAACATTGGGGTTATTACCCATCTATAGTTTTTTGTTGTTGCTTTACCGGTCAGACTTCAGGCAGTTTCTATTACTTCAGGTGAACGAAAATAGGAGAGATAAAGTCAATCAATTCATACAGGAAATTTTAGGAATAGCCCAGGGGTATATTTACGGGTTGGGCATTGTTATTCTTATTCTTGGGATTTTGAATTCTACCGGATTGTGGTTGATCAGGCTACCATATCCGCTGTTCTGGGGATTCTTAGCAGCTTTTCTGGCTATTATTCCTTATATTGGCACATTTATAGGAGGGCTACTGCCTTTTTTATTTGCGCTTATCAACCTTGATACTGTATGGCAACCTGTAATGGTCGTGGTACTATTTGTTGTTGTTCAGCAAGTGGAAGGAAACCTTATCACTCCGCGGGTAATTGGCTCTAAGGTAGAGTTAAATCCTTTAGCCGCTATTATTGCTTTATTTGTGTTTGGAGCTATTTGGGGCATTATTGGTTTAATTCTAGCCTTGCCGATAATGGGTATTATTCGGTTAGGGTTAGCCCAGATCACATCTACTAAACCCTTGGCTTACCTATTAGGCAGTCATATAGGAGGAAAAAATGATCAATTACTTGATCACTTTAATGATTCCCGTTACCGGTTATTTAAGAAGCTTTTTTATAAGAGTGATAATGAGGTTTAGTTAACCAAGGTGCCTACAGGCTCCTGTTGTATAACTCTTAAAAAGTTGCCGGTCTCAATGATATTAAAAACCACAACGGGTAGGGAATTTTCTTTACACAGCGTAAAAGCTGTCATATCCATTACATTCAGGTTCTTCCGGTAAACTTCATCAAATGTGATGTGGCTAAAACGTTCCGCATTGATATCCTGCTCGGGATCAGCGGAATATACGCCATCTACACGGGTCCCTTTGAAGATGGCATCTGCATTCACTTCAATAGCCCTTAAAACAGCGGCTGTATCGGTTGTAAAATATGCATTACCCGTGCCTGCGGCAAAAATCACAACGCGGCTTTTTTCAAGATGACGAATGGCTCGCCTCCGGATGTAGGGCTCACAAATCTCCTCCATCTTAATGGCAGATTGAAGTCGCGTTTGTAGGCCAATTGATTCAATTGCTGTTTGTAAGGCCATTCCGTTGATAACGGTTGCGAGCATACCCATGTAATCACCTTGCGCCCGATCCATTATGCCATCATCGGAGGCCTCAATACCCCGGAAAATATTCCCGCCACCAATTACAACGCCTACTTCATAACCTGAATCTACAACCTTTTTGATCTCATGGGCGTAATGGGAAAGCGTTTTGCCATTAATACCGTAGGAGTTATCTCCCATCAGGGATTCACCGCTAAGCTTTAGGAGCACGCGTTTGTATGCCATGGTGATGTTAGATTTCCGCTTAGGCTATTTATTTATACTCCCCTTAAAAGGTTTTAGGGTTTTGATCTTGGTAAGTATAAGCAAAAAAAAGCGGCTTTGATATCAAAGCCGCTTTTAATTTTTAACCGTTACCACCGATGGCTATCCGCCTGAAATTCGTGACCTTCAAATCAGTATCAACTTCAGCCAGGAAGTCTTTAACGGTTTTTTCGGAATCCTTTACAAACTCTTGCTCCAGAAGTGTATTTTCTTTGTAGAATTTGTTGAGCTTACCTTGGGCAATCTTATCTACCAAGTGATCGGGTTTTCCCTCTTGCCTGATTTGCTCTTTAGCTACTTCTAGCTCTTGGTTAATAGCCTCTTCTGGTATGCCATCCCTATCAACAGCCATAGCCCCCATAGCTGCTATTTGCATAGCTATATCTTGGGCTGGCTGAGCAATGTGGTCACCGGATTTGTTAAATGCAACTAACACACCTATTTGGTTCCCAAAGTGGTTGTAACCTTCTACATATTCGCCCTCTAATAGATGATAAGTGGATAGCGTTATCTTTTCTCCGATTTTTGCCATTTGATCTTCCATCATAGTACTGACGGTAGTACCATCGATGGTTGCTTCTTTCAATGCTTCAAGATCACTGGGCTTATGGTTCAGTGCCGCTTGGGCTGACTGTTTCACAAAATGCGTGAAGTCATCATTTTTGGCAACAAAATCCGTTTCGCAATTGGCGGCTAGAATAACTCCTGTTTTACGGTCCTTGGTAGTAAGGGCTTCAACACGGCCTTCATTGGCTTCTTTATCTGCCCTTTTAGTTGAAACTTTTGCGCCTTTTTTTCTCAGGTAAGAAACCGCTTCATCAAAATCCCCATCGGACTCCTCCAAGGCTTTTTTACAGTCCATCATTCCAGCCCCTGTGTGCTGGCGAAGTTTATTAACATCAGTTGCTGATACTGCCATGACAGCTTTATACTTTTAAAAGGATTGTTAAGATTATTCTTCTGATTCAGCTTGGTTTGCCTCTGTATTCTCTCCTCCTTCCTGTGATTGCTGGGCTTCCACTTTTTCCTTGTCTTTTGCCTGTTTCTTCTCTTCTCGTTCCTTCAACCCAGCTTCTACGGCATCCGTAAACTTTTCAGTGATCAGGGCTATGGATTTGGAGGCATCATCGTTTGCGGGAATGGGATAGCTGGGTTTTTCAGGGTTTGCATTTGTATCGGTAATGGCAAAAGACGTCAATTCTAGCTTGTTGGCTTCCGCCATAGCGATATGTTCCTTAACGATATCAACGATAAAAACTGCAGCGGGTGGCCTGTTGAGATCGGTGATACCGCCTAGTACACTTTCCAGCTTTTCTCTTTCACGTTCTAAAGCCAAGCGTTCCCGCTTGGCCATTTTATCCACAGTACCATCGTTGAACATCCGATCAATGTTACTCATCTTCTTGATGGACTTTCTCACCGTAGCGAAGTTGGTAAGCATACCCCCTAACCAACGTTGGGTAACAAACGGCATGTTTACACGCTTAGCTTGCTCGGTAACGATATCTTTTGCTTGCTTTTTGGTAGCAACGTAAAGGATTTTTTTGCCCGAGGCAGCCAGGTTGTGGGCTGCATTGCAAGCTTCTTCTAACTTACGTTGAGTTTTATTCAGATCCACAATATGGATACCGTTCTTCTCCATGAAGATGTAGGGTGCCATATTGGGATTCCACTTACTTCTTAAATGCCCAAAGTGTGATCCCACCTCCAGCAAACTCTCAATATTAGTCTCTTCCGCCATATACTGTATTTTAACGCTTTCTGTATTGACTTCTCTTACGTGCCTTCTTCAGGCCGGCTTTTTTCCGCTCTTTCATCCGGTCATCACGGCTCACGTAACCGGCATCCTTAAGCGGCTTTTTAAAATCTTCATTCTCTTTAACCAAAGCTTGGGAAATCCCATGACGAACAGCTTCCGCCTGGCTAGCTAACCCGCCACCGGTAACGTTGACTTTTACATCATACTGACCTTCAACCTCTGAAAGCCTGAAAGCTTCGGATACAATAACCTGGTAGGGAAGGTGGGTAAAGTAACTATCGTAAGATTTACCATTAACGGTCATATTACCGCTACCACTAGCTATATAAACGCGGGCAATGGCTGTTTTTCGGCGGCCAGTTGCTAAAGTGTAACTCATATTGGAAGTCTTTAGAGATCTATTTTTTGAGGCTGCTGAGCTTCTTGGTTATGTTGTTCCCCTTCGTAGAGAAAAAGGTTATTCATGAACCGCTTTTGCAGCTTGTTCTTGGGAAGCATTCCGTAAACTGCTTTTTTAAGAATTTCTACGGGCTTGTATTCCTGAAATTCCCTGGGAGTTTTTTCTTTCTGTCCACTTGGATAACCCGAATAACTCCGGTAAATTTTCTGCTCAAATTTATTCCCGGTAAATCGGACTTTATCTGCATTGATAACCACAACTTTGTCACCGCAATTAACGTGCGGTGTGTATTCCGGTTTGTGCTTACCACGTATGATCCTTGCTATCTCCGATGCCAGCCGGCCAACTACTTTGTTTTCAGCATCCACAACGTACCAGTTCGATTTAACTGTAGTTGTATTCGCAAAACCTGTTTTATAACTTAATGAATCCACGCTTGTTCCCTTTTGGGGTTTGCTAAAAGTATGTGCAAAAATAGCCGATTAAAGCTGAATTCCCAAAAATCAGTTGCCTTACTCATTTGGTGTAAACCCGCCAGGAACCACCGGCTTACTGGATTTGGAATTCATCCATGTATTTGGTAGTATAATTTGCCGATCGGAATGCTTTAGTATCTAACACCTGCAAATGAAGGGGAATAGTAGTAGGGATCCCTTCAATTATAAACTCATCTAAACACCTTTTCATTCGTTCAATGGCTTCTTCCCTTGTTCTACCGGTTGTTATCAGTTTGCCGATCATGGAATCATAATAAGGGGGAATCTTGTATCCATCGTACACATGGGTGTCCACCCTCACGCCATGGCCGCCTGGCTTGTGAAGGTTATTGATGTAACCTGGAGTAGGCCTGAAGTCTTTGTAGGGATCTTCCGCGTTAATGCGGCATTCCATAGCAAATTTTTCCGGGAAGTGGTTTTTACCTGAGATCGGCATGCCAGCCGCCACCTGTATCTGCTCCTTCACCAGGTCATAATTGATGACTTCCTCGGTAATGGGATGTTCCACCTGTATGCGGGTATTCATTTCCATGAAATAGAAATTCTTGTGCTTATCCACCAAGAATTCAATTGTTCCTAAGCCCTCATAATCGACTGCCTTTGCTGCACGTATTGCAGCATTGCCCATTTTTGTTCTTAGTTCAGGTGTTATAGATGGGGATGGGGTTTCTTCAATCAGTTTTTGGTGTCTACGCTGGATGGTACAATCCCTTTCAGACAAATGGCTAATGGTCCCGAATTGATCCCCTACAATCTGGAACTCTACGTGGCGCGGTTCCTCTACGAACTTTTCCATGTAAATAGCTTCACTTCCAAAAGCTGAGCCTGCCTCTTGACGGGCGCTATCCCATTGCTTTTGCATTTGCTCTTCACTATCTACAATGCGCATACCCTTACCACCGCCACCAGCAGAGGCTTTTAGCATTACGGGATAACCGATATCGGCGGCCACTTTTTTGGCTTGGTTTACATTCTTTAACAAGCCATTAGAGCCAGGTACCGTAGGTACCCCGGCTCGCTTCATGGTGTCAATGGCCTTGGCCTTATCACCCATTGCATCTATCATAGAGGCCGTGGCACCAATGAATTTGATATCATTAAGCTGACAAGTCTCAGAAAACTTGGAGGACTCTGATAAAAAACCGTAACCTGGATGGATGGCATCAGCATTGGTAATTTCTGCTGCCGCTATGATATTGGGGATTTTTAAATAAGAATAATGACTCTGGGGTGGACCAATACATACTGCTTCATCAGCAAACCTTACATGAAGACTTTCTTTATCAGCTTGGCTGTAAACAGCAACTGTAGGAATACCCATTTCTCTACAGCTACGAATAACCCGTAGGGCTATTTCTCCCCGGTTTGCCACTAATATTTTACGAAACATATAGACGGGATAAGCTTCTGAGTAGGGTTTTGAAAAAAGATTGGATGCTTAACCATTCGGATCTACCAGGAATAAGGTCTGATCATATTCTACAGGAGCGGCATTATCAACAGCGATCTTTACAATTTTACCTGAAACCTCTGATTCAATTTCATTAAAAAGCTTCATAGCCTCTACCACACAAACGACCTGACCAGCCTGCACTTGGTCACCTACCTTTACATAGGCGTCTTTTTCCGGACTTGGCGATGTGTAAAAAGTACCGATCATGGGTGAGCTAATCCGTAAATATTGGGATTCATCAACTTCTCCCTCTGAAACTTGGGCGGACTGTCCAGTACTCTCCGATTGCTGAGGGACTGGTTCAGCAGGTTGCTGTTGAGAAGGCGCAGGCTGCTGTTGGGGCATGGGTGCTTGGCCGGCCATCATTTGCGGGGGCATCATCTGGGGATAAACCGCAGTAGGGGCGGAAGCTTTTTCTCCCTCTTCCTCAGTCTGGGTTTTAATGGTCAGCTTGATGTCGTCTTTTTCAAGCTTGACTTCGCTAACCCCACTTTGGGAGACAAATTCAATGAGATCCTGTATTTGCTTTAGGTCCATGGGCGCAGTATTTAGGCTTAAACAGGTACTTTAAATATTCGGGCCAAATCTAATAAAGCATGAATAATAAATAACGAGGAAAGCGATCTGCTAAGAAAACCTACTTTTGTTTAACCCTTTCCACGTAGGAGTTTGTGCGAGTATCTACCCTTATCCGCTCCCCATTTTCCATGAAAAGGGGAACCTGAACACTTGCTCCGGTTTCAATTGTGGCGGGTTTCAATGTATTGGTAGCAGTATCACCCTTAACTCCAGGTTCAGTGTAAGTGATTTCAGCTTCAATAAATTGTGGTAATTTAACCTTTATGGGAGTTTCGGTTTCATCGTGGTAAACAATTGTTACCGATAAACCTTCTTTAAGCATTGCCGGATTATCGATGAGGTTACTTTCCAGGGTTACTTGTTCAAAATTCTCCTCATTCATGAAGTGGTAACCTGTGTCATCACTGTAGAGGAACTGGAAATCACGCTCTTCAACCCTGGCAGTGGTTACCTTTTCACCTGCTGAAAAGGTTTTTTCGAAAACGCGTCCATCATGAACGTTTTTAAGTTTAGTACGGACAAAAGCGGCACCCTTTCCGGGTTTTTTATGGAGGAAATCAATAATTTGATAAAGCTCATCATTGATTTCCAGGCACAGGCCATTTTTAAAATCCGCTGTCGTTGCCATATTCATACTTGATTTTGATAATACTTTGAAAAATCATTCAAGCCTCATGAATCTATTCTGCTAGACTAATCATTAGTTATTGTAGGCCCACCTTAAATAAACTGCCCCCCAGGTAAAACCGCCCCCAAAAGCTGAAAGGATCAAGTTATCTCCAGGCATCAAGTTGTCTTCCCACTCCCATAAACACAAGGGAATGGTAGCACTGGTGGTGTTCCCATACCGCTGGATATTAATCATTACCTGATCAGGGTTAAGGCCTAACTGTTCACCTGCTGCGTCTATTATACGTTTATTTGCCTGATGGGGTACAAAATATTTTATACTCTCTTGTGTGAGTTCATTACGATCCATTAGCTGTTGGGAAACATCAGCCATTTTAGGCACCGCTTCTTTGAAAACCTGCTTACCTTCCTGGTACACAAAGTGCTCGTGATTTTTAACTGTCTCACAGGTTGGCGGCTTCTGGGAACCACCAGCTTTCATGTGTAAATGCTTTGTTCCAGACCCATCGGACTTGTAAATAGCATCCATAAAACCATTGCCATACTCGTCAGGCTCCATAAGCAAGGCTGTAGCGGCATCACCGAAAATGATGCATGTAGCCCGATCTTCATAATCAATAATGGAGGACATTTTATCGGCACCTACAATTATGGTTTTTTGGGAAAAACCGGATTCAATGTATTTAGCCCCTATTGATAAGGAATACAGCAGGCCGGAGCAAGCAGCTTCTACGTCAAACCCGAAAGCATTGACAAGGCCTGCTTTATCGCTTAGGATGTTAGCTGTGGCTGGAAATGGCATATCCGGTGTAACCGTAGCACAGATAATGCAATCTACATCTTCAGGATCCGTATTGGTTTTTTGAAGGAGATCGCGGATCGCTCCCTCTGCCATGTAAGAAGTACCTAGGTGCTCATCTTTTAATATGCGCCGCTCTTGAATACCTGTACGAGTTGTAATCCACTCGTCATTGGTATCCACCATTTGTTCGAGGTCTGCATTTGTTAGCTTTTCTTCTGGCAGCCATGCGCCTATTCCTGTAATGGCAGCGGTTGTTTTTTCCATGGAGGCTCAGGATTCAAAGGCCTGTTTAATATGGTCAACTAAGTTTGATTTGACTACTCTCTGACCTTGTTTGACCATGTTTTCAAAAGCGGTTGGAGTTGAAACTCCGTGTCCTACAATCACGGGTTTATTGATCCCCAAAATGGGCGTACCGCCATGGTTTTCAAAATCAAAATGCTTGAAATATTCGTCCGTAATCCCCCTTTTCTTTATTAATTCAAATATTCCCTCGGCTGATTTTAAAACGATATTACCGGTAAAACCATCGCAGACGTAAACTTCAGCTTTGTCCTTAAACAAATCATACCCTTCAACATTACCAATGAAGTTCATCTCGTTAGCGCTCTGATCGGAAATGTAGCGATAAGTATTTTGAGCATTAACATTACCCTTTTCAGGCTCGGCGCCAATGTTTAATAGCCCAACACGCGGGGCTTGAATGTTATAGACGCTATTCAGATACATTGCGCCAAGAATGCCGAACTGGTTGAGGACTTCCGGTTTGCAATCTGGGTTAGCTCCAACGTCCAGTATGATACCAAAATTGCCATCGGGTTTAGGAACAAGCGTGGTAAGCGGTGGTCGAATAATTCCTGTAATTGGCTTTACAGTGTAGAGCGATCCTACCATTAGCGCACCCGTATTACCAGCACTTATCAGAACATCGAATTGGCTTCTGGCCAAATGGTTTAGCCCTACTGCCATGCTTGCCTCTGGCTTATTACTAAAAGCTTTTGTAGGGCTTTCCCCCATTTCGATCACCTGCGTTGTAGGAATGAATGAAACCTGATCGTGATGCTCCCGATCAAGTAAGGATTTATATTGATCCAATACAGATTGGTCTCCTAGTAATACGAGCTCAACGTCAGGTGGCAGGGAGGGAAGAATGTTGGCAAGGCCTTTCAGGGGGGCTTTTGGCGCATAGTCTCCCCCCATGATATCAATTCCTATTTTCATGTTGGGGCGTTGGTGTCGTTAGTTTTCGACATTGGCAGTGGTTAGGTTCACTTACTTTTCGTAAGTGTTACTTTTCTAATATCACTTTACCCTTGTAGTATAATTTGTTTTCGTACCAATGGGCTCTGTGATAAAGATGGGGTTCACCTGTTGTTTGGCAATTAATAAGTTGAGGCTTTTCGCTTTTGATTTTAGTCCGGCGCTTGTTACGCTTGGAGCTTGAAGTTTTGCGCTTCGGTACTGCCATAAATCAATTGTTATTTTGTCGTTTGAATCGTTTTAAAGCTTCCCATCGGGGGTCAATGTTATCTTCACTATTATCATTCTTATTCGTGTTATTATCCTTTAGCATGCTATTCAGTATGGACGTCATTTCCTGATTACAATCCTTGTTAACTTGGTCACAGGTGGGCTTCATCGGTTTTGAAAGGTTAATAAAGTCAAATATCGGCTTCGCCACATTAAAAGCAATATCTTCGGGGCCAATGTAAACTAAATCTTCCCCTTCATCATTGGTTTTTGAATTTGATAAATCCTCATCTTTTACCTTGACGATGAGTTGCTCCTCCAAATGTATAGGCATATCAAAAGGGTCTAGACAGCGATCACAACTCAAGCCCAAACTACCTTCAATAAAAAAAGTAAAGTGAAGAAGGCTTTCATTTTCCTTTATCATCCGAGTATTGACTTGGATTGAAGCTTTATCGATCAAGGAATAATCAAAAGCCTCAAAAAATGGATCTGAAACATCAAATTGATAGTGATATCGTCCTGGCTTCAGGTGCACAAATCGGATGTCAAATTGCTCTAACACAGCCAACTCCACAGTTCTTTATAAAGGTTCAAAGTTAAGAAAATCAGTTAAAAGATACCGTTCACACCGTAAGTTTATTCTTAAAACACCTTCTCAATTTATTTTGTGCCCTTGTCATTAAGAGTCTTCTGGTTCTTTATTCAATGATTTACTACTTAAGGGGTTGGCATTCAGTTGGTCGGATGTTTCCCGGTTTTGGTAAAGCTTGACAGCTTGAAAAACCGCCTCGCGAAAGCTTCCTTCATTTGCTACATCTTTACCGGCTATGGCATAACCGGGCCCATGAGCGGGGGAAGTTCGCACTATTGGTAGCCCAGCCGTAAAATTTACACCCTCTCCGAATGTTAGCGCTTTAAATGGCACAAGCCCTTGATCATGATACATGGCTAAAACTGCTTCAAATTGCTGAAAGTGACCTGTTCCAAAAAAACCATCGGCAGGGTAAGGCCCAAAAGACCTGACGCCTTTTTCATAAGCGTTCTGAACGGCCGGCTCCACAATTAACTGATCCTCTTCACCTATCAACCCTTGGTCACCTGCGTGCGGGTTTAAGCCTAAGACAGCAATCTTAGGCTTGTAATAGTGGTAATCCCTAATAAGGGTATGGTTAAGCACCTCGATTTTTTCCTGGATGTGCTCATTGGTGATGTTTGGGGCTACCTCCTTTATGGGTAAATGAGTGGTGACCAATCCTACCTTTATTTGCTCATGACTCATGAGCATTAGCGTGTTTTCGGTTTCGAAATAATGCTGCAGGTATTCTGTATGACCGGTCAGGTTATCTTCCTCAAATGTCTGCTTGTGAGAGGGCGCTGTTACAATAGCATCTAATAAGCCTGTAGACAAATCATGTACACAAGCGTCCAGTGATTTTTTTGCCAATTTGCCTGCTTCAGGCTGAATATGGCCCAGCTGGACGCGTGCCTCTTCCTGCCATGCATTGATAATGTTTACATGGTCACTTTGGGCTTTATCCGCGGATTTAACAACATTAAGATTGAAATCGCTGTAGTCCAGGGTTTTCTTATGATAGTTAGCAACCCGGGATGATGCATATATCACTGGTGTACAGTAGTTAAAAACCCTTTCATCACTAAAAGTCTTAAAAATTAATTCAAAACTAATTCCATTGATATCGCCAATTGAAATGCCTATCGTAGGTTTGGTAAATGTTTTTTTATCTGCATTTGCTTCTTTTGAACCTGCGTGATTTTCAGTTGCCATTTTTTGGGATTTATAATTCTTGATTGCCTTTAAAACTTAAAGTTTAAGATTGTTAAATAATAATGCTGGATTTTAGCATTTAGAATTTTACAATAGAATAACAAACTTTAAAAATTGCAGAACAATTCTTCAGTTTTTTCATAAACAAAGTTGAAATATATTTTGACCGCGCCCAAAGCTAAAAAGTCCCTAGGTCAACATTTTATCACTGATCCAGCTATTGGCCAGAAATTAGCAAATATCCTTACGGGGCTTGGATCTCAATATCACAATGTGCTAGAAGTTGGCCCAGGTAAGGGGATCTTGACTAATGCCCTACTGGAAAAGTCGGCCTCGCGAGCTTCCTTTAAGGCTGTAGAATTCGATGATTATTGGCATGATTACTTGGTTAAGCAATTTCCGCAATTAAGGGACAAGATTTGGAATGAAAGCGTCTTAGAACTAGATTTCAATGATGTTTTTGAAGGAGAGACGTGGGGCTTGATTGGTAATTTTCCCTATAATATTGCTAGCCAGATTATCTTGAAAGCTGCTGATTCTCATCAAATGATTCCAGAATTAGCCGGGATGTTTCAGCTTGAAGTCGCACAGCGGCTAACAGCTAACCCTGGGTCACGGCAATATGGGATTCTGAGTATCCTTTTCCAGGTTTTTTACGAGCCTAAGTTGGTATTTAAAATACCACCTGGAGCCTTCAGCCCTTCACCTAATGTATATTCGGCGGTTGTTCGTGGTAGACATCGTTCGAGGGAAGAAGTCATTGTTCCTTTCCATTGGCTTAAACCTGTTGTTAAACAGGCTTTTAATCAACGCCGGAAAAAAGTGAGCAATACCTTGAAAGCTTATCGGGATGAAGTCTACCTGGAAGATCCAACTTTACTCGATAAACGACCTGAAGAGTTATCTCCCGATTGCTACCAAAGAATAAGCAGGCGCATAGCCTTAGCGCAAGGTTGGTTAAATAAAAAAGAGGAATGATAAGCGAAAGGATGGACTAGCCCATATTCCGTAAGTTTGTTACATAGCGTTGAAACCTGTAGCATGGAGGCAGCCCTGGACAAATCGTACATAGAAAAACTTCAGTCCGCCATCAGGGAAGGGGATCATACTTACCTGGATGAACAACTGAAAAATTTGTATGCAGTTGACATCGCACAGGCTATTCAATCCCTTGAACCTAGCGAGGCCCAATACCTTTTTCAGACCCTTACGCGGTACCGAGGAGGGGAAGTACTTGTAGAGCTTGATGAGGAGGTGCGCAAAGCTATTCTAGCCGATTTTACTCCGCAGCAGATCGTAGATGACTACATCAAGCAAATGGATTCGGATGATGCGGCTGATTTCATCAATAGTTTCCCGGAGTCATCACGTGATGGGGTTATAGATTACCTCTCCAAAAGTTCCAATCACTCTGAAAGGGCCATACTCTCGTTGTTGGCCTATGATCCTGAAACAGCAGGGGGGCTTATGGCTACCGAGCTTATCAGGGTTAATCATAATTGGAGTGTAGCTCAGTGCCAGACTGCCATTAGGAATCAAGCCAAAGAAATTGAAAACATTTATACTGTTTTTGTAGAGGATGATAATCGAAGGCTGATGGGCTATGTGTCACTGCCAAGCCTGATTTTGTCAGAACCGGAATCCAAAATCTATGGGATTTACAACGAAACCTTAGTTTCTGTTAATGGGGATACACAGGCAGAGGAAGTGGCTAATGTCATGCAGAAGTATGACTTGGTGGCTTTACCCGTGGTCAACAGCCATAATGTCCTCATAGGGCGAATTACAATTGATGACGTTGTAGATTTTATTAAAGGAGAGGCTGAGGAAGATTACCAATTGGCTTCCGGTATTGCCGAAGACGTTGGTTATTCTGATCGTATTTGGGTGCTATCCCGAGCGAGATTGCCGTGGCTTTTGCTAGGTTTACTTGGGGGTGTCTCAAGTGCCAAGGTGATAAGTTTAAATGAAGGGGCCCTGGAAATTTATCCTCAAATGGCCTTTTTCATACCGCTAATTGCTGCCATGGGCGGAAACGCAGGAATACAATCCTCGGCTATTATTGTACAAGGCCTGGCTAGTAAAACCTTGACCAGCAGTTACTTCACCAAAGTCATGAAAGAACTTGCCGTTTCACTAATGAACGGCATCTTGTGTGCTTCAGTACTGCTGGGGTACAGCCTGCTGGTCAGCCAGGGTATTCAATTAGCGTTTACGGTAAGTCTCTCGCTTTTGGTCGTCATCGTGGTTGCTAGTTTCCTGGGAGTTAGTATTCCTTTATTAATGGATCGCCTGAATATAGACCCCGCTTTAGCTACCGGCCCCTTCATTACAACAACCAATGACCTGATAGGACTGGCAGTATACTTTTTAATAGGAAGGTTAATTTATTCAATCCCTGTTTAGCATGGATACCATCGCTATTTTAGAGCCCGTGCCGGATTTTTTCAAAGCTTCCCTTCGTGATAGGGGCTTTCAACTATGTGAGGTATCGGAGGCTGACTTTCGGAAAGGTTACGCTAAGGATT
>CAZIUI010000016.1:0-29589 GCA_964542585.1 uncultured Sphingobacteriales bacterium | reverse complement strand
GGTAGTTGGCTTAGTCATACGAAGTAAAACATTTGTGGATGCTGATTTAATGGACGTCAGTGGGGATCTGAAATTCATAATGCGTCCCGGGTCTGGTTTAGATAATGTGGACCGCTCAGCGGCTAACAGTCGTGATATCCAATTGATCACCTCTCCCGAAGGTAATTGTCACGCAGTTGGTGAGCATGCCATTGGGATGCTATTAGCTTTACTCCATTGTTTACTTTCAGCATCAAATCAAGTAAAAGCCGGGCTCTGGGAAAGGGAAGCTAATCGCGGGACTGAACTGCGCAACCTTACGGTAGGAATTGTGGGATATGGGCACACCGGCAGCGCTTTTGCGCAAAAATTGAAAGGGCTGGGCTGTGAAATTCTGGCCTATGATAAATTTGAAACTATAAACGGTGATCATGGCTATGTAAAGCCAAGTGATCCTGATTACCTATTCCGGAATGCTGATGTGATCAGCTTTCATGTGCCCTATAACACTGATACCCATCACTATTTCAATGAAACGAAACTTGCCCGTAGAATAAAACCCTTAATCATTGTTAATACGGCCAGAGGAAGTGTAGTTAGCAGTGAAGCCATGCTAAAAGGATTAAAGGAAGGCACTATCAAGGGCGCCTGCCTGGATGTGTTGGAAACAGAAGACTATGAAACACCCAGTGAAAATGTCAAGGAAGTGACAGATGCTCTAAAAAATCGGCAGGATGTCATAATAACACCCCATATTGCTGGATGGTCTTACTACTCAGAAAACGCCATTTATGAAGGGCTAATAGAGAAATTAAAGGCATTTTACAGACAGCAAAGCGCTTTTTAAGTGATTGGAAGCCAATAGTAATGGGCATTTTTTAACAAAAAGCCTTTGTTAGCTGTGAGATAAAATTAAATTTGACCCTTTAATTAAACCTTAAAGTAAAGTGCTGCTAGAAGAAATAGGCGGTTACCCGCTTTTGTGCTTCTTTTAACTTTTATACAATTTTGAATCTCCGTTAAATCTGAAATCAAGGGTTATGGTAAAGAAACTACTCGGGTTTTTAGTAGCCATCATATTGTTAACTAATTTTTCTGCTAATGCTCAGTCCCAGTATGGGCGAATAGAAGGTAAGGTTACCGATGCCAAGACGGGAGAGCCTGTGATTGGCGTGAATGTAACGGTAAAAGTAAGTGGTAGCACAAAAGGATCAGTAACAAACGAAGAAGGGGAATATGAGTTAACCGCTATTTCTCCAGGTAAATACGACTTGAAATTTTCAGATGTCCGTTATGGTAGAAAAATTTTAAAGAATGTTGAAGTAGGATCAGGGCGTACTACGGTCAAGGATGTCACCCTTTCACCAGATAAAACCCTGAAGATTGTAGATATCGAAGCTCACCGCGGATTGTTTAAAAAGGACAAAACAACCGGCTCAAAAAGCTTTGATGAGGAGTCGATTAGTAAGATGCCTACTAAAAGCATTAATGATGTCATTAGTCTAAATACGCAGATTAGCACAAAAGCTGGTGGTTTGAGCATCATGGGTCAGCGCGATGAAGGAACAGTAGTTAAAGTTGATGGCGTTCGTGTACGTGGTCTTAGAGGCGTTCCTCAACGTTCTATTCAGAGCATTAATACCATCACATCTGGTATTCCAGCTAAGCATGGTGATGCGACAGGTGGTATTGTATCTATTACAACCAAAGGTGCAACACCATCTTACAGGGGGTCTATAGAATTATTAAGCTCCCAGTTTTTAGATGGGTATGGTTTTAACCAACTTGAGGGCAATGTTTCAGGACCCATTTTCAAAAAGTATAAAGGTACTGACAGTTCTACAACTAAACTGGGCTTTCAATTTGGTGGTGTTGTCACCTTTCAAGATGAACCCCGTCCAACGGTTTCAGGCTATCCCGTGGTTAATGATGAAACCCTTAATGAGCTCCAAGCTAAACCTCTTGTAAGAGATCCTACATCTGCGGGCTTTCAGCCAAATGCAGCTTTTGTAACTGATGATAATATCAAGAATGTAGACTCGCGGCCTAATGTAGACCGCTTGAACTACAATTTTACAGGTAAGCTTACTTATAACCTTTCTGATCAAATTAATCTCATTGCCGGTGGCCAGTATGGTTTCAGGACCAACCAAGACTATTCCCGGATTAACAGCATGTTCAATTACAAAAACTATTCAGATCTTGAACGCCGGAACTTTCGTACTTACTTAAGGATGACTCAAAGTTTTGCGAACGATGATGATAATGAGGGTATTCGTAACGTTTTTTATTCATTACAAGCTTCCTACGCTAAGAATAACCGTTTAAACCGTAACGAGAAATTTGAAGAAGACTTTTTTAAGTACGGTTATTACGGCAATTTTGAACGCAAGCGAGCCCCGAATTATCGATTTACGGAAGATTCAGTAGGGGGAACAGTTGAAGAAGCATTTTTCCAGCAAGGATTTACAGATACTGCTGTTGAATTCACTCCCGCGAATATTAACCAAACAGCAGGCAACTACACTGAACAACTTTTTGGGTTTTTAAATAATGATGTTAATTCCCTGCAGCAAATAGCTGCAAATGGAGGGCTTAGAAATGGTGATGGCCCGCAACTGGTCTACAGCCTATGGCAAAATACTGGCAATCCGGTTGGCGGTTTTGCTAAGTTTGAGCGGGAAACTTTCAGAGCTTCAGCTAGTGGCTCTTTTGATGTAGGTGAGCATAGTTTTAACCTAGGTGTTCAATATGAACAGATTATTCGCCGTGGTTATAATGTTGCAGCTCGCAACCTCTGGACTATTGGCAGACAATCTGTGAACTCCCATATACGTCAGTTAGATACCGATAACCCTCAACCTCAATTTAATAACGGTACGTTTACGGATACTGTAAATTATGATCGTTTAAATGAAGGAGGACAAACTACCTTTGACAAGCGTCTCCGGGAGCAAGAAGATTATGGTCCTAAAGAATTTATAAATATTGATGAGCTTAGCCCCAATGATCTATCCATTGGACTTTTCGGTGCTGATGAACTCCTTAACCAAAGCGGTGTGAACTATTTTGGTTATGATTACAAGGGGAACAAAATCTCCGATGATCCAAGTATAGAGGAGTTCTTAAACAATCCGAGCACCAGACCTATGGGAGCTTACAATCCCAACTACACCGCGGCTTATATTCAAGATAAATTCAAAGTAAAGGATCTATTTTTTAGGTTGGGTGTTCGCGTAGATCGTTTTGATGCTAATCAAATGGTTCCGAAGGATAAATTTTCCTTATTTCCCACTAAAAAGAAATCTGAAGTGGATCCAGAGCTTAATCCAGCAGGGAACCATCCTGGTAATGTGCCTGATCAAAGCGTGGTATATGTGGATGATCCTTTTGACCCGAATGAAATTGTAGGTTATCGTAAAGGGGATAATTGGTTCAACAACTCAGGAGGATCAGTTGCTAACCCCAATTCTATTGCGATTCAAACAAGAACAGGTCAGATTGCTCCTTTCCTGGCTGATGGTGTTGATGAAGATGATAACCTGGTTGCTGAAGGTTTTGAAGAATATGAGCCCCAGGTTAACGTTATGCCACGAATAGCCTTCTCTTTCCCTATCTCGCAAGAAGCACGATTCAGAGCCAGTTATGATGTATTGGTTCAGCGGCCTAAAAGTCGGATCCAAACTACCATTGATGATTACTACTACTTACAAGATCGCGCTACCCAAACTATAAACAATCCAAACTTACAACCGGAGCGGAGTAACAAGTTTACCCTTGGTTTTAAACAGCGGCTCACCCGTAGATCATCATTTGAGATTAAAGCTTTTTACACGGAAACGCGAAACCTTATTCAAATTCAACAGATAAGTCAAGCCTATCCTACAACCTATACCACGTTCCGTAATATCGATTTTAGTACCACTAAAGGATTAACAGCTATTTATGATCTGAGGGCTACTTCCCGAAGTCCGGTAAGTTTTCGTGGTAGCTACACATTACAATTTGCGAATGGAACGGGATCCAATACCGCCGATCAAAGTGCTTTAATCCAAGCGGGTCAGCCTAATCTTCGTACGCCATTCCCATTAAATACCGATATCAGGCATAATCTTCAAGGGATTTTGGATTACCGGTTTGGCTCCGGAGCTAGCTACAATGGCCCGGTTACAGGTGGTGGCTCGCAATTGCTTAAAAATGTCGGTTTTAACTTTCGGGTCAGTGCCTCTTCTGGTCAGCCCTACTCAGGTCAAAGTAATGTAACTAGAGCAGTTGCGGTAGGTATTCGTCAACGACCGGTTCAAGATGGTGATATTAACGGAAGGCGACTACCCTGGACCTGGACTGCAAATATTCGAATAGACAAAACCATTCCGCTGGATCTGACCGGTGGTGATAAAGAGGGGGGTAGTGGCGCTGTAGGTAGAGGTCGTAAACAAAACCTCAACCTATACTTACGGGTAGACAACCTTCTCAATACCAAAAACGTCCAGAACGTCTACAGATTTACAGGTTCCCCTGAAGATGATGGTTTTCTATCATCCTTGCAAGGTCAGCAGGTTATTAGTCAACAGGTTAGCCGGCAAGCCTATCGGGATCAGTACCGTGCTAAAATTGAAAATCCCAGAAATTTCGGACGACCTAGGATTATTCGATTAGGGGCAAGGTTGAATTTTTAGTAATAGTTAGAATATAAGTGATCATACGTAAGTAAAAGTATAAAATATGCGAAATCAGAAGGTTTTGACTTTAATAATGGTAGCTTTCCTCCTCTTCGGCAATGGGGCTGCTATTGGAAAAGAAAATGTAGATCAAGGTGAGGAACAGCTTACGCAAAAGAAAGGGCAGCGTCAACTAAAAGCTGGTTGCGAGCCTCCTAGCGCTGCTGTAAACCTTGATATTAATAATGTGAGAGCCCGCATCATGAATGGTGGTGACATGTGGTGGGATTTGGTAAATACGGCTAGGTACATCATACCTAATACCGATGAAGCCCCTTTTAAATCTTCCTTATTTGCTGGTTCGGTATGGTTAGGGGGGTTTGATCAAGGAGGTAATTTACGTCAAGCCGCTATGACCTACCGCCAGCAGCAAAGTTATGATTACTGGCCAGGGCCATTGGATACAACCGATGCTTCGGTTAATCAGGAAGTATGTTCTAATTGGGATAAGATATGGAAAGTTAACCGGGAGGATATCGAGGAAATTAAGGAAGGAAATACCCAAAACATCCCTAATGATATTCTCAATTGGCCCACAAGGGGTGATGTTACTAAAGGCCAAAGTAGGTACTTGGCTCCTTTTACGGATGTTAATAACAATGGTGTGTATGAGCCTCGTAAAGGTGATTTCCCTGACATTCCTGGTGATCAGGCTTTATGGTATATTTATAACGATAAAGGGAATATTCACTCTGAGACACAGGCCCCAGCCATTGGTATGGAAATTCAGACAACAGCTTTTGCTTTCAAGACCAATGATCAAGTCAACAACATGACGTTTTACCAGCATAAATTGATTAACCGTTCCAATAACCGATTGGATAGCATGTTCATGGGTCAATGGGTTGACGCTGACCTTGGTTTCGCCTTTGATGATTTTGTAGGATGTGATACCTCTAGGGATTTAGGCATTTGCTACAATGGGGACGATTTTGATGAGGGCACTCGAGGATATGGCCAAAACCCTCCATCTGTCGGTGTTGACTATTTTCAAGGTCCTACAACTCGCGATGGTAGGACCCGCGGGATGGACAACTTTGTTTATTACAACAATGACTTTACTTCAACGGGTAATCCAGAAGAAGCGCAACACTATTACAACTATTTAACAGCTACTTGGAAAGATGGGTCACCTGTTACCGAGGGAGGAAATGGTAAAGGTGGCAATGATGAAACATCTTTCATGTTTCCTGGTGATCCTGCAGATGGCGAAGGATGGACAGAAGGCACTGCAGGTAATGTTCCCGGAGATAGGCGTTTTATTCAATCCTCGGGGCCATTTACGCTAATGCCTGGAGCGGTTAACAATATTACGGTTGGCGTTGTATGGGCAAAAGCTACATCAGGTGGAAATATCGGTTCATTAGATCTTTTGCGAGTTGCGGATGATCGTGCTCAGCAGCTTTTTAACAATGATTTTGACATCTTGGATGGTCCGCCATCACCAAAAGTTAAAGCGCAGGAGCTGAATGAGTCCTTAGTTGTGTCTATAACCGAAAGCCAGCAAACAGAAGCTTACACGGACGAAACATTAGGGGAAGAACGAACGGATACCATTGAATATAGATTTGAAGGATATAAACTATATCAGTTGAAAGATGGAGGTGTATCTGCTGCTCAACTTGACAATGAAGAACAGGCCAGAGTAGTACGGCAGACTGATATTGATAACCAAATATCCACGCTTGTTAATCAAGAGTTTAACGCTACGGTAAACGAGTTTCAATCTGTTCTTAAGGTCCAGGGAAATGATGATGGTATAAAACATAACTTTCAAATTAATACGGATGTTTTCGCTTCCGGCGAAGATGAACTTATCAACAATACGCAATACTACTTTGCCCTTGTCCCTTATGCGGCGGCAAATCCTAACGATTCAGCTTCAGTAGAAGCCAATAGGCAGTATTTAGCGGGTAGGAATCCAATCTTCTTTTCTGTTGTACCTCATAAAGTGACAGCTGAAAAGGGTGGTGTCGTACAACAAGCAGATTATGGTGATCAGCCTCGTATCACAAGATTGGAAGGTACTGGTAATGGTGGTTTATCATTAGAATTAACAGAAAAAACAGAAGATGAGATTTTACAAGATGGTTCTGTGGAGAACCCTACTTATAAAGTGAATGGCGGTCCGGTAGACATTTTTGTTCATGATCCGCTGAATGTACCTAATGGTAACTTTATCTTCCAAATGAAGGATGGAGGTATTGCCAATACTGAAGGTGAACAACTATCACGGAATGCTACCTGGTCTCTAATTAAAATGGGAGATAATCAAGACTCCGTTAATGCCAATAAGCCGCTTAGCGCTGATAACCCCCAAGTAATTGATCAATTTGGTATTTCGGTAAAACTAGGAAAAACCAATGGACCACGATTAGATACTGTGCTAGATTCGCTTGGCTTTAAAAGTGCGGAAATATCTTACGAGAATTCCCAGGAAACATGGCTTGATGGTGTAAATGATAGAGATAGAGGTGAATCCAGAAGTATACCATTCCCAGCTGACTGGATTCGTTCTGGTGAGCTAAACACCCCTAATCAAGGTGCAGATAATTACGATGTATCCCTTGCTGACGCTAGCGTTAATATTGATAATGAATGGCGGTTTATAGATCCTAATGGTATCTATGAGAATTTATTAGATGGTATCGTAGCACCTTATGGCTTAACGGCTATAGCGAATAGCTCTGGCAATTTGCCAACCCTTGGTCCTGCTATTCCAAGTGGTAATAGATACAAAAATGGTAACATTGAGAATTTACACAGTGTGGACCTCGTCTTCACGAATGATAAGAGTAAGTGGACGCAATGTGTGGTACTGGAAATGAACCCCAGTAAAGGGCTAGCCGAAGGCGATGCTCAAAAATTTGATATTCGAAATAATGCCATACTTCGTGATCACGCATCATGGCTGGATCCGAATGCTATTGAGGATGGCAAACCACAATATGTTTCCAAAAGTGAAGATAAAGGAAGGTCATGGTTTCCGGGATATGCCATAAACCTTGAAACCGGCAAGCGCTTAAATATCATGTTTGGAGAGGATTCCTGGTATAGTGATGAAAATGGTACAGACATGTTGTGGAATCCTACGTCCAATATATTTAATCGTAGCGCTTCAAGTGGGGATTTTAACTATTATCCCTTTGCTGGTAAGCACTACATTTACATTATGGGAGAAAATACCACCAATAATGTGGTGCGAAATCCCGATGAGGTTACAGCTGCTTATGATTCAGGAAAACTTTACCAACAGATTCTTCAGAATGGTAGCCGTACTGAAATTACTGGAATGTTTGGCTCAGCTATGTGGGTAATGGTACCTGCTTTGCGGGAAGATTTCCAGCTGAAATCTCTTGAGGAAGGACTTATACCTACTCGTACGGAAGTATCCTTAAGGGTTAATGTTCCTTATGAAACTGCAAGCACAGAAGTAAGTGATGAAAATCAAAATCTACCGCTTTATTCTTTTAATACCGCTGATCTGGCGACAGAAGTGGATAAAGCGATGGGTAAGACTGCTCTTGATAACGTAAAAGCAGTTCCTAATCCTTATTATGCTTATTCACCTTATGAGCGCAGTCAGCTTGATAACAGAGTTCGCATTACTAACCTCCCGCAAAAATGTCAAATTTCCATTTACAGTTTGGATGGTAAGCTTGTGCGTCAGTTTAATAAAGACCAAACTGAGGAAAACCATCAAACTTACCTGGATTGGAACCTGCGTAATGAACAGCGGGTGCCCATTGGCAGTGGTGTTTACTTGATCCATGTGGACGCTTTTGAACTAGGAACGACAACTATTAAATGGTTCGGGATCAAAAGACCGCTGGATTTAGACACCTTTTAAAGAAGCTTAAAACCAAACCATAATGAAACGATCACTAGAGGTACTTTTTTTCTGCTCAGGTATTCTATTAGCCTTGAATGTTGAAGGTGGCAACCCAGATCGGGTGGGTCAAGCTGGTGCAGCTGAACTCATGATCAACCCATGGCCAGCGACCTCAGGCTTACACGGTTCCAATATGGCCCAGATCAACGGGATAGAAGCCATTCGTAATAATGTAGCAGGGCTTCTGGGAACCCAAAACACAGAATTTAAAATATCAAGGTCGAAATACTTGCTGGGAACCAGTATGAATATGAATGCTTTTGGATTTTCGACTACCTTGGGTGAAAGGAACACCAATGCTGTAGCAGCATCTATCACATCCTTTGACATTGGAGATATTGAAAGGACAACGGTATTTAATCCTGATGGGGGCCAAGGCACCTTCAATCCCAGTATTGTTAATGTATCGGTGGGCTATGCTAAGCAATTCTCAAATTTTATAAAGGGTGGAGTCGCATTCCGCTTTATTTCGGAATCCCTGGATAAGGTTACGGCTACAGGTGTGGCTGTTAATGCCGGTATTCAGTATGCTACCAATCTTTCAGGAGGGGAAGAAAAAAACTCCCACTTCGGCATTGCTCTTCGAAACGTTGGAACTCCAATGCAATTTTCCGGTAGTGGCTTAAGTAACCGAGCTACTGTTCAGGGGAATGATTTTCCGCAAACCGTTCGTCAGCGTTCAAATTCTTTTGAACTACCATCCTTGTTAACAATTGCAGTTGCTCAGGACATTCAATTTGGTAGTGAAGATGCCCAAGAATTAAGCCTGAGCGGTAAGTTTATAAACAATTCCTTCTCCAAGAATCAATTTACCTTTGGCGCTGAATATAGTTTGAGTAAAATTATTGACCTCCGTGCTGGAATTTTGTATGAAAAAGATATTTTCCAGGAAGAGAATACTTCCACCGTATACAGTGGCCCTTCGGCTGGTTTCTCAATTAATTTACCCTTTGGTGACAAGAAAGAAATGAAAGGCAGAGACAAGGATTATCGTAGCAAGTTTACATTTGACTATTCGTACAGGTCAACGCGAAACTTTGATGGGGTCCACTCTATTGGGCTCAGCATGAATCTTTAATTTTACAAAACATCTCAAACCTCAATAAAGCGTTCTGTCCTTTTTGGTCAGAACGTTTTTATTTTCCGCTTTTTTACCACATACTCTAGTGAAAAAAGCAAAAACAGTTGTGATTATGGCAGAATACTTTTCGAAAGAAGGATTGCAAAAGCTTAAAGAAGAGCTTGATTACCTTAAAACTACCGAGCGGAAGCGGATCTCCGATAACATTTCTGAAGCGGCATCTAAGGGAGATTTAAGTGAAAATGCCGAATACGAAGCGGCTAAAGAGGAGCAAAAAAAGCTAGAATCTAAAATCGCTGAGTTAGAGAAAACTTATGGTAATGCGAAAGTAGTAGATGAAGAAAACCTGGATACCTCCAAAGTAAGCGCTTTATCAACGGTTTACATTAAAAATCATAACACCAATAAAGAAATGAAGTACAAACTGGTGGCCCAAAAGGAGGCTAACCTTAAAGAAGGTAAAATCTCCACTTCGTCTCCTATAGGAGAAGCATTAATGGGTCAAAAAGTTGGTGATGTAGTGGAGGTAGATGTGCCCGCAGGTAAACTTAAACTTGAGATTTTAGATATTACGATTGAATAAATGGCCACTTCTCTTTAAGGTTTAAAAAGTTTTAAGCATTATATGAGCACGCTTTTTTCCAAAATAATTGCCGGAGAGATCCAATCTTACAAGGTGGCCGAAAATGATTACTATTTCGCTTTCCTAGACATTAATCCCCTGGCAAAAGGGCATACACTGGTTATCCCCAAAAAGGAAACCGATTACCTGTTTGATTTAGATGATGATTGGTTAGGGCAAATGAGCATTTTTGCTAAGCATGTCGCAAGAGGTATAGATGCCGTCATTGATTGCGAGAGGGTAGGGGTCGTTGTTTTGGGTATGGAAATTCCTCATGCTCATATTCACCTAATTCCGATCAATCATGAAGGGGATATTGACTTTAAAAAATCAAAACTGCAGTTGGAAGAGGCCACCTTGCAGCAGATTGCGGATGATATTCAACAAGCAGTAGTATTACCCAGGCCGTAGGATCATCACTGAGTACGATCAGGGTTATTATCTATAAAAGCTCTCCAGGAGCTGTACCCAGGCTTAGGCTTTTCCTGCGCAGGATTTCCTTGGTAATAATGACACATAGCAGTGGCTAATCCATCTGTTGCATCAAGGTAAGCAGGATTCAAGGAAGTATTCAAAAGGTGGCGAAGCATACCTGCTACTTGTTCTTTAGAGGCTCCTCCTTTACCTGTTATCGATTGCTTGATGCGTTTAGGAGCATACTCAAAAATGGGGATATCGCGATACAGGCCGGCTGCCATAGCTACACCCTGTGCGCGTCCAAGCTTAAGCATTGATTGAACATTTTGCCCGTAAAAAGGCGCCTCTATAGCAAGCTCATCTGGTAGGTATTGCTCAATTAAATTTAGGGAATGTTCAAAAGCCTTACGAAGCTTTACCATATGGTCTTTATACTGATGGAGTTGAATGACCCCGTAAGTAACCAATTGGGTTTGATTGCCATTAATACCTATTAAGCCATAACCCATATTTGCCGTACCAGGGTCTACGCCTAAAATCATACGCTCAGAATCCTGCATAACATTTCCGTTCCAATCCTTCAAAAATAGCGGTTTTGGTTAGATTCGTTCCTTTATACGTGATATCATCTACCTCATAGATTGGCCTTGCTTCTGCCTAATTTTAAACGCTCTTTTCATCGATTCTATTTATTGCTGAAGACCCATAGTGATACCCTGCGTATACTACTCAAAGGGTTTATCCTTATCGGCACTACGTGGTATTTGATCTATGTCCTGTTTTACAGTCAAGACTTTCAGACCCTGCTTGAAAATGTGCAAGACCTACAAAAAACCCGATACCTTTTAATGCCTCTGGTTGCTTTCCTTATGTTGGCCAATTGGGGTTTTGAAGCATTGAAATGGCAGTACCTGATGCAAATTGTTCATCCTGTTAGCCTGAAAACAGCTTCAAAAGCTGTCTTGAGTGGTGTGAGTGTAAGTGCGCTGTTACCGAATAGAATTGCAGAATACTTAGGAAGAATTTTTTATATACCGCCTAGCTATCGCGTAAAAGCTATTATTGCTAGTATCGTAGGTAGTTTAGCACAGTTCCTTATTAGTGTTGTGGTCGGCAGCTTGGCTTTTATTGCTTACTTTTATTATCCTTTTGACCGGATCACGATCAACATGTATATGATGGTGATGCTAATTGGAATCTTAAATGCTACGCTTCTACTTGCTTATTTTAATATACCCACGCTTTTTCGGATTCTACCAAATAAAGGGTATTTAAGAAAAGTTACACAATATTTGAAGCTTATTGGTAAGTATGATAAGAAAGGTCTCTGGCGAACTTTATTATTCGCTTTTGCTCGTTATGCTATTTTTGTCAGTCAATTTTACTTACTACTTTATGCTTTCCAGGTAACCCTATCAATAGGGCAAGGGATTATTGTTCTACCCGTAGTTTTTTTAGCGCAAACCCTTATTCCTACCATTGCTTTAGCGGAGATTGGTGTTAGGGGTGTTACGGCTGTTCATTTTATAGGATTTTTCAGCGGGCATTCCGTAAACATCCTTGCAGCAACCTATGGCTTATGGCTCATTAACATCCTTTTACCAGCTTTAATAGGAGCCTTACTAATGGTTTTTAGCCGATCTCCTCAAACGGATTCAGATGAATGGTCGAAGTAATTATTCTGCTTCTTGGATGCCTTTATATGCTATTAATAGCTTGGTTTATAAGAGGTTGGGCTTTATTGTCAAAATTTAAGGGGGGGGGTTCATCTGTAGAGCCTGCCACAACCCCATTTTTCTCGGTAGTTATAGCGGCCCGGAATGAAGAACATGGTCTCGTGCAAACGCTCAATCATCTATTTCAGCAGGATTTTCCACTTAAAGGTTACGAAGTTCACGTTGTGGATGACCATTCCACAGATGACACCTGGCAAACGCTTAAAAATTTCCAAAGCCAATATAAACACCTTCCATTATATTGTCATAAATCGCAGGATGCTCAGAACCCAACTTATGTGGCCTTTAAAAAGCTGGCCATTCAGACAGGTATCAAATATGCCAAAGGGCAGTGGATCGTCACAACAGACGCTGACTGTCAGCATCCCAAAACCTGGCTTAAGTGTTTTTACCAGTTTATTCAAAAGCAAGACCCTGTTTTGGTTTCAGGGCCAGTTGCATTTTGGGACGCGAAAGGTTTGCTTGGCAAATTACAGATACTCGAATTCATGGCTTTGATTGGCATAGGGGCAGCTACGGTTCGCCAGCATGTTCCTAGTATGTGCAATGGAGCTAACCTGGTTTACAGAAAACAAGCATTCTGGGATGTCAATGGGTTTCAAGACGTAGATGGGCTTGCATCAGGGGATGATGAGTTTCTTATGCATAAGCTACATAGCCGTTACCCTAACAAAGTGTACTTTCTTAAAAGCACCGCTGCCATGGTCCATACAAAACCTCAATCCACTCTAAAAGGACTTTGGCAGCAGCGCATGCGATGGGCTTCCAAAGGGCCTTATTATGAAAGCGTCTTCTTAAAAGTTGTTACAGGGTTTGTAGGCTTTTACCATTTGATATTGTTACTACTTTTGGTCTTACCTTGGAATGGTGGTTTTTTGCTAACTGTTATCGCTTTTGGTCTAAAAATGGTGCCGGAATCTCTATTTTTGGTACAGTTGACAACTTTTTTCAAACAACAAAGTGCTTCATTGTTGCTTTATTTTCCAGCGGCCTTCATTTATCCCTTTTACGTAGTAGGGATTGGTATAGCTAGCCAAGTTGGAGGATTCAGATGGAAAGGACGAAAAGTGCATTAAATGGAAAAGCTAGAATATGACATTCTGGGTCGCTTGTATTTTGTAGAGCCGTTTAACAGGCTCTGTGAAGAAGTAAGTGCTTCTAAACCCGAAATTAAAGATGCCCTTCGCAATTTGATTGGGCAGCATTATGTAGCCGCTTACATATTCAACATCAGGAACAATCAGTATGAGCAGACAGCCGTTTACGATACCGATAACCTCGAGTCATACTGCTTTAGTGCTACTCAAAAAGGCATAAGCCTTCATAATAACGGACCCCATGATTAAAGGGAACAACCGGCAACGTTCACCGGGGGGGTTGGCATGGCAACGTTTCAAGCAGAACAAGCCAAGTATGGGAGGTTTGGTTCTGATAGGAATGGCTATCATCGTAGCTATAATCGCTCCCTTTATCATTCCTGATAATTCTAAGAATGCCAACAACATAATGCTTCCGGTTGAGATGAAAAAGCCGGGGTTTCAAACCACTATTCTCAAACATTACAAAGATGGTTCACCGCCTGCTAATACCTTTTGGCAAATATTATGGAGGGGGCGTTCGCTTCCTTACCAAACAACTCCCATATCTAGTTGGAAAATAAAGGATTTTGAAGTTAGTTACCGACCTTATGTAGGAAAGGATACCCAAAAAGCTCCTCAACGCGAAGTATCGTTAGTAAAATTGGCTTACCACTTAAAAAGTGAAGCGCCCAATATTAACCGCTTAGAAGACAGTGTGCTATTTACCAATTACAGGGGAAAAGTCAAAAAGATTGAATTATCAGCGCTTCAGGACAAGGTTAAAAAACAATGCATTCAAAAAAAGACTTTTTTGTTGGGAACCGATCGTTTTGGCCGCGACATGCTTAGCCGTTTACTGCTGGGTACCAGGGTTTCCTTAAGTGTTGGGTTGATCGCTGTGGGTATCTCTTTACTTATTGGGCTTATCATTGGTGCAATTGGTGGTTTTTTCCGAGGATGGGTAGATGAAGTGGTTCAATGGCTGATCAATGTTGTGTGGTCTATACCAACGCTTCTAATGGTGATCTCTCTAAGCTTGGCATTAGGGAAAGGGATTACGCAGGTATTTATTGCCGTAGGCCTAACCATGTGGGTGGAGGTAGCTCGTGTTGTTCGGGGCCAGGTTATAAGTCTGCGGGAAGCGGGATTTGTTGAGGCCAGCCGTGCCCTTGGGGTTCGAACAGGCCGAACCATCACCCACCATGTGATGCCGAATATTCTGGGGCCGGTAATCGTTATTGCAGCTGCAAATTTTGCCACAGCTATTCTGCTTGAAGCGGGCTTAAGTTTTCTGGGAATAGGGGTACAACCCCCTGCACCAGCTTGGGGTTATATGATTAATGACCATCGCGGGTTTATAATTTTAGATTCAGCATACCTGGCTATCTTACCGGGTATTGCCATCATGTTAATGGTTATGGCCTTTTATCTAGTAGGTAATGGGCTAAGGGATGCTTTTGATGTCAAATTGGATTGACGCTCAGAAGGTTATCCTTGTTGTGTAGATGGGGAAGTTCCTGAAGAGTCAGGAAAACTCTCCTTCTAAAGCTTTTTTCCACAGGTTCTCATCGCTCGTTGGATTTATGTGTAGCCAACAACAGTCAGCATGATGTCTTTTTTTAGCATGGAGGGGCGTTACTGCAAATGGCGTTGCCTGGATCAACATTCAAGCTTTCGAATCGTGCTAAAAGCATTGATCTTTATCCTGGCCTCATCATAGCGACTGATATGCTGGATGTTTCCATTTTCCTGGTACTGACAAACGGACATTTTCTCAACCCCCCACTTTTTTTATGTTTTTATGAAATTAATGCCTTATCCATAGGGTAAAAATGCTATTTGCCATACTAATTGGCTTAACCATGCTTTTATAAATTATTCATCAGCTTTTAATGCTGATAAGGTGCTCCTCAACAGAAGGGATAACAAGGATAGTTTTTATTCAGAGACTTATCAATTACTTTATAGTTACCTGCTCTACCGTGAGTTGGAAACAGTTGACAAGATTAAGTGCAAAAGTGAAGTGCTCCACCTACCAGGGTTAGCTTTATCCCCTTTTGTTCCTTTTATACCAAAAAAATAAAACGGTAAACGAGCCTTCATTGCTTATCTAGAAACACTGCTGGAAGGAAAATAAAACCCGTAAACTTTTGCTAAGCTTATGATGAAGCTGGACGAAGAAGGCTATAACTTTGATTAAGCCCTGCTTGGAGATGCTACCTATGGAAGCTTTAAAGTTTTTGAGGAGCTTAAAACTCAACTGGATGAAAAAATTGTAGCATTTAGTTTTACCAAAAGCTTTAACGACTATGCTGCTCGTTAGCACAGAGGGGAGATTTGTTACCGGTAATTTCAACGCAGGATTTTCCGGAATTAGTGCAGTGGAAGCTATGTATTTCGATTGCTGTCCGATCCTGCCAAATGGCTTAGCTTATTTTGAACACATTTTCGTAGAGCATAAGGGTATCCTTTACAACACCTTTCAAGCACTCTTATAGAAGAAAAAGTGGCCAATAAATAATATCAATAAAGTTAGAAGCTATAAATTAAGTTATCACGTAAATACATACGATTGGGAAAATATTGATCCAACAATAGGATTGAGTTTTCCAAAACAGTGCTTTGGTTAATACCTGAGGCTTGAATCAAGTGCCTATTGCGCTTTTTGCTTCTATACAAAAAAACCCGGTAAGCATTACACTTACCGGGTTTTTGAAAATGGTGGAATATGAAAAGGGGGCAATTACATCATGCCGCCCATTCCTCCCATTCCACCCATATCACCACCGCCACCACCGGCGGCTTCTTGCTCATCTTCTGGGTTATCTGCCAGGATGCATTCCGTAGTCAGGAACATGCCGGAAACCGAAGCTGCATTTTCAATAGCAACGCGGGTGACCTTAGTGGGATCAATGACACCTGCATCAAGCAGATCTTCATATTGTTCCTTCTTAGCGTTGTAACCGTAGTTATCTTGGTCTTTTTCCTTGATCTTTTCAAGGACGATGGAACCATCCTGACCTGCATTTTCTACGATTAATCGTAACGGTTCTTGGATTGCCTTCTGAACGATACCAACCCCGATATTTTGATCTTCATTATCACCTTTAACGGAATTGAGAGCATTGACTGAGCGGAGGTAAGAAGAACCACCACCTGCAACAATGCCTTCTTCAACAGCAGCGCGGGTGGCGTTCAAGGCATCATCTACACGATCTTTTTTAGCCTTCATTTCCACTTCAGAAGAAGCTCCTACGTACAGTACGGCAACACCGCCCGCTAACTTAGCCAGACGCTCTTGCAATTTCTCACGATCGTACTCGCTATCGGTATCATCTATTTGCTTCTTAATCTGCTTTATTCGAGCTTGGATATCATCGGACTCACCTTTACCGTTAACAACGGTGGTGTTATCCTTGTCGATAGAGATCTTTTCAGCTGAACCAAGGAAGCTAAGGTCAGCGCTTTCAAGGGTGTAACCCTTATCTTCTGAAATGACAGTACCGCCAGTGAGGACAGCAATATCTTCCAGCATAGCTTTACGGCGATCTCCAAAGCCAGGAGCTTTAACAGCGGCTACCTTAAAAGTACCCCTCATTTTATTGACGACCAATGTAGCAAGCGCTTCACCTTCTACTTCTTCACCGATTATCAGGATGGGCTTGTTGGACTGCACTACCTTTTCAAGAAGGGGCATGAGCTCCTTCATGTTACTGATCTTCTTGTCACAGATTAGAATGTAAGGATCTTCAAGATCAACTTGCATCTTTTCAGTGTCCGTGACAAAATAAGGGGATAAGTAACCGCGGTCAAATTGCATTCCTTCTACAATATCGGTGTAGGTGTCAGTTCCCTTAGCTTCTTCTACGGTAATAACACCTTCCGACTTAACCTTCTGCATGGATTCAGCGATCAATTTGCCGATTTCATCATCATTATTGGCGGAGATACTGGCAATTTGCTGAACTTTATTATTGTCATTTCCGACCTCAATGGATCGCTTTTTCAGGTCTTCTACAACTGCTTGAACACCCAGGTCAATACCACTTTTGAGGTCGGTAGGATTTGCGCCAGCGGTAACATTTTTTAATCCGGCATTAATGATAGCACGGGCTAGAACAGTAGCGGTAGTTGTGCCATCACCTGCAGTATCAGAGGTTTTTGAAGCGACCTCATTAACCATTTGAGCGCCCATGTTCTCAATGGGATCCTTAAGTTCTACCTCTTTGGCTACACTTACACCATCTTTTGTAATATTAGGCGCACCAAACTTCTTATCTAGTACCACATTCCGGCCTTGTGGGCCAAGGGTTACTTTTACAGCATTGGCTAGTTGATCAACACCCCGCTTGAGGTTATCACGGGCTTCCGTGTTGAATTGAATTAGTTTAGTCATAATGTACTTTTTTTGTTTTTAGGTTTAAAATTTTACCAAATAATCCGATTCGCTATTGAATGACTCCGAGAATATCGGACTCTCGCATGATGAGATATTCATCGCCTTCTACCGTGATTTCAGTACCAGCATATTTACCATAAAGGACGTTATCACCTTCATTTACGGTCGTAGGCTCATCTTTTTTGCCTGGGCCTACCGCTACAACTTCTCCCTTTTGGGGCTTTTCTTGAGCAGTATCAGGAATGATAATGCCACTTTGCGTTTTTTCTTCTGCTTCAGCCTGCTTAATAATTACGCGATCGGCTAAAGGTTTAATGTTTACCGCCATTGCTACTCGGTTTTTTGTTGTTTGACAAATTAATTTCCAAATTGCTCGGTAACACAATGCATGCCATTGACTAATTCCGCCAATTTTTCACAAAAATGGCAGAAAAGGCTTTTTTACGATGGTCATTTTGGCAGACTTGATCAGGATACGCATAGATTTATGTTACTCGTTTTATTGATAGGAGCCTTAATTTGCTGGGACAAATACAGAATGGTATTATGAGTGATCAAAAACAAAAGCTGGAAGCTGATTGGTTTTTAACAGGACGTTTGGACCCCGAATACAAGAAGTACGTCCTGTTAGCTTATCTGAGGCAGACAGAGCGGGCATTTGCTCATAATGAGCTTTATCCTCATCTATCAGAGTTGGTGTTTCATTACCGTAACCTCAAGCAGTTCCTGGACCGGAAAAAGGGCGTCTATGAGCAGTTCCCAGAGGAACTGGTAAACGTAGATATGGAAAAGCTAAAACTGCATTACCGGAAGGTAATCCATGATGATGCCTTGATGGAGAGCCTGGAGGCTATTGTTCAAACATCAGTCTTAACGATTGAGCCTTACCTGGAAGAAGGGAAAGCTATTTTTGACTTCATCGAGAAACAAGTAGCTTTAAAAGAGGTGGGGTTGGTTTCTGTAAGCCCTTATTACGGGTACCTTTTTATTCAAAATGGGGCTAAGGGCGACACAGCAGTTTATTATTACCAATTAGAAAGCTTTACAGACCGTAAACAACAGTTTAAAAGCCTCAAGACACGCTACCTTGATGCCTTTAAACGCAAGCTTTCAAATACCTATGAGGGCATTAAAAAGGATCTTTTACACACTTATGAGAGTTGGACAAATCCTGCAAGCTTTGCAGTAGAATCTCAATACACCTTTCCCATGCAGGAAACGCTACTGCCGATTAGCAAACGCCTTTTATTACGTCACCTTCAACAAATCTTAAGAAAGAATAGCTAAGCGCTAATTGCCAGATGGTTGGGATTGAGGCGATTGCCCTTGTGGAGCTCTTTGTTGACCGCCATTGCCTTGTTGCGATCCCTCATTCTGGCCTCCCTGCGGACGTTGACCCCCTTGTTGAGGTGTCGGAGGTTGCTGAGGAAGGCTTTTCATATTCTCAATCTGATCCTTCATCTTGCTTTGCTGCTTTTCATCACCACTGCCTCGGCTCGGAATGAAGAAGTTTGTAAATATGACGAGCACCATTATTCCCACCGCAACGATCCAGGTTGTTTTTTCCAGGAAGTTGGTGGTTTGTTTCACTCCCATAACATTGCTGGCCATTCCTCCACCAAAAGCGGATGACAAACCACCGCCTTTGGGATTTTGGGCGATAACGATCATTATCAAAAGCGCACAAGCCATCAAGATGAGAATTAATAAGAAGATTAGCATATCTGGGTTTTCTTTTTTTTAATGCAATTACCTACTGGAACTTTAGTTCTTCAGCTTTTTCCACAAAATAATTGAAATGCTCTGGATGCTGCAAAGATAGCTTTTCATAAATTTCTATTGCTCTTCGTGGGTCACCTTTTTCTATAGCAGCTTCAGCGGCTTCTTCAGAAAATTCTTTAATGTGCTCATACCCTTTTTTGGACTCTGTGGAATCTCCTGGATCAGCGGATGATTCCCAGGAATTAGAGGCTTGCTTTTTATTGAAATTGCCAGCTTGATAATTCGTAAGAAAGTTATCAAGAATTGCCTGTTGGGAGCTCTTCTGTTCCTCCGATATTTCGCTTTCCTCATTTTTGGATGATGCTTCATTCAAACCAAGATCAGCGGCAGGATCATATCGCGTAGCCGTTTGTTGAATAAGCTGATCCAGCTCTTGAAGCTCGGTTTTGGCAACTTGTTTTTTGGGATGCGAAAGCTGATAAAATTGTTCGCAGGAGTTTACATGCATGGCTATAGTGTGCAACCACTGGTCAAAACGTGGATCTCCACGAAAGTGATAAGTCATCCCAAGGAATAGATAAGCAGACTGAAAGTAGGGATAGGCTTCTAACACTTGCAGCAATCCTTGGAGATCAGTCTCCTTGGAAATCTTACCCGGATTTTTAACTAGTTCAAAAAATGCTGCCTTCTCCAATTGCCTTAGGTATTACCAGTTATTGATGGAATCGTTAAAAATGGACTGTATAATTTGATCTGTAATTTTTTCAACTTTTTGATCCTCAACTGCTCTTAGTGATTCATTTTGATCTATTATTTGACTCGCTGAGAATGTTTTATTGAAGCTTTTCTTTTTATCAAACTTATTCTTGTATTGGGTTTTGATAGAGATGTTTAGTTCGGAACTTGTAGCTTGCTGCCCTCGCTGAACTGTTTCAACCGAAACTTTATATTTAGTTATACTTCCTGAAAAAACTAAGTCTCCACCTTGGTCTACTAAATCGAGGTTGGTATCCTGGAGAATTTTACGCCTTAGCTTTTGGGTAAATAGCTGGCTTAGGTTAGGATTGACAAGATCTGCATTGTTGGGGAAGCGTTGTACGGTAACCGTTTCCACTTTACTTGAAAGTGCTGAACCTGAGAAGCTATAAACGCCACATCCGTTGGTGAAGCTTACAAGAACCAGTAAAGCACAGGGAACTGCTAAGATCGATCTTGACCTTTTCAGCATTATTAAAGGTCTTCTAAGTTGTATTCCTTCAATTTTCTGTATAGTGTTCGTTCAGAAATCCCTAATTCCTGCGCTGCAATTTTGCGCTTACCTTTATATTTAGCCAGGGCCTTTTTGATCATTTCCTTCTCCTGCTCTTGGAGGGAGAGCGTTTCCTGTTTGTTATGGTCTTTAATTTCAGCGTCTTCCATAGTAGCCTTAGCGTCATCAGCCGGAATATTCACTTCTTCTCCACGGCTTCGCTCTTCTCTGGCCTGCAAAAGCTTCTGGCCAGCTACGCTCCAGTTCTCACTTTGAAAATCCGTATTACTGGCTACGGATGGAAAAGAACGGAAAAACTCTTGCATTAGACGCTTTAGCTCTGACACATCACTCTTAAGGTCAAACAGAATTTTATACAAGATCTCCCGCTCTTCGTTTGTGCCATTTTGAAATCCATTTTCTTGGTTTTGGCCAGATACTTTTTCTACCGCAGTGGTTTGTTCTGACGGTAAATATTCGCGAATTTTATAGGCATCAAGGGTCCTGTCAGCCTCTAATACGGAGATCTCCTCCACAAAATTTTTTAATTGACGAATGTTTCCCGGCCAAGAGTAATGCTGTAATTCTTCTTCAGCATCCGGCGTAAGCTCAATGGGTGGAATTTTATGCTTATCTGCAAAATCGCTGGCAAATTTGGCGAAAAGCATCATGATATCGGACTTCCGATCCTGTAAGCGTGGAACACTGATCTCTACCGTACTCAAACGGTAGTAAAGGTCTTCTCTGAAAGTTCCTTTCTTAAGGCTTTCCGCAAGATTTTTATTGGTAGCGGTAATAATGCGGACATCGGTTTTCTGCACTTTCGATGAGCCTACCTTTAGATACTCACCGGTTTCAAGTACCCTCAAAAGTCTTGACTGTGTGCCTAGTGGCAATTCCCCTACTTCATCGAGGAATATAGTACCGCCATTTACCGTTTCGAAATAACCTTTGCGAGCATCTACTGCACTTGTAAAGGCACCCTTCTCATGCCCGAAAAGCTCGGAATCAATGGTACCTTCAGGGATTGCTCCACAGTTTACAGCTATGAACTTGTTATGTTTTCGCTTACTAAGGGCATGTATTACTTGCGAAAACCCTTCTTTACCAACACCACTTTCACCGGTTATTAATACGGACAAGTCAGTAGGCGCGACCTTCATAGCTCTTTCCATTGCCTCATTTAGTAACAGGCTACTACCTACAATTCCAAATCGCTTCTTGGTTTGTTCTATTTGTTCCTTGGCAATGCTCATAGTTGTAAAAAGATGACTTTTAAGCCGAAATAGCCCGACCTATTAAAGTCGCACTCGTGTAATCAGTAACTTCAACCGTTACATATTGGCCGGGCTTATAGCCCTCATCTTCAAAAACGATCATACGATTATGGGAATTCCGGCCTTTAACCTGATCATTGGATTTTTTAGCCTTACCAAGTACCAATACATTAAACTGCTTACTCAGCTGAAGGGCATTGTTTTCAAGAGAATGGGTTCGCTGACGTTCTATAATTTCCTGTAACCGAGCTTTTTTGGTTTCAAGGGGAACGTCATCCGGTAAATTTTTAGAAGCGGGAGTATTGGGCCTTTCTGAATAATAAAACATATAGGACATGTCAAATCGGACCTCATCCATGAGTGAGAGCGTTTCCTGATGCTCCTCCTTAGTTTCCGTACAAAAACCCGTAATAATATCAGAGGATAAGCCAGCGTCCGGTATGATACTTCGTATCATTCTGATTTTATCGAGGTACCATTCGCGGGTATGGTTACGGTTCATAAGGTCAAGAATACGCGAATTGCCTGACTGAGCCGGAAAATGAATATAGTTGCAGATGTTGTCGTAGCTAGCTATGGTATGTACAACCTTTTCGGTGATATCTTTAGGATGCGAAGTTGAAAACCAAACCCGCAGATCAGGATCAAGTTCAGCCACCATGGCTAGGAGATCTGCAAAATCTACCGGGGTATCACCATCCCAATAGTAAGAATCGACATTCTGACCTAGTAAAGTGACTTCCTTGTAACCATTGGCAATTAAGGAACGAGCTTCTTCTACAATAGTGTAGGGATTTCGGCTTCGCTCACGTCCACGCGTGAACGGTACAATGCAGAAGGAGCACATATTATCGCAGCCGCGCATAATCGATATGAAAGCCGAAACACCATTGCCATCCAAGCGTAGCGGGCTCACATCAGCATAGGTTTCTTCGCGGGACAAAAATACGTTCACAGCTTTTTCCCCTTCTTCTGCTTGCCTGACCAACTTGGGTAAGTCCCGGTAAGCATCAGGGCCTACGACCAGGTCAACCATCTTCTCTTCTTCTAAAAGCTTCTTTTTCAGACGCTCCGCCATGCAGCCCAAAACACCGATTAACAAGCCCGGTCGGGTTTTCTTAAAACCATTGAAATGTGCCAACCGCGCCCTGACGCGTTGCTCAGCATTATCGCGTATGGCACAGGTGTTTATAAGGATCAGGTCAGCCTCTTCCATTTGGTTAGTGGCTTCATATCCTGCTTCAATCAGGATGGAAGCTACAATCTCACTATCTGAAAAATTCATCTGGCACCCATAGCTCTCAAGATAAAATTTGGATTTATTGGTATGGGCTGCCTCTTCCTGTGTATATGCTTCACCTTGTCTTACCTCACTGAGTAAAACACTACCGCTTAACGTTTCCATAAAATTTTAGCCAATTGTCTTTGAAGGTATTTTTCTACAAAAATATAAAAAGTGGGTTTTAAAGGCTAAAGGTAGCCCCGCCATGCTATTACAAGGGATTTTAAAAATAGAAAAAGCTAAAAGGAAGCCACCTGTTCTTTTAGTGCTATGTTGGGATGTTCTTTTATATTTGGCTCCTTACTTATCAAAAAGCTGCCTCAGGATGAGACATAAATTCCTGATTTTGCTAGGCCTCCTTATTGTTTTTGGTTTCCCATTTCAGTCAAAAGCATCTTCATCAGACACCCTCACAATTGATGAGCAGATCAATCAAACGATTGGTCCTGTTGCTGATGCTATTTCATCCGTTATATTTTATAAGTTGACGATCAAGCCACCTGTCAGGGCTGACTTTACGGGCGAACTGAAACGCATTAATCGCAGTGAAGAAAGGGTTGCCACGCTTACTGTAGCTAACCAAGAAGCCGGTGATAAGACCTACGAAGTACCTAAATCCAGGATTCTTGACCTGACAGAGGGAGCTACTATTGAAAAGGGTCAAGCGCTTTCTAAACCCCTGGTAGCCGTTCCTTTTGTAGTGGTGTGGCTCATTATCGGTGGTTTAGTTTTTACTATAAGCTTCAAGTTTGTCAATATTCGAAAGTTCAAATTTGCCATAGATATTGTTCGCGGTAAGTATTCCGACCCCAATGAGAGTGGCGAGGTATCTCACTTCCAGGCACTAACCGCAGCGCTGTCAGCAACAGTTGGGCTTGGAAATATAGCAGGTGTAGCCATTGCCATATCCATTGGTGGCCCAGGGGCTATGCTTTGGATGATCTTAGCAGGCCTTCTTGGGATGTCAATGAAATTTGTGGAGTGTACCCTTGGTGTACGCTACCGGCAAATTGATCAGCGAGGTGTAGTTTATGGGGGTCCGATGTACTACCTGAGTGAAGGGTTGAAAGAGCGAGGTATGGGCGGCTTAGGTAAGGTATTGGCTGTTCTTTTTGCTATTATGACCATAGGCGCTTCTTTGGGAGGTGGTAATATGTTTCAGGTTAACCAAGCCTATTCCCAGTTCAGTACCAACCTGGCGCCCGGTTTCCCAGGCTGGATTTTTGGCCTTGTCATGGCAATTTTAATCGGGATTGTTATTATTGGTGGGATAAAAAGCATTGCGCGCGTTACAGAAAAAGTAGTCCCGTTTATGACGGGTATTTACTTCACGGCTGCAATCACTATAATTGGCCTTAGTTACGAAGCTATTCCGGGAGCTTTTGTAGCCATATTCGAAGGAGCTTTCTACTCCAAGGCAGTTTACGGGGGGTTAGTTGGTGTGCTTATCGTTGGATTTCAAAGGGCCGCCTTCTCTAATGAAGCCGGTATTGGCTCTGCCCCTATAGCCCATTCTGCTGTAAAAACCAATAACCCTGCTAGCGAGGGTTTAGTTGGATTACTAGAACCTTTCATCGATACGATTATTGTTTGCACATTGACCGCCTTGGTAATTATAGTCACTGATAATTACCAATTTCAGCAGGATGTTGAAGGGGTCACCCTCACTTCGCAGTCTTTTGCTACCATTTTCCCGTGGTTTGATACCATACTAACTATTGCTGTAATATTCTTTGCTTTCTCCACTATGATATCCTGGTCCTACTACGGGCAACAAGCCTGGGCTTTTCTTTTCGGGAAAAGCCTACTTGCAGATTTAATTTATAAAAGCATTTTCTGCATTTTTGTAGTCATAGGTGCTGCCCTTTCCTTGGGAAAAGTTTTTACATTTTCGGATGCCATGATTTTTGCTATGTGCTTTCCAAATGTTCTCGGGCTTTACATTTTAGCTCCTGAAGCTAACCGTCTTCTTAAAGGATATATTCAAAAAATTCGTAGCGGTGAAATCCAAAAGCGTTAATAGATAGATTTAAATTTTTGCATCGTTTTTTCTTTTAAAACTATGTAAATTTGATGCGTAACAATGCCCTATAGGCTAAATTTATGGGTTGGCTTACGCAATTTTTTAATTTATCAAAAGGGGAAAGGTATGGCTTCTGGCTATTAGTAGCCCTTATCGTTATTGGGTTGACCTTGCCTTACTTCATCGAAAAAAAAACGAAACCAGCCTATGAAGTCAATAAGGAAGCTTATGAACGGCAAATTAAGCAGTTCATGGCTACGCCAGAAAATTCAGAGCATCAAACGCCTAAAGGTTCTAAGGGTTCTCCAAGCCAAGAGGAAATTTCCTACTTCCACTTCAATCCCAATGACGTTGCTTTTGACAGCTTACTAAAATTAGGTGTTTCGGAAAAATTAGCTCATACCATAATTAACTACCGGCAAGCCGGCGGCCGTTTCCACAAAAAAAAGGACCTGAATGCTATATATGGTATGCCTGATTCTACTTTTAAACGGCTAAAACCCTGTGTGGTCATTCCAAAAGAAAGGGGTGATAAGCATTATTATAGTGAGGCTAATAAAAAAGCTTTAGACTCTACAATAGATACTGATGAATCAGACTCTTCTATTTCAAAAAGCGATCAAAAAAATCTGAGTGCAAATAAGAGCCCTGTTCCACTCAACAAGGCTGATAGCGCAACCTTAACGCAAGTTACGGGAATTGGTGATTTTTTTGCCGGTGAAATTGTATCAAGGAGGGATAAGCTAGGAGGGTACACTGATATTCGACAACTGTTAGGCATTTACAATTTTGACAGTAGCTCCTTGAAACAGGTTAAGTCGCAATTGTCCCTTGACCCTTCAAGGGTCCGAAAGCTATCCATCAGCAATTCTAGCTTTGAAGCATTCCTGGACCACCCCTTTTTGGATTACCCTCAGGTTAAAGCTATTTTCAACTACAAAGATCAGGTAGATAGCATCACTAGTGTAAAAGAACTCAAAAGTGAGCGCATTCTTGGTCGAAAAAACTTTAAGAAAGTTAAACCCTACTTAAAGCCTTAAATCAGCACCGCGATTAATAGGTAAAAGAAGTTTTTAAGCAGATATATCATTGTTGATGGAGTTTCAAAAAAAACTGACTTTTGCAAAGCCGTTTTTTGCGGTTTAAAGTTTTGATTAAAAAAAGGATCATGAGCTTTACTTATACCGAGAATCAGCAGATGATAATAGACATGGTAAAGGAGCTTGGTAATCGCGAAATCAAGCCCTATATGATGGATTGGGACGAGAACCAAACATTACCGGTTGACCTTTTTAAAAAAATGGGTGAACTTGGATTAATGAGTGTTTTAGTGCCCGAATCCTATGGTGGATCAGGTTTTGGTTATCCTGAATATGTTACAGCTATTAAGGAATTGGGCAAATTCGATGGAAGTGTTGCACTTTCCATGGCTGCTCATAACTCTTTAAGCACGGGCCATATTCTGCAGTTTGGCTCAGAGGATCAAAAGAAACAGTACTTACCTAAATTGGCTACCTGCGAATACTTAGGGGCTTGGGCCTTATCCGAGCCCAATACCGGCTCTGATGCCGGTGCGATGGAGACCACGGCTACATGGGATGGTAATGAATGGGTGATCAATGGCGCCAAGAATTGGACTACTCATGGAAAATCAGGTGACGTGATTATAGTGATGGCCAGAACCGGTGAGAAAAATGAGGATTCCAATGCTACCGCCTTCATAGTTGATAAAGGTGCGCCCGGTTTTCAGCCAGGACGTAAAGAAAACAAACTAGGTATGCGAGCCTCTGAAACTACTGAATTAATATTTGATGATTGCCGCATTCCGGATGAAAACCGCCTTGGCGAAGTTGGTGATGGATTTCATCAGGCTTTGAAAATTTTGGATGGCGGTAGAATATCCATAGCTGGCCTATCCTTAGGGATTGGTGCAGGCGCCTACGAAGAATCCCGTAAGTACGCTCAGGAACGAACGCAATTTGGGCGTAGCATTGCTAACTTTCAAGCAATTGGCTTTAAAGTTGCTGATATGGCGCTTGAGCTGGAAGCCTCTGAACTTCTTACAATGAAAGCTGCGGACCTAAAGGATAAAGGCGAAAAAACCACCCAGATTTCATCCATGGCGAAATATTATGCGTCTGAAGCGGCTGTAAATATTACCAGTGAAGCTGTTCAAATATTCGGTGGATATGGTTTTACTAAGGATTATCCTGTAGAAAAGTACTACCGAGATGTTAAGCTTTGCACTATTGGTGAAGGCACAACTGAAATCCAAAAATTAGTTATTTCCCGCCAGCTCATGAGTTAAGCCTTGAACAGGTTAAAGATTTGAATGAGTAGCAATAATTAATTAAATAAAAGTTAATTTTGTAATTCTTTTAAAAGAGCTTGGATCTATGATTAAAGTAAGCGTAAAGGACAACGAATCCATTGATAAAGCATTAAAGCGCTTTAAAAAAAAGCTTGAACGTAGTGGAACATTGAGGGAATACCGCAGCCGTCAATTTTACGATAAGCCATCAGAAAAGCGCCGAATGGAAATTGCAAGAGCACAACACAAGGAAAAAATGCGTCAGAAGTAAATAAAAGGCCATGGCTCAGCAGGGTTTTGAACAGTGGCTAAAAGCCGAGAAAAGGTTGCTACCTCATACCCTGAAAGCTTATAAACGGGATATAGATCAGTTTTTGGCCTTCATCAAGCATTCATTTGACCTTGAAAATTTTTTAGAAGCCGATACCCAAGTAATTCGCACTTGGTTCGTAAAGCTTTACGAAAAAGGCTATAAACCCATAACAATAAGGCGGAAAAAGGCTGCAATTCAAAGTTTCTTTACCTTTTGTCGTCATCAGGGATACACTGGTTGTGATGAAAGTCCGGTGTTTGGTATACCAGTGCCAAAGCCTAGTAAGCCAATTACCCATGTGCCAAAAAAAGAATCGGTCCTTTCGCTTTTAAAACCAGAAACTTTTTCTAAAGACCGAAAAGGTTATCGGGATTACACTATTCTTGAAATCCTCTACGGAACGGGAATCAGAAGAGGAGAGCTAATTAATCTTAGGATCAGTGACATCAAATCTCAAAGCGGGCAATTAAGAGTCCACGGGAAGGGAGGAAAAGATCGCCTGATCCCTTTAAATAGCAGCCTACAAGAATGGTTACCCGAATATATCAAATATGAACAGGCCTATCGGAGAATCAGCTCAAGGAGTTACTTATTTGCGACTGATAAGAATAAGCCTTTATACCCGATGTACGTTCAACGTACGGTGAAGGAAAACCTCCAAATTCACAGTACCATACGGCAAGCTAGTCCCCATCAATTGCGTCATGCTTTTGCCACTCACTTACTTGAAAAAGGAGCTGATCTTAATGCTATCAAGGCATTACTTGGGCATCAGCAATTAGCGGCTACTGAGCGATACCTTAATGCGTCTGTTAAACACCTCAAATCCATTTATCAGCAAGCACATCCTAAAGCTGAATAGCTTATGAACATAGATATTCAAACGCCTGATAACGTAAAACTTACGGATCATTTAGAATCCATTATTAATCAAAAAGTAGGGAAGCTAGAGCAGATATACCAGCATATTATGGATTGCACGGTTTATCTTCATGACAATGGTCATGGTATTAACGATAAAGAAATAGAGATAAAAGTTACAGTAAAGGACAATACGCTTTTCGCTAAAGAAAAAGAAAATTCTTTTGAAAAAGCCTTGGATCTAAGTGTGGAGGCTATGCGAAAGCAAGTCCAAAAATATAAAGAGAAGAAACAAGGAAAATAGGTTTTTTCAAATTGTTGAGGAATTGCTAATTTTGCAAATCCTCGCGATTAAAGAGGAGCGTGTTCTTATACAATTATACCGTGCCGATGTAGCTCAGAGGCCAGAGCAGCTGATTTGTAATCAGCTAGTCGGGGGTTCGAATCCCTCCATCGGCTCGTCCTGTAAAGGCTGGGGGGATACCAAAGCGGCCAACTGGGGCAGACTGTAAATCTGTTGGCGATAGCCTTCGTAGGTTCGAATCCTGCTCCCCCCACAGGGCTCGCGCGGGAGTAGCTCAGATGGCCTAGAGCATCAGCCTTCCAAGCTGAGGGTCGCGGGTTC
>CAZIUI010000015.1:0-66072 GCA_964542585.1 uncultured Sphingobacteriales bacterium | reverse complement strand
CAGTTTAAAAACATAGAGAACCAATTAGATTGCAAAGTTCTGGACCGCACGAATTTAATCCTTGATATATTTTCCAAGCGTGCTAAAACTGCTCAAGCGAAGACCCAGGTAGAACTGGCCCAATACCAGTACATCCTGCCGCGCCTAACCCGCATGTGGACACACCACTCTCGCCAGCAAGGAGGCATTGGAACAAAAGGCCCCGGTGAGAAGGAAATTGAAACGGATCGGCGAATCATCCATAAGAAGATCAAACAGCTTGAGGAGAAGCTGGAGAAGATTAATAAGCAGAACGAGAACCAGCGGAAGAGCCGCAATCACAAGGCTCGGGTTGCCCTCGTGGGCTATACCAACAGCGGTAAATCAACCCTTCTAAACAAGCTTAGTGAGGCGGATATCAAGGTGGAGGACCAGCTTTTTGCTACCCTGGATACCACAGTGAGGCAAATTGTTTTAGATGAGGTTCCATTCCTGGTATCGGATACGGTTGGCTTTATCCGGAAGCTTCCGCACAAACTCATTGAAAGCTTCAAAACCACTTTAGATGAAGCAAGAGAAGCTGATATCCTGGTACATGTTGTGGACCTTAGCCATGAGCATTACGAACATCACTTGCATGTGGTCAATGAGACCCTTCAAGAGCTTGGAGCTAGTGAAAAACCCACCCTGCTTGTTTTCAATAAAACCGATAAGTTAAAGACAGCAAACGCTGTGAATGGTCAGCGCCAAGAAGAGCTTGAAAAATTGACATCCCTGGAAGATACCTGGATGAAGAAAACCAATGATCAGGCCATATTCATGTCGGCCATGGAAGATGATAACCTTACGAGCTTTAAACGCAAGTTACTTTCGATGGTCAAATCTGTTTACGAGTACCACTACCCCTATGATCCTTACCAAATCCCTTCTTAACAAATAAAACCCTGCTTTTCAGGTAATTGGGCCTCTCCTGCTTACCTTAAAAAGGTATGGGATTGATGTTAAAAAATTTTGAACCCCTATCTTTCCTGCTAAATTTGCATGGAAGCCTAAAGCCAAAGGTGATACTCTCTTTAAACCACGCTAAAATGCCCTCGATAGATGCAAACTAACTCAGGAGGTAGTAAGCTTTTAAATGATGTTCAAAGCTATTATGATTCAGCAATCTCTTATACGAACCATGACGTAGGGCTGCTAGAACAAATCAAGCAATGCAACAACATTTACAAAGTTCAATTCCCTGTTCGCTTAAATGGCCATATAAAAGTTATAGAGGGTATCCGGGTACAACATAGCCAGCATAAGCTACCTACAAAAGGTGGTATTCGGTATTCCCGTAATGTGGATGAGGATGAAGTGAAAGCTCTGGCTACTTTGATGTCTTTCAAATGTGCTATTGTAGATGTACCTTTCGGAGGGGCAAAAGGGGGGATTCAAATAAGTCCTTCGCAATATACGGATGAACAAATTGAGTCCATTACCCGGCGTTTTACGACTGAAAGCATTAAGAAGGACATGATAGGTCCTGGCGTTGACGTCCCTGCTCCTGACTATGGTTCGGGCGCAAAGCAAATGGCTACCATTGCCGATACTTTTATGGCGTTCAATCCCAATGATCCCAATGTTTTGGCTAGTGTAACAGGCAAGCCGGTTGGCCAAGGGGGTATTCGGGGCCGTGTAGAAGCTACCGGTTTAGGAGTTTTTTATGGCATAAGAGAGGCGGTTAGCTATAAAAAGGACATGACAAAATTGAACCTGAGCCCCGGTGTAGAAGGGAAGCGTGTGATTGTTCAGGGATTGGGTAATGTTGGTTATCATGCTGCGAAATACCTGGAAGATAACGGAGCAATCATCACAGCTGTAGCAGAACAGGAAGGAGCAATTACCAATGAGAAAGGATTAAACCTCGACAGTGTCCTGGGTTTCCGTAAAGAAACAGGCTCTATTATGGGTTACTCTGACGCTGATGCCATAGAAAAAAGTGTGAGAGCACTAGAGCTGCCCTGCGATATTTTGATACCAGCCGCGCTTGAAAACCAGATAACAAGTGAGAATGCACACCGGGTACAGGCAAGCATTATTGGGGAAGCAGCCAATGGACCGGTCACTAAGGAGGCAGAGGAGGTCCTTACCCAGCGTGGGATCATGTTGATACCCGACATTTATTTGAATGCCGGCGGGGTTACGGTATCTTATTTTGAATGGCTGAAAAACCTTTCACACGTTCGCTTTGGGCGGATGGGTAAACGGATGGAGGAAGGTAATAACAAGCGAATAGTAGAGGCCATTGAATACGCATCCGGGATATCTGTACCGGATCAAATGCGCTCAACCTTGGTTCATGGTGGAGAAGAAATAGACCTTGTAAGATCCGGCCTGGAAGAAACCATGGTCTACGCTTACCGAGAAATCAGGGATATCATGGATCGGAAGCCTGATGTTCCCAATCTCCGAATGGCAGCTTTTATCAGTGGTATTGATAAAATTTCAGCGAGCTACGAAACGCTGGGGGTTTTCCCTTAACGACTTACCCGACTTACGGTCGGGTTGCCGTTTGCCGAGTAATAGCTAGTTCCCGACTAAGCGATCGTAAACTGCTCATAGCCTTTTCCATACGGCTTCCATACCACGAAAACAGCGATCCATCCACCAACCTTAGTTCAGAATTGGGCAATAAAGATTGAAGCTCATCTAAATGCTTTTCCTTAAAAGGATAAGGTTCGGAAGACAATAAAACCAAATCAGGGTTATAAGCTTTAATATCGTCAGTTGTGATTTCCGGGTAGCGGTTCACATTCTTTAGGACATTTTTTAAACCGATCTGCTGAAGCATTTCATGGATAAAAGTATCACCACCTGCAGCCATGTAAGGCTTCCGCCATATCATGTAAAGGGTTTTAAGATGGGGGGCCTTTGGCAGATTGGTCATGCCGCTTTGAATCCGGTCAGCCATTGCTGTGCCTTCCTTTGGTTTCCCAACTACTTCACTCAGCATTTTTATCATGGCCACAGCACTGGGTAGATCATAAACCTTGCTAACCCAAACTGAGCAGAAAGATTTTAAGGCTTCTACTTGTTCCTTTTCGTTCTCCTCCTTATTGGCAATAACAAGATCAGGCTCCAATGCTTTTATCTGTTCTATTCTGGCTTTTTTAGTGCCGCCAATGCGTTCTTTACTTTGATAGAGTTCCTCAGGGTAAACACAGAAATGCGTAAGACCAACAACTTGGTCAGAAAGTCCAAGATCTGCCAATAGCTCGGTTAACGAAGGTACAAGAGATACAATCCGCTGTGGTGTACCGCTTAACTGAACCTCAAAGCCCATTTGGTCAGTAAAAGTAGGCATTGCCGTTTTTGATTTTAGGTAAGCCTTGCTTTAGGAAGCCAGGGCTTGTAGCATGTCATACTTGGTAATGATGCTGCATTTGCCATCCTCATACCGGATCAGAACAGCATTGTTTTCTTTATTCAATAATGAAGAAACTTGATTATAGGTTGCTGAACTGTCCAGTTGAGGAAAAGGTTCAGCCATGATATTTTCAACGGATAAATGTTTGATATCCGGATTATCCAAAAGCTTAGTGTAAATCACATTTTCGGTAATGGACCCGACTATCACCCCGTTTTCATCAGTTATGGGAAGTTGTGCAATGTCATTATCCTTCATGACACGGATCGCTTCAGAGACAGGATTGTCTTTAGCCAAGATAACCAGGTCACCGTCTGATTTGGAACCAACAATATCTTTTGCCGCTAAAGCACTTGATTCAAGAAACCCTCGCTCCCGCATCCATTCATCATTAAAAGCTTTGCCCAAGTAACGGGTAGCGTGGTCGGGTAAGAGTACAACTACAACGTCATTTTCTGTTAAATAAGGTTTCAACTGATCAAAGCCAGCTAACGCAGAGCCGCAGGAATTGCCAGCTAGAATACCCTCTTCTTTTGCAACCTTGCGGGTCATCAGGTAGCCATCTTTATCGGTAACTTTTTCAAAATGATCAATAATGGAGAAGTCTACATTAGCCGGAATAATATCCTCGCCAATGCCTTCGGTTAGATAGGGATAAACTTCCTCTTCTTTGAATTCCCCTGACTCGTGATAGGCCTTAAACGCTGACCCCATAGGATCAACTCCCCATACCTTGACATCCGGGTTTTGATCTTTCAGGTATCGTCCCACGCCTGATATCGTTCCACCGGTGCCAACTCCGGCAATAAAATGGGTAATCTTACCTTCCGTTTGTTTCCATATTTCCGGACCGGTGGACTCGTAATGAGCTTCCGTATTGGAAAGGTTGTAATATTGGTTGGGGTAAAATGAGTTGGGTATAACATCATTCAGCTTCTTGGCCACTGAATAATAGGATTTCGGATCCTCAGGTGCAACAGCAGTTGGACACACGATAACCTCAACCCCGACCGCTTTAAGGATATCAATTTTTTCCTTGGACTGTTTGTCTGCTACGGTGCAAATGCATTTATAGCCTTTAACAATAGAAGCAATGGCCAATCCTAAGCCTGTATTGCCTGAGGTGCCTTCAATTATGGTTCCCCCTGGTTTAATCAGGGCTTTCTCTTCCGCATCTTCGATCATCCTTACAGCTATACGATCCTTAACCGAGTTACCCGGATTGGCAGACTCTATTTTTGCCAGAACTGTGGCTGGCGTGTCATCAGCAAGTTTGTTCAGCTTGACCAATGGGGTATCGCCAATCAGTTCAAGGACATCATTGTAGTAATTCATTGAATATACAGCTTTAAATATTTCATATCCTGATCAATAGCCAAAGGAGTAAGCCTGCTTTTGGATCATTTGCAAATTTAGGTCACCCTAAACCTAACTCAAACGGAGGCTTTATAATTCCTTAACATTCGAACAATACCATCCTGTAAACTATTACAATAATTGCCTGCAAATGAGTAGCTGACTTTAACTTCGTCATTTGAACGGTAAGCTATAAAACTTATGCCTTTTTTGATTCGGGGATTTTTCTTGTTTTTAGGCTTCATTATAGCAGGAATTGCGGCAGTGGCTTATTTAATAAGCCCAAGCTGGCTTTGGGCTTATGTAGTGATCATCCCGTTGGTGATACTTGGCATACGGGATAGCCTCCAAAACGAGCACACCATTCTTCGTAACTTTCCAGTTATCGGGCATTTCAGGTATATATTTGAGGGAATCCGACCAGAAATCAACCAGTACTTTGTGGAGTCCGATATTGATGGCCGCCCCTTTAACCGTATTAGCCGGTCTATCATATACCAGCGAGCAAAAGGAGACCTGGATAAAGAACCCTTTGGTACAAAACTCGATTTTTACAAAGAGGGCTATGATTGGCTTCTTCACTCAGCTTTACCAACAAAACCGGATCAAATATCGCTAACTACAAAAGTAGGCGGCCCGGATTGTACGCAGCCTTACGAAGCCAGCATCCTTAATGTATCCGCAATGAGCTATGGGTCCCTGAGCGACCGTGCGGTCATGGCTCTTAATGGCGGTGCAAAACAAGGGGGCTTTGCGCAGAATACTGGTGAAGGCGGGTTAAGTGACTACCACCTGCACTATGGCGGGGACCTTATTTGGCAGATTGGAACAGGCTATTTCGGTTGTCGGGGCAAAGACGGCTGTTTTGACTATCACGAATTCTGTAAAAATGCCCGCAGGCCTGAGGTAAAAATGATTGAGGTGAAATTATCACAAGGGGCTAAACCCGGCCAGGGAGGCATTCTTCCCGCGATGAAAAACAACGAGGACATTGCCAGAGCCCGGCAGATTGAGCCCCATGTAGATGTCATTTCACCGCCTTATCACACAGCTTTCAGTGCTCCTATTGAATTGCTGGAGTTTATTCAACAGTTAAGAAAAGGCGCTGATGGTAAACCGGTTGGTTTTAAGCTTTGCATCGGGCACAAGAAAGAATTCTTTTCCATATGCATGGCCATGGTGGAAACGGGAATTAAGCCGGACTTCATCTCGATTGACGGTTCCGAAGGAGGCACAGGGGCAGCACCTATGGAGTTTTCCAATTATGTAGGTATGCCCATTGTTGAAGGTTTAGCATTTGCCTACAATGCATTGGTAGGTTTTGAACTAAAGTCAGATATCCGGCTATTTGCTGCCGGAAAAGCAGTTACTGGATTTGATATTATCCGCTTTATAGCCCTTGGAGCTGATGCGGTTTACAGCGGCAGAGCGATGATGATGGCGATTGGGTGTATACAGGCATTAAGGTGTCACAACAACACCTGTCCCACGGGAGTTACCACCCATAACCCCCAGCTTAAAAGGGGCTTAGTGGTGGAAGAAAAAAAGGATCGTTTAGAAAATTTTCACCGGGATACCATCAAAAGCGTGAAAGAGCTTATGGCAAGCGCTGGTGTATGCACCATAGAGGAAATCGACCGGACGTTTATTGAACGCAGGGTTACGGCAAGTGAGGTCAGACGGTTGGATTACCTCTTTCCCTACATAGAATCAGGGAGTTTACATCATCCCCCGTATCCAGCTGATTTAGCGGATGCTATGAATCGAGCCAGCCCCTATGCATTCCAAAAGAGGGCTGAACCGGTTTACAAGGGTTAAGTTCCCGTATAATCGTAAAAGCCTTTTTTGGCTTTTCTGCCATGATGGCCGGCTTCCACCTTCCTTTCCTGCGCAAGGCTTGGGCGGAATTTGGGATCATAATGAAAGGCCTCGTAGATGGTGCGGGTTACATCGTAATTGGTATCTACCCCAATAAGGTCCATCAGTTGAAAAGGTCCCATGCGAAAACCCGTTGCTTCCATAAGCCGATCAATGCCTTCAACGGTGCTCACTTGTTCTTCATAGGTTTTAAGGCTTTCTACATAAAAATGCCTGGCTATGCGGTTAACAATAAAACCCGGTGAATCCACTGCATGCACGGGCTCTTTTCCCATTTCCTGAGCAAGTTGATAAACCGCTTTAGCCACCTGAGGATCAGTAGCACTTCCGGAGATAACTTCTACTAGCTTCATGACGTGTGCAGGGTTAAAGAAGTGCATGCCTACCACGCGCTCCGGATTTTGATTTCCAGCTGCTAGTCGAGTAATCGGAATTGAGGAGGTGTTGGTGGCAAAAATGGTTGATGCTTCATTTTGATGAGCAAGCTGCTCAAAAAGGGATTGCTTGGCAGAAAAGTCTTCAGCAATCGCTTCAACGATTAGTTGCCCTTTTACCTCACTAAAGGAAGTGGTAAATACTATCCGGTTGAGGGCGGCCTCCTTATCATCAGCTGTGATTTTTTGTCGCTTAATAGCTCCATCAAGGTTTTCATGAATGCGATTATTCGCAGTTTGAATAGCCTCATCCTTGATATCGTACAGGTAAACCTGCCTTCCGCTCTGGGCAGCAAGTTGGGCAATGGTAGCCCCCATTGTACCGGCTCCTACTACGGCTACCTGATCAATTGTTGTCAGCTCCATAAAACTGTTTAAAGACTTTTGAATTGGGAAAGAAAGCGTACGTCATTTTCAAAAAAAGTCCGTATATCTGGTATTTGATATTTGAGCATGGCTATCCGCTCAATACCGATACCGAAGGCATAACCGGTGTAACGTTCCTCATCAATGCCACAAAGCCTGAACACCTCTGGATCAACCATCCCACACCCCAGGATTTCCATCCAATCTTCCGGACCACTTCCTTCCCAGCGGATATCCATCTCAGCGGATGGTTCTGTAAAAGGAAAATAAGAGGGCCGGAAACGCACCTGGATGTCTTCCCCGAAAATCTGACGAACAAAATAATAAAGCGTTTGCTTAAGATCCGTCATGCTAACATTTTCATCCACATAAAGCCCCTCAATCTGATGAAAGAAAGGAGAGTGCGTGGCGTCACTATCCCTTCTAAAGGTACGCCCAGGGGCTATCGTACGAATAGGCGGGGATTGGTTTTGCATAACGGCCACCTGAACGGAAGACGTGTGGGTCCGCAACATCGTGGATTGGTCCTCACTTGTAAAAAAGGTATCCTGCATATCCCTGGCAGGGTGATGAGGTGGAATATTTAAGGCGGTAAAATTATGCCAATCATCCACTAATTCGGGTCCGTCAGAGATGGCAAAACCAATTTGGTTAAAAGCATCATTGATCTGCTGAATAACCACACTTATGGGGTGCCTGGCGCCAAGTGGAACCGGGGCTGGATCCAGCGTTAAATCATTTTGCGCCGATTCGTTAGTCAGCGCCTCTTCTTCAAGCCGGTCTTTATGGTCCTTAATAAGTTGCTGGGCTTCGGCTTTCAAGGCGTTCACCTCTTTTCCATAGGTCTTTTTATCAGCTGAAGGGAGGTTCTTAAAAGTTTCCATGAGCTGTGTGATCGCCCCTCTTCGCCCAAGGTATTGTATGCGGAAATTCTCCAGTTCGTCTAACGAGCCAGGCTGAAAATTACGGACCTCGGCTTTGAGTTGTTCTATTTGGTCTGCCAACATATCGGTCAAAATTAAAATCATTCAGTCAAGGGAAAAATCTTCATAGGCCTTGGATCAGTTTTAGTTAGATTTACGAATGTGAACTTTTTAAAAAATAACTTGTAAAATTTAATTGGTGACAATAACACCAATTTTCATACAGTCTTTTAGCAAAATGCTTTTATACCTTAAAAATCAATCTTTAAGAAAGATTTAAGTTTTTAAGAACTATTTAGTAGAAAAGCATTGTTGGGGATTTTGGTTCTGTTAAATTTTAAAAGGAGAAAAAAGCGACTAGAAACATGCGACAACTTAAAATTAGCAAGCAGTTTACAAACCGAGAGAACAAGTCATTGGACAAGTACCTAAATGAGATCAGTAAGGTTGAAATGATCTCTCCGGGTGAGGAAGTAGAGTTGGCGAAGCGTATTAAGGAAAATGACCAAGCAGCCCTTGAAAAATTGGTAACCGCTAATCTTCGGTTCGTAGTTTCTGTCGCCAAGCAATATCAAAACCAAGGCCTTACATTAGGGGACCTTATCAATGAAGGGAATTTAGGGCTTATCAAAGCTGCTCAGCGTTTTGATGAAACCCGTGGTTTTAAGTTTATCTCTTATGCTGTTTGGTGGATTCGGCAATCCATTCTGCAAGCGCTTGCCGATCAGTCCCGCCTAGTGAGATTACCACTAAATAAGGTTGGTTCTTTAAGTAAAATCGGGAATGCTGCAGCTGAGCTTGAGCAAAAATATGAACGGGAAGCAACCACTTCCGAAATTGCTGAAAAGTTAGATCTGCCCGGACAGGAAGTAGAGACTACCCTCAGCTCTTCTAGCCGCCATCTTTCGATAGACGCACCAATCAATGAGGATGAAGATGCTAACCTTTTAACGCTGCTACCCAACCATCAAGAGCCTAATCCGGATGTGGATTTACTCCATGAATCATTACAAAAGGAAATTACCCGCGTTATTTCTCTGCTAGCAGACAAAGAGCGCGAGATTGTTAAATTATTCTTTGGGCTTGAAGGTAATGCCCCTCATTCTTACGAAGATATCAGCGAGAAGGTGAACCTAACCCGTGAAAGGGTAAGACAAATCAAAGAAAAAGCTTTACGTAAGTTACGCAAATCCTCTAAGAGTCGCTTGTTAAAATCCTATCTAGGGGCTTAACCTACGTTAATATCTTCTTATCTATTGCTAAAGGCCTTAGCTGGAATTTATCCAAGTTAAGGCCTTTTATTTTATAGTGGTTAACAAAGGCAGGTTTTGAGCAATAATTTTCAGATCCTTTTCTACCGAATAATCCCTGGCATACAAAAAATTAAGCCTGTCTAGCGCGGATTGGTCTAAATCACTGGAAGGTAGCTCGTGTATTGGAGAAAAAACCCCTTTTCTTATCGCAGGAAGGTGATAGTAGGCCCCGGATTCATGATACCCGACCCAGGTTAGTTTCCCTGTTAAAATTTCAAACAATGTGCGCATATAGGCCTTTTTGGCTTTCATTAGCCAAATGTAAAAGGGCGAAGTTACCAATAACAGTAAAGCCGTAATGGCGTCTAGAAGGTATTTGGTAAGCCTTGTACTGGTATTGCCAATAGCCAATTTGATCTCAACAGTATAGAAATCACCCGGCATATTTTTAGAGTGACTCCCAATAATGAACAATCGCTCCTCCGGCGCAATCTTGAAATCGACACCTTGATCCTGGATACTGACCATCCAGCTTATAATTGTTTGGGACGGGATATCGCTCGCGCAGAATACAATTTCATCTACAGGATAAAGGGTCACTATTTCCCCTAGCTGTTTTAAAGAGCCTAAGATAGGACCTTTCTCTTCAGCGGTCTTTTCACCATATTCGGGTATTACGAATCCAATTTTTGTAAATTTAACATGGCTATCCGCTAACAACCGCTCAACCCTTTCTGCCTCTTCAACTTTACCTACGATTATGATATTTTTGATGCCTTCATAGCCCAGCCAAAAGTTGCTGTACATAAAAATCTGGTAGGCCATTCGGGTTGCTATTAGGACCCCAAAACTGAGAAAAGCCCCTGTTAGGATCATCAAGCGAAACACCTTTAAATCATCAGGTAGAAAAGCGTAGGCTGTAGCCACTCCAAGCGTGCCCGTAAAAGCTCCTTTGAATGCTTTCCAGAAAGAGAACGGCTGCTGGTAATTCCCGGTTAGTGCTGCTGCAACAATCCAAATCATAGCAGCTGTGGGAAGATGAAAGTAGTAAGGTGGATCTATAATAGGGCCATCAGCATATTCCCATATTACCAAATACATGGCCAACAGCAACAAGCCATAATCCAAAGCAGGCAGGATTAATTGCTTGACAATTCGGTATCCAATGGCCAATCCAGCACGGAAATAAATAGCCAGGTTTAGCAGTACGGAAAACACAGCTGCCTTCTGCCGGCTAAAATGCTTTTTAGCGAAAATGATCATCGCTTTGTAAAAGACAAAGACATAATTAATGCTATGCTTCTTGGTACTTTCTCCCTTGTAATGAATAATGCGGGTATGCGGGTAGTAGTAATTTTCGTAGCCAGCCTTTTTTATCCTATAAGAAAAGTCAATATCCTCACCATACATGAAAAATGTTTCATCCAATGTTCCTATCTCATCTATAACTTTACTACGAACCAACATAAAGGCGCCAGCAAGGACATCCACTGGATGCGTTTCGTCTTTGTCCAGATACCCAAGGTGATATTTACCAAATGTCCTGGAATGCGGGAACAAGGTTGAAAGTCCGAAAACCTTGTAAAAAGCAACTTCGGGAGATGGAAACATTCTTTTAGACTCGGGTAGAAAATCACCCTTTCCGTCAACCATTTTTACCCCAAGTCCTCCGCCTTCAGGATGCTCGTCCATGAAGCTTATGACTTTATAAAGGGTATCCTCTTCCAGGACCGTGTCAGGATTAAGAAGCAGGATATATTCAGCAAAAGCTTCTCTTATAGCCTGGTTATTGGCTTTTGCAAATCCAACATTCTCTTTGTTAGCGATGAGCTTAACCTCAGGGAATTTTTCCCTGACCATTTGGCGAGACCCATCCAAGGAGTTGTTATCCACAACCTGTACTTCAACTTCATCATTGGGGAAAGTGTGCTTTAGGGCATTGTTCGCCTTCCTAACTGAGAGCAGCGTCTGCTCAAGAAAGTACTTGACGTTATAGTTGACCAGAACAATGGAAAGCTTCTTCATGAGGCAGCCAAGTACTTAGCCAAGGATTTTATTAAAGCTTTATTGAGCATAGGGAACCCTTTCAGCGATAGAGCGGGCCAAGGTAACCTCATCGGTATACTCAAGCTCGCCACCAATAGCTATACCCCGCGAAATGGATGAAATGGTAACCCCTAAAGGCTGTAATTGCTTAGACAGGTAGAACATCGTAGTGTCGCCTTCCATGGTGGTACTCATAGCCATAATGACTTCCTTCACTCCCTGTTCTTTAACCCTGTCGATAAGGGATTGGACGTTCAGGTTTTCAGGCCCAACCCCATCCATAGGAGAAATCAGCCCTCCCAGGATGTGATACGTCCCTGTGTACTGCCCGGTATTTTCAATAGCCATGACATCCCGCATATCCTCAACCAGGCAAACCACCGTGTAATCACGGGCAGCGTCCCGGCAAATACTACACAGTTCATCATCGGAAATATTATGACAAAGACGGCAATATTGGACCTCATCCTTCAACCGTATTATAGCCTGCCCCAGCCCTCTGGCGCTTTCGTCATCTGTTTTTAATAAATGCAATACTAGCCTTAAGGCTGTTTTACTGCCTACGCCTGGCAATTTCGCAAATGCCTTTACCGCATCTTCTATCAACTTGGAAGGGTACTCCATTTCCCTCTATTTAGCAGTTCTAAAATTTCTCTAATCTGCAGTTAAACCACAAATTCCGTTAAATTTGGGGATTTGTAAAAATAGCGGTGCTTCGCATAAATGGAAAATTCCATCTTTAGTATCCCCCTTGTTACAGGCCTTACTATCGCAGTTGTAGCCGGCTATTTTGTGCTATTGTTTGTGATAGCCCGCTTAACTTCCCAACAGCATTCAGACAATTCCGCTTTTTTTTTAGGAAACCGCCAATCCCCTTGGTACGTGGTAGCCTTTGGTATGATTGGTACAACCTTTTCCGGGGTAACGTTTATTTCGGTCCCAGGCTGGGTCGGGGATACACAATTCTCTTACTTCCAGATGGTGCTGGGATACATCGTTGGCTACACAGTGATAGCATTGGTTTTAATGCCCTTATACTACCGGCTGAACCTAACGTCCATTTACAGTTTTTTAGATCAGCGTTTTGGACCAGCCTCTTATAAAACCGGATCTTTTTTCTTCATGATTTCCCGCTCCATTGGCGCGGCTTTCAGGCTTTACCTAGTAGCTATTGTTTTCCAGGTTTTTGTGTTCGAGCCTTTTAACATTCCGTTTGTGGTAGCTGTCATCATCACCTTGCTGCTCATCTGGCTTTACACTCATCGCGGTGGCATTCAAACCATAGTATGGACAGACTCCATGCAGACCGGTCTGATGCTTACAGCTTTGGTGGTTACCCTCTTCTATTTAGCCAATGTTATGGACCTTAATCTTTACGGTATGGTTCAGCGGGTAAGTGAAAGCCAGTATGGAAAGGTGTTTTTTTTAGATAACTATAAATCACCGGATTTCTTTCCTAAACAATTCCTTAGCGGGGCCTTTATTGCTATTGTTATGACTGGCCTGGACCAGGATATGATGCAGAAAAACCTAAGCTGCCCCAATCTAAAGGATGCTCAAAAAAACATGTTCACCTTCACCGGGGGATTGGTATTTGTGAAGCTTGTTTTTTTGTTACTTGGAGCCTTGTTATACATATATGCCAACAATCAAGGAATTTCCATACCTAACAAATCCGATTACCTGTACCCCCAATTGGCATTTGAAAATTTTCCGCTTGGGGTAAGCCTCATCTTTATCCTAGGGCTCACAGCTTCCGCGTACAGCAGTGCGGATTCTGCACTGGCAGCACTCACCACAGCCTTTTGCGTTGACTTTTTAGGATTTGGAAGACAAGCTAGTAAAAATCAGCTCAACATTCGCTATGCCGTGCATATTGGCTTTACGACCATTCTTTTAGGGATCATCTTGTTTTTCCACTACTTGAACGACCAAAGCGTGATCAGTAAAATTTTTGATGCGGCATCGTACACCTATGGTCCCCTTTTGGGCCTTTTCAGCTTTGGGCTATTCATGTGCCATCAACCCCGTGATCGATTGATTCCCCTAGTCTGTATTGCTGCTCCCATTTTAACCTATCTGGTAGGCCACTTGGCACCCCTGTTATTGGGAGGCTATGAGATAGGCTTTGAGCTTTTAGTGATCAATGGCTTGATCACCTTTGGAGGATTGTTGTTAATAAGCCTTCCCAAGAGGGAGGTCAAAACCTCCCGACTAAGCGTAAAGGATGGTTAATAAAAGGCTTAAGAAATCCTATTCAATTCTGAATAATACAATTATAAAAGCAGAATGAAAAAATTGTTATTGAACATGAATGAAAAAACCTGGGTGCCTTAATTATATAAAAAATAATACTATAATTTATAATATATATTTCGTAATTTTTTGGTAAATTATTTCCTTTTGTTTAAATTTCACCTTTAAGTGTACTACAATTTTCAGCCGTGTTTTAGAGCTGGAATAAATTAATTTAAGGATAACAACAGCATTGGAATGGTTTGTAGTCATCTTTTTTAAATTAGTCATGTAACGAGCTAGTCACTTATGACACTTGTAATAGATTATGAACTTCAAATTAGCCAAGCAGATAAAGATTTTTTCAATTACTTAGTATCTGAACCTGATTACCTCCGGGGAACCGATTTGACCAAATTTGTTCATCCTGATGATCAAGCTCATTTACGTTTCCAGGTTCAATATTGCTACCAAAATAATTGCGCCATTAGCAATACTATAAGGATGACAATCGATAACGGCTACTACGCTTGGTTTCAGCTGAAAGCAGAGCCTTTAGCAGAGGCATATGATCATTTACAATTATCGTACACCTTTTTACAATATGAGGAAAGCATTACAGCTACCCCTGATACGACATTACAGGAATCTCAACCTGGTGCTGTACTATTTAGCAATGACCTTCCCCCCTCTATATGGTATACCAGTAAGGAGTTGGGGTTCATGCGATCAAAATCCTATCATCATCCGGAGGAAATCATCAAGGAAGTAGTTAATAGGGAGCAAATAGCGGATGATCGCAGTCCTATTGAAAGCGTACTGGAAAAAGCAGAGCCCATTCATATCCCTTACAAGGATAAGCTTTACGGACAACAATACCACCTCCAATTAACGCCGGTTTTCTCCGCTTCAAGTGAGCAATATGATATTTTGTTGCAGTATTACCCGGTTTCCCAGTCTCATTCGGATAATGTATCGCCTGATACTCGGCATAAAGTTTTGCTGACCACTAATAATCCTCATCCGATCATTCAGGTCCGTTCCGATGGGATCATTGAGTACTACAATACACCCGCTGAGCCCCTAATAAAGCACTGGTGTGTGAGCCAAGGGCAGTATATCCCCAATAAACTAATGATCTATCTTAATAAGGATCAACCATTTTCAGACAAAAGTCTGGAAATAAAGGTTGGCGATGCCACTTATGAGGGGGTCATTCGTCCTCATGATGCCCATCATTACTGCTTTTATTTAGTAGATATCACCGAAGAAAAGGAGAATCAACAAAGACTCAGGCAGCAGCAACAACTGCTTAGCTCTATCAATCAACATATACAGGAAGGTATTTTTCGAAGCACACCGGAGGATGGATTGATCTATGTTAATGAGCCATTCGCCAGGCTTTTCGGATATGAGTCAGCTACCAACATTCTAGCAACCGATTCCTCTGGGCTGTATGCCAATCCGGAGGATCGCCACCACATGATCCGCGAAGAGCAAGCCAATGGTGGTCTGAAAAATAGACCTGTCAAATTTCAGCGAAAGGATGGCTCTACTTTTTGGGGTTTATTAAGTAGTAACCGGTTATTGGATGATCATGGGAATGTATTTTATGACGGGGCCTTGCGTGATATAACCCAAGAAATAAAAGTGCAAAAGCAATTAGAAGAAGCTAAGCAAGAAGCTGAGGAATTGGATCGCCTTAAAAGCCATTTCCTGGCTAACATGAGCCATGAAGTTCGGACCCCCCTCAATGGCATTTTAGGCCTTGTTCAATTAATGGAAAAGGAATACTACAACGAGGATAAAATTACCGATTACACACAGATGATTAGGGATAGTGGGGAACGCCTTTTAAAAACGCTAAATAGCATTATTGCTTTTTCCAGGCTGGAAACAGGGAAAGTACCACAAGCCAGGGGCAGCACTGATATTGTCCAAAGCTTAACCGGATTATTAAGATCTTACGAAAGACAAGCAACTAAGAATGGACTGGCTTTTTATCAGCAATTACAATCTAACCTGCCACCGGTAACGCTCAGCCAGGAAATTTTCCAGCTCATTGTTCAAAACCTTATTGAAAATTCGCTTAAGTTTACATCCAAGGGCTACATTGTTATCCGCTCCGGATTAAATGTTCAAAAGGATAAAGCGCTCATTACCGTAGCAGATACCGGTATTGGAATCGAAGAGGAGAACAAAGAGCGAATTTTCCATGCTTTTTACCAGGAATCATTAGGGCATAAACGTGAATACGAAGGGCCTGGCCTTGGACTACCCATTGTGCAACGTTTTTGCCATTTATGTGGTGGATCTTTAAAGCTCAAAAGCCGCAAAAACCGGGGAACAGTTATTCAAATAAGTATTCCCTTGTTAAAAAGCAACTCGTAAGCTAGTTTCGCTAGTCCCAAAAAGCCCAATAGATGGGAATTCAAACCATCCTAATCGTGGAAGATGATGACATAAGTATTTTTGTGCTTCAAAAAATGCTTAAAGACAGGTTTAATATTCAGACTGCCCGCAATAGCAGAGAAGCTAAGGAAATGATCGAGCATGAGGGCGGTCAATCTTTAGTACTCATGGATATTAATCTTGGAGAAGCGCATACCGATGGAACGAGCTTAATGCACGAAATCAGGGCAGAAGTCCCTAAATCACCACCCGTATTTATAGCTGTTACTTCTTATGCAATGGCGGGTGATAGAGCTTACTTTTTAGATCAAGGATTCGAAGACTACATTTCAAAGCCTGTAGATCAGGAACACCTTTTGGAAACGATTGACACCTACTTGTGAGCTTGGCTTGGTGTTATGAAGATGATTTTCGCCTAAAAATGGAAGCCATAGCAACGGCACCGCCTATAAAGGGGAGTACATAACGATACCATCCGCTCATCAATCTGCTTTTTTGCTTATTTTCAGTATCCAGCGTTTTTTCAGTTTTTTCATCCTCTTTCCCCTTTTTGAATAAACGACCCGTAATTCCAGATACGATACGCCCCAAGGGTAGAACATTTCCAAGATATGGTAAGACCTGATCAAACATGCCTATGAGGCCTGAAGGCCGAACCTGATCTTGTAAATCCTGCCAATCCTCCTTTAACACTGACTCAGCGTATGTTAATCGCTCCTGTGCCTTCGCTTTTTCCCGCCTGATATCTGTTAAGGTTCTGATACCTGGCTTTTTCTTTTGCGCTTTATTTTTTGTCACGATGATGCCCTTTTTAGTTAAGAGTCATTGAAAAGTAGCGTCACAATCTGCCTTTGAAGGGGACGGCTAATGATAGATTTCCGGAATATCATCAACATTAAACCTGCCATCAGATAAAATCCTGCTATTACTATCAAAGCTAAGGGAATGGCATTAAAAGCTATCCCACAAGCCAGTGCCAATGAAAGAAAAGTAATATTTAAACAAAGCACCAATACAATAATTGCCACAACATTACAGATCACATAGGCCAAACTATCCACAACGCGTTCAGCAGCCTCATAGCGAAGGTAGTCCAGGTAATTTTTAACGTAAGACTGGAGGTACTGGGATAGTCGCTTCAGAAGCGTCTTAAAAGGCATGTCGCTCATACATCCATCTTTCGAAACGAGCCTGAAAATCAAAGGCATTTCCAGGCTCGTAAGGGTAAATTTTAGCTAATTCACCAAATCACATGTCAGACCTGGGTTTATAAGCCTCAGGTATTGCTTGAGCTTTCCTGATTTTGGATGGAATCCTTGACTTTGTTGACCTGCTCTTTGACCTTGTCTTCAATTTCTTCCTCTAAGTCATTGGCCCTTTCGCGCAACCGTTCCCGAGTCTTATCCCCGGATTCGGGGGCGATTAAAAGCCCTGCAGCTGCTCCAGCTGCTAAACCAGTAATGAAAGACAACAGAACCTTACCAGATGAATCTTTTTTACTCATAGTATCAAGTTTTGGGTTTAAGTTTGAGATTGGTTGGTAGTAAATGCTTTCTGACAAAGTTACCATTATTAAAAATATTGACGTAAGGGATTAAGAGGTGTTTTGTAAAAGTTATAAAATGATACTGAACCCTTTTTGAAGCAACGCCAATTTAACCTGCCTTTTGTTGAATCGGAAATTTACTATAGTGATTTTTATTTACTTATTATAACTTATTTTATTAAATAAAAAGAAATATAACTGTTTAGTAAAATTATAATTAATTAAATAGAAATAGAAAAGCCAAGAAAACAAGATAGGATAAATGTTTAAACAATACGAAGATTTGTTTGATAAATTTATTAGCATATCTATTCACTGAAAGACTAATGCGGCCATTGAAAGCTGAAGAAATAAGCAAATCGTTTAACACCTACCCTCATTTTATTCCCCTTAATGTTATTGATAATACACTTTCAAAAAATGCTAAACACTGCCTATGAGGTGGGCACTAATAGTAACGGTTTTTGAGATGAACCCGAGGTTATATTCGTTGCAAAAACTAACAAGCCACAACAAAGCTTGCTAATATCAACATTCAAGGGAATATGACAAATGGTAAACCGATAGCTATACTAAAAAAAGCATAAGGGAAAACCTGATAGTTACAAGTATCGTTTAATAATTCTTATCAATACAGTAATTACGATAAAAAACCAACAAAAAATTTAAGGGGTAAAATAACTACTTCTAACTATTAAAAGAAGGCAGTTTCTCCGGTTTTTAGAACATGAGTTGTGCAATAATGCACTAGGCACATTTTTGGTACATACGGTTTATCTGTTCAATTTCAATTAACTTTTGAACGTATGCTTTAATAGCCCCTTTTTCCATCAATTGTCTAGCTTCTTGCTTTAAGGTTTCATACTTTACTAAGTAATCATCCATAACATTAACGTTTAGTTGTTTAAGATTTTGCGTTTTGTTTTAAACAGAACATTTAAGAATCAAGCATTTCAACATAATTACAACAAAGTCTGTACCAAAATTTAAAAAAGCCCACAAAAAGGGGCTTTTGTAGTATTTTAGTAATAGGTGATAACGGTTGTCAGAAGAAAATTTATATAATAAAATTCGCAATTTTAAAACATAAAATACTGGTTTACAAACCTTTACAAGAAACCAACAATTCTTTTTGAAGGTTAAAAACCAAACCCATCAATTAGCTTTTTCTGTCTAATATTAAAGTACAATTTTTAAACAAAAATGTAGGGTTGATTAATAATCAGGGGAGTTAATGCTAGAATGGGGGGCTGAAAATTCAAAAATCCAATCCGGCAAGCAGTTTGCCTCAGGAGATATTAAAATCGGCTTCTATGGCCAAAAAGACATGCCCATCATGCGCAATGGAGGTTGATAAACAGCATAAAGTTTGCCCCATTTGCGAGCATGAATTTCGAATGTTCCCGATCTGGCAACAAGTAGTGGCAGTGTTTCTCCTATTGCTATTCCTGGTTTACTTCATTATTTAAAAGCTCGCTAACTCCGCAAGCTCCAGCCAGCGTGTTTCCCGATCAGTAATGGTATGCTGAATGCTGCTTAATTCCTTTGACCAGTCCTGCAATTCCTCCGCGCTACCTTTTCCAGCATTAATTTTTTCTTGAAGCTCAGCTTTTCGCTGTTCCAGTTCGTCTAGTTCTTTTTCCAGGCTTTCTAATTCCTGCTGTTGCTTGTAAGAAAGCTTGGGCTTACGCTGCTGGCTTTTGTTACTATCCTTTTTAGGCTTGGGCTCTTTAGGGGTTGTTTGATCCTGTTTCCGAGCCTCGGCTTTCTTTTCAGCACGATATTGATGGTAAGTGCCGTTGTAATCGATCACTTTACCATTGCCCTCGAATACGAAAATGTGATTCACAAGCTTATCCAGGAAGTACCGGTCGTGGGTCACCGTGATCAAGCATCCTTGAAAACTTTTTAGAAACTCCTCTAAAACACCAAGCGTCAGGATATCGAGGTCATTGGTGGGTTCGTCCAGGATCAGGAAGTTCGGGTTTTTCATAAGTACGGTAAGCAGGTGCAAGCGCCTGCGCTCCCCTCCGCTCAACTTGTACACATGGTTGTAGTGCATATGCTTAGGGAAGAGAAACTGCTCCAAAAGTTGAAAAGCCGTCAAGTATTGTCCATTCCCGAGGTCCAGCACTTCAGCCACATCCCTAACCACTTCTATAACCTTTTTATCCTCGGGGAGTCTAATAGCTTCCTGACGGTAAAACCCAAAGACTATGGTTTCGCCGGTTTCGCGCTCACCTCGGTCCAGGTCTAGCGTGCCGGTTACAATATTCAGAAAAGTGGTTTTACCAGTACCATTAGGTCCTACAATGCCTATCCGGTCGCCTTTTTGGAATTCGTAACTGAAATCATCCAGAATCACTTTGTCATTAAAGCTTTTGCTGACTTCTCGGAGATCCAGAATTTTTTTCCCCATTCGCCGGGACTGAACGTTCATGTTTACCTGCTGGTCGGATTTACCCTCTTGAGCTTTTTGCCTTAGTTGTTCAGCTTTTTCAATGCGGGATTTTGCTTTTGTACCCCTGGCTTTAGGCTGACTCTTTAGCCAGTCCAATTCTTTGGCATATTGTTTCTGAGCTTTATCCACTTCTGCAGCCTGTTGCGCTTCAAGCTCCGATTTTTTTTCCAGGTAATACTCAAAATTGCCCCTGAATTTGCGCAACCGGCCATTCTCAAGCTCCAGGATCTGATTGGTAACATTGTTTAAGAAGTAACGGTCGTGCGTTACCAGTAGCAGCGTCATCTTTTGGGTGGTAAGCACTTCCTCCAACCATTCCACCATGTCCAGGTCCAAATGGTTAGTAGGCTCGTCCATTATTAGAAAATCAGGATTATCGATCAGCACCTTAGCCAGGGCAACTCGCTTTTTCTGCCCACCTGAGAGCTCGCTGATCACTTGCTGGTGATCAAAAATGTTAAGCTTACCAAGGATCTCAGTCACCTTCACTTCATAATCCCATGCATCCTCTGCTTCCATATCATCCATAGCTTCCTGCAGCAGATTGGCGGCCTCAGCAGTGTTCTGACTTGCCTGGTAGTTAAGGGCTTCCTCATATTTCCGAATGGCTGCTGCCATAGGGTTGTCTGATTGCAGAACGGTAGCTAAAACCGTTTTATCCAGGGGCAACTCTGGATTTTGAGGCAAGTAACTCATTCGAACATCTTTGGGTATATGAGCCCTTCCAGTATCAGGCTGATCCAGCTGACCCAGGATGTCCAGCAAAGAACTTTTTCCCGTCCCATTTCTCGCAACAAGCGCTACTTTTTCACCTTGAGCTACGGTGAGTGATAGCTGATCAAAAAGAATCCTTTCACCGATCGCCTTGGAAAGGTTTTCGGCTTCCAAGTATAACTTAGCCATGACTCATACACTTTTAATCGTTCATTAGGCTACCTCCCCATCCTTTTGGCAAGGCGCTTTAAAAAGGCAGATCCTCGTCTTGGTCACCATTATCCGGAGGTATATCTTGGTTAGGATCACTGCCCTCTTTACTAGCTTGGTTAGCATCCGGATCTTGAACCGTACCGCCAACACCCTCTATACTTATTGCATTAAGGTTCGTAAAATAAAGGGTTTTGCCTTCTTTATTCGTGTAAGAACGCCCCCTTAGGCCAAAGGCCACTTTTACTTGATCGCCTTCGCTAAACTGATCTAACAAAGAGCAGCGGTCCTGGGTTAATTGGAACTTAATTTCTTGTGGATATTGTCCATCCTGGATCTCAAGTACGAACTCCCGCAGCCTAAAATTTTCCGTTTTCTGCTGTGTTTCAAATGTTGCTTTTAAAGATCCTTCTGCTTCGTATAACATAGTTGCCTTTTGAATTCAAAGGTAACCAACAGCAAGCCCTTAGCCTGCACATTTTCACTCTCTACCCGGCGGATTATTGGCTTCTTCCCATTCCTGATAACGATCAAGCTCCTGGTTCAGCGAATTAAGGATCCAGACTAAGACCGTGGCATCATCCACCAAGCCGGCACCAGGGATCATGTCCGGTATCAAATCAAAAATCCACACAAAGTAGATCAAGGCAGCCACTGCTTTTACAATGAATGTATACGAAACGGCTGTATAATCGCCTCTAATGTACGCTTTAACCATTCTCCCCAGCAATTGTATTCGCTCCTTCCAGTAGGGTACTTCCTTCTCCATTGAAGCTCCTTTTTTGCCGGTTTTAGTGGTTTTTTGGTTAGCCCGGCGAATGAGATTCACAACCTTTGATGGATTTTGTAACAACCTGATAGCAGTCTGAACGGCTCTCCTGTATAAGCCATGAAATTTCATGTACGGTTTTTAAGGCAGGGTTCTAAATAAATATGTTTGTCATAAGATAATTGGTTAAATTACAATAGCCAAACACCCTTAATGCTTGGCCAGCCAACATTGAAAGCTTTTTAAAAAAAGCACCGAAAAATCGCGGCTTGATAACGAAAACCGGTAAAAACCAAAGGCTCGCTTTTCCCCCTTCCATGCTATATGCTGTTTTAAAGCAAGTTTAGCCATCTTATACAGTCCTTACGCTCTATGCAGCAATACCTCTGTGATTCTTAAACATTTATTCTGACAATTTTAAGGGGTCCAAGAGGTTTATTTGCTTTTACCTATCGGAAAGTTATTCAGTAAAAGTTGTATTCTCCTTATTAAAAATATGCCTGTTTAGTTACGGTTTTAAGGGTGCTTGACAGGTTTTTAATTTCAATAACAACAATCGGGGAAATCCCTTATGTACTTAGATGAACTGTATTTCAGAACCTGTAGTTTTTCATTCGGTGTTGTCAATTCTATTCAAGCTTCTAAATTAGCTGAACAAATGAAGGGGCCCAATAATGGCTAAACAAAGCGATCAATATACGGAAGAATCCATCCGCTCATTAGACTGGCGAGAGCATATTCGCATGCGTCCGGGAATGTACATCGGTAAGCTTGGGGACGGTTCAGCCCCGGATGATGGCATATACGTGCTTTTGAAAGAGGTGATCGATAACAGCATTGATGAGTATGTTATGGGGTTTGGGAAGCAGATCAAACTCACGATTGATGAACAGGAAGTGGTCCTAAGGGACTACGGACGAGGAATACCCCTGGGAAAGGTAATTGACTGTGTGTCAAAGATCAATACCGGTGGGAAATATGATTCAGCCGCTTTCCAAAAATCTGTAGGGCTGAATGGTGTTGGGACCAAGGCGGTCAATGCCCTTTCAGAACGTTTCCAAGTTAAATCCATACGAGATGGACAAGCCCGGGTAGTAACCTTCACCAATGGCCTTTATCAGGATGAAGAAAACCTGGAGAACGTCAATGAGCAAAATGGGACTGAAATTCGATTTCAGCCTGACAGGGAATTTTTCAAGCATTACCATTTTATCCCTGAGTACGTAGAAAACATGGTGTGGAACTATGCTTTCCTGAATGCCGGATTGACGATTGAATACAACGGTCAACGGTATTACTCTGAGAACGGCCTTTTAGACCTGCTATACCGCAAGACGGACGAGGAGAACATGCGTTACCCCGTCATTCATCTGAAGGGTGATGATATAGAGATTGCCCTCACTCACGGGAATCAATATGGGGAGGAATATTATTCCTTTGTGAACGGACAGCACACTTCGCAGGGTGGCACCCATCTGAATGCCTTCAAAGAGGGGCTAGTTAGAGTATTGCGGGATTTCTACAAAAAGGATTACGACCCTTCAGACATTCGCTCTTCAGTAATAGCAGCAATCAGTATCCGCATGCCGGACCCGGTGTTTGAGTCACAAACCAAAACCAAGCTTGGATCATCGAATATAGAAGAGCAAGGCCGCACAATGCGGACCTTTTTCTACGATTTCCTCCGGGATAACCTGGATAATTATTTGCACCGGAACCCTGAAACAGCCGATGCCTTGCTGAAGCGGATTCAGCAGAGCGAAAAAGAGCGTAAGGAAATTGCCGGTGTCAAGAAACTGGCGAAAGAACGGGCACGAAAGGCCAGCATTCACAATAAAAAGCTTCGCGACTGCCGCGTCCACTATACAGATGATAAGAAGCGGGTAGCACAAGACACCATGCTCTTCATCACAGAGGGTGATTCTGCGAGTGGGTCTATCACGAAAGCACGTGATGTGCAAACGCAAGCGGTTTTCAGTCTTAGGGGTAAGCCGCTTAACAGCTACGGGATGAAAAAGAAAGTAGTGTACGAAAATGAGGAGTTCAACCTGTTGCAACATGCCCTCAACATTGAGGATGGCCTGGAGAACCTCCAATACAACAAGGTGATCATTGCCACTGACGCAGATGTTGACGGCATGCACATCAGGCTGCTACTACTCACCTTCTTCCTGCAATTCTTCCCTGATCTGGTCAAACAAGGACATTTGTTCATCCTGGAAACGCCCCTGTTCCGCGTTAGGGATAAAAAACAGACGTTTTACTGCTACAGTGATGAAGAAAAACAGGAGGCCATCCAAAAACTAAAAGGCAAACCCGAGATTACACGGTTTAAGGGCTTGGGAGAAATTTCACCTGATGAGTTCGGCCGCTTCATCAGCCCGGATGGGATACGGCTTAAACCTGTGATCTTGAACAAAGACACCTCTATTCCCCGGTTGTTGCATTACTACATGGGTAAAAATACCGGAGATCGCCAGCGTTTTATCATTGATAACCTTCGGGTGGAGCAAGACCTGGTAAAAGACCTGGAAGAAGATATTCAAGGCGAAACCGCCCTGGCTGAGGATAACACGGGTTAAAGGCGTTATTGGGTAACAAATATTTCCTCCAGATCCGTAGTCACCGATAAAGTGTGGGTGGTAGCTGCTAGGTGGTAACTTCCTAGCCCGTAATTAATGGTGAACTTACCAATGCCTATTCCTACCCCTCCGGAAAAGCCAACCAAACCCTTGTTGGTTTCAACAGCCATGGTTTGGCGCAACTGGTGATTGTAAGCAAAGCGCAGTTGAATATTTTCGGAGAAGATGAGCTCGCCACCCAAAATAAAATGGCGGAAAATTTTATCACCTAAAGATGGGCTACCTTGGTTACTCTCATTGCCAAGTCCACCAATTGATGGCCCTTGATCCGCAATCCGCTTTGTCATATCCGGAACATTCAAGTGATGCGCCAAAACCGTAATCCTGAATGGCGCGTGCTTGAACCGCTTGGATAATCCTAGCTGTACGTTCAAGGGCAAAGGCTCCGGCTGGTTTTCCACATAAGGGGATAACATCATACCGAGGTTATTGGCCACTAAAGAGGCAGTTACCAGCTTACCCGTATCCTGATAGGTTATGCCAAAGTCCATGGCTGTGGCAATAGCTCTGTAACTTTCAAGACTGCTATACATGAGATTCAGGCGCCATCCCATAGAAAATGGACCCGATTCGCGGGCTGCTCCTACCAGTAAATTGGCGTCACCAGCGGTAAAATCCCCCAGCCGGTCGCCTACCTTGTTAGAACGGGTAAAGGAACCGTAGTTCATGAACTGCAGACCACCCATCATCATGGTACCATTATCAGCTTCCCGGGCATATACAGCAGACCCATATTTGGTATCTCCTATGTAGCTGTTACCGGTTAACGCCACATGCTGATCCATACGAGAATTTAGTAAAGCCGGATTCTCCAATGCAAGACTCACATCAGCATTACGGGTCGTAATGTGATATTGCCCCATGGCAGCGGCTCTGGCTGATGTTGGAAAATCCAACAACTGAAAAGCACTCACCCCACCAATCTGCGCTTGAAGCAACACTGGACTTACACAAAGAAGGGTGTTAAAAAGCAAAGACTTTAACATTAACCGCATAAATGCTCTTTTAAAGGGTAAGCCCGTATGATTCCAGGGTTCATCCTTCGTTCCGGCGTTCGTTAGTGGTAATTTTAATATCAGAATTCAGGGTTCGGTGGACAGGGCATTTATTAGCAATTTGGACCAGGCGCTCCCGTTGTTTTTCATCCAAGTCGCCAAAAAGCTCAATTTCTCTTTCCAGCAAGTCAATCTTAGAGCCTTTGTCCTCCGCATTGTCACAATCCTGATCATAGGTTTTCTGATGCTGTACATGCACTCGCACTTCTTCAAGGGGCAGCTGCTTGTGGCCTGCATACATGTGTAATGTTAAGGAGGTGCAACTAGCGAGGGCGGTGGCGAGGTAATCATAGGGATTGGGGCCAAGCTCATTACCGCCGGCTGATGTGGGCTCATCCACCAGCAAGTGATGGTTCCCGGTCTTCACATCAGTGGTAAAGGAATACTTATCAGTACGAGCCACAGCCTGCTTTTCTGTGCTTAAGTCTTGCTCTTGCCGGGCAGGCAGGTAGCGTTCGGCCCATGAGGCCACAACCTCACCCACATGGAGGGAATCTTCTTTTTTCATCAATAAGTGATCAGCATTATCCAAGGCTATAAAGCTCTTAGGATGCTGGGCATGCTGAAAGATCTCCCCAGCGTTATCAATACCTACGGTTTTATCAGACGGGGAATGGAGGATTAATAGAGGTCTGCGAAGATTGTAAATGTAATCCTGAAGATTGGACCGTTCAAGGTTATCCACAAATTGTTTGCGAATCGTAAAATCACGCCCCCCCAGATTAACAGTGGCTTCACCTTTTTCTTTTATCTCCGGTATTTGATCCTGGAAATGCTTAGTGACATGATCGGGATTGGAGGGGGCAGCAACGGTAGCAATTGCTTTCAGTTCCGGCATCTTATGCGCAGCCAGGAGGACGGCTGCTCCCCCCAGGGAATGGCCCATCAAGAGAGCAGGAGCTTCATAGTGTTCTCTCAGAAATTGGCTAGCTTGCACAAGATCGGTAACGTTAGAGGAGAAATTGGTATCTGAAAAGTCCCCCTCGCTTTCCCCTAATCCTGTAAAGTCAAAACGCAATACAGCAAAACCTTTCTGCGTCAATGAACGGGAAATGTTGTTGACAGCCTTTAGGTTTTTATTACAGGTGAAGCAGTGCGCAAATAAGGCATAAGCCACTGGACGCTGATCAACCGGAAAATCCAGGTAAGCAGCCAACTGCTCACCGTATTCATTCTGGAAAGCTACTTTTTGACGATCCATAGGCTACTCGATTAACGTTATTTGTGATTTGTTGGTATTTAAAAATAGCAACCAAAGGTAAAATTACCGGCTAAAATCTATCTTGAGTAAATGAAACCGGTCATTTTTCATGATGGGCATTAGCACCGTTGATGGCCCCACCTGTGAAGCTTTACGCGGGACGGGCCTCAATTGGTCGTACCGGTCTTTCAACAATAACTTTCCTTTCATATCCCCGGATGGCATCACCGAATAGCTAAGCAAGTTCATGGTCTTATTGCTGATGCTGTTATAAAGGAACACTAAGCGGTTTTTCTGTACCATATGGGAAAAGGATGAATAAAGCCCTTTATCATTAACAGTGCTCTGCTTTTTCCTGTGAACTTTCGACCATTGAATATGACCTTCAGGACTTATGGCTAAGATCACTACTTCCCCATAGTAATGGAATTCACGAACTGTTTCGTTGATAGTACCAAAGTAACCCCTGTCATGGTATATTTTCTTATCCTTTTTATAAGACTCCAGAAAAACAATCCCACCACCATCACTGCGGGGTACGATACTTCTTAACCTAAAATTAGTAAGGCCTTTCTTCATCGTATTTTGCCCAAAAACATCTTGGATCAAACGCTTAGGGAACCGCTCATAGTGAAGATATTGCTCCTTAGCCGATTCGCGTAAAAATACTAATCCATTCAAGCTTTCACTACCTTTAAGCTTGTATAAACCTATCACCATGAATTGATCGTTAACCCGATCAAATCTCAGCCGGCTTTTTACTACTGAAAGGCTATCATTGAAAAGTGGGACATTGTGTAGCTTTTGGTTACTATCCAAGCGGTAGTAGAAGTGATCCTTTTTATCCGGTAACTGGCTTGTGAAAGCTAGCGTGTTCCTCACCGCAGTCAGCTCTTTTACAAAAGGTGTTTCACTTCCTTTTTCAAACTTTACTTTTTTTTCCATGGTGGGTTGCGCGCGCTTATTCAAATGAAAAACTTGAAAGGCCAACTTTTTAGGATTCAGGAAAATTCCACTAATCGAGCTATCTGAGGATGGCGCTAAGTGAACCCGGTAATTTCCGCCCTTCAAGCTTATTATACTTTCTGCAGAACTCAGGGAATCCTTGGCTGGCCAGTATTGCTGGCTTTGCAGAAAGGTAGAATCCTTAGACTGTTGGTAGTAGAAAATGAGTGCAGTACCATCTTGGGTTATAAGGTTAATCAACCGGCTGTTATTTGGAAATACCAACTTCTTAACCTGTATTGCTTCCATTTCACGGTTGATAAAACCGAGGATATAGCGGTTTTTTTCATAAGCATTTTTAGCTAATAAAAGATAATCACCCGCCACGGGCTCCATGAGCTCTGCCCTGTAACCGTCAGTCTCACCTGGAAAGGGATCGGACCACGTTAATTCTTGACTATTTAGGTTGTTTAAATTGGTTAGCATAAGTATTAACAAAGTTACCGTCCTAAGCCTAACGTCAATTTCCATACTTTAGAATAAGTGGCCGTTCTTTCACGAAGATACCAATAGAATTCATTTCGATGCCCAATTAAAAAGCCCCGTTCCTGTATTACTAGGAAACGGGGCTTCAGGAAAAACTAGTGTTTGAACCTCAATTAATTATCCAACACAGCTCTCGAAATCACGACCCTTTGAACTTCTGAAGTTCCCTCATAGATCTGGGTGATTTTGGCATCCCGCATCAGTCGCTCTACATGATATTCACGGACGTAGCCATAACCTCCATGCACCTGGACGGCTTCTGTTGAGATATCCATGGCCGCTTCAGATGCATAAAGCTTAGCCATGCTGCTAGCTGTGCTGTAATCCTGATGTTGATCTTTTAACCAAGCGGCCTTCATTGTAAGGTTCCGAGCAGCTTCAATCCTTGTAGCCATTTCCGCCAGCTTAAAAGCAATACTTTGGTGCTTATAAATTTCTTTACTGAAAGCCTTGCGCTCTTGTGAGTATTTCAGGGATAGTTCATAGGCTCCAGAGGCAATACCCAATGCCTGCGCAGCAATTCCTATTCGACCTCCTTCCAGGGTCTTCATGGCAAACTTAAAGCCTGCACCATCTTTATGGATCAGGTTTTCCTTGGGAACCTCAACGTCATCAAACATTATGGAGTGGGTATCCGAACTACGAATACCCATCTTATCTTCTTCTTTACCAATGGTAATCCCTTTTTGGTCAGCTTCAACGATAAACGCATTTATTCCTTTGGCGCCTTTTTCAGGGTCACTCTGGGCCATCACTAAAAAGATATCCGCATGACCGCCATTGGTAATCCAGTTTTTAGTGCCGTTTATTACATAGTGATCGCCTTTATCTTCGGCTGAGGTCTGTTGCTGAGTGGCATCGGAGCCTGCTTCCGGTTCTGAAAGGCAAAAAGCCCCAGTTTTTTCCCCGGTGGCCAAGGGCTTCAGGTATTTCTGCTTCTGCTCCTCTGAGCCATAAGTTTCCAATCCCCAGCAAACAAGGGAATTGTTAACCGACATGATAACAGAAGTCGATGGGTCAATTTTTGAAAGTTCCTCCATGGCAAGTACATAGGAGATCGTATCCATGCCACTACCGCCATATTCCGGGGAAACCATCATTCCCATAAAGCCATGCTCGGCTAACTTTTTGATATGCTTAGTCGGATAAATGGCCTCTTTATCTCGCTCAATGATATCAGATGCCAGGTCTTTTTGTGCAATATCTTTTGCCGCCTCTTGGATCATTTGATGTTCTTCTGTCAGCGCAAACTCCATGATGCCGTCTATTTTTAGTTTTGAAAAGGCAATGGGCAAAATTACAAGCCTTGCTGCGTAATTCCATTGAGCCCAAGTAAGTATTTTAAATTAAACGTATGTTGACCATCACCGTTTAAGTCCTTTTCAAAAAATGAATATTCAACCTGTTAGCCTTGATCCATCACCAAGAAAGCAATTCCTTTTACAATTGCTATTCTGGTTCAGCATTTATGGTCTTTTAGTGAGTGTCCTATTTAACGCTGGATTTTGGATCATCACGGGACCTTTAGCCGATTACCTGAAATTAGCAGCGCAATCCCCGGAAAGCCAAAGTATACCCACCCTTATTTTAAAGCAAGTTCAAAAGGGTTTTTGGCTACTATCAATTTACTTCTCATTATTACTGATTGGGAGCTATGGTGCTTTACGGTCGCTTAAATGGGCATTCGTATTAGCCGGTTCCCTTGTTCTTCTGGCCCTGTTAGCTAATATCCTTACAGTTTCACTAATCGTTTATTATGGAGACACTTTAAAAACTTTTCTAGGTTGGGTATATTGGAGTATGCTAGGCCTGCTTACCCTTACAGCATGCTTATTTGCTTGGGTTCCTTACCGTTTATTAAAACCTTGATACCATGTATCTGAAAAGTGCTTGACAATAACTAATAACTTTGCTTTGAACTATTAAAAAATTACCGTTATGGACGCGCCAAAATCTTACCAGCAAATTCACCAAGAACACCGGCAATGGCTAACAGATCTTAATTTCTACCATGATGAGCTGAAATACTATCAAAATCAGCTAGCTCAGATCGCGGCCAGAGATACGGAAGACCATTACCATCAAAAGATTGTCACATTTAAGCGGCGCTTTTTTGATACTTTAGAGCAGATAGATGAACTGCGCTACGGTATCTACAAGCACGAGCGGGAACTGGCTCAGCGAGAGCAACTAGCAGAACGCACCCGTGTGCATATCAATGAAGATCATCACAGTAAGCATGAAGAATTGAACAACTTCAGAAAAGCGTATGAGCAACTAAAAAATGAATTCCACGAATTCGCGAATCTTGTCCTTGGTACTTAATCCTGAATCAGGGTCTCCAGAGCCAGGGCTCGAGAAGCTTTGATCAGCACCCAACATCCCTGAAGGTCTTTTTCCTGCCACCAAGCTTGCAAAGCGGGTTTATCCGGGAAAAATGACCAGCTGTATTCATGGCTGAACTGGTAAAACATGGGACCAACCATAGCCGCCTCAAATGTGCATGTGGCTATCATTTCCAAAATTTTCTTGTGCTCCGTTTGGGCGTGCTCTCCTAGTTCGTGCATATCACCAAGTATAGCTATCCGGCATGTAACTTCTAAGCTTTCCAGGTCATTAATAGCCATGGTCATGCTGGATGGGTTGGCATTGTATGCATCCAGAATGACATGCGCTTGACGGTAAATAAGCTGTTGCGATCGGTTATTCCCAGGCTCATAATGGCCAATGCCCCGCTGTATTTGCCCGGTTGCTATCCCAAAAGTATGACCCACACAAACACCTGCCATAGCATTGGTGAAGTTATAACTCCCATATAAGCTAGTAGAGAGCAAATATGACGGGTGATTCCCTTGTGGTTGAACCATCAATTTCAGGTAGGGAGCACTTTCAAGTAATTGGCCCTTGTATTCCACCTCAACAGCTACGTCAATATCATAGGAGCCATACCTAACCACATCCAGATCTACACCAATCTTCCTTAAAGCAGGATCCGTTACATTTAAAAACAAGGTTCCATTATTCGATCTCAAGTATTCCACAACCTCCTCATGCGCTTTCACTACACCATGAAAATCCCCATAGCCCTCCAGGTGATCTTTACCAATATTGGTGATCAACCCATGAGTCGGCTGGGCCATTTCGCACAGTTGTTGGTATTCTCCTGGCTGATTAGCGCCAAGTTCCAACAGTGCTATTTCATGTTCAGTATTTAAATGTAAAAGCGTAAGGGGTAGGCCAATGTAATTGTTCCAATTACCAGGAGTGGTATGAACGGTGTAAGCCTGTTCGAGTAAATGGCTTATCAGGGCTTTTGTGGTGGTTTTACCGTTTGATCCAGCAATAGCTATGACTGGCAAACTAAAATGGCTACGGTGGAAAGTGGCTAACTGTTGAAGGGTTGTTAAAGCATTGGGCACCAGAAAATAATAAGCGCTTTTTTCAGGATCGCCAGGTATAATTTCAGGCTTATCCACCACCACTCCTTTGGCTCCACGTTGTATCGCATCAGCAGCATAAAGGTTACCATCAACCTTTGTTCCCTTCAGCGCAAAAAACAAACTGCCATTTCCCACTTTCCGGGAGTCTATCACAACATCATTGCATGCTAAAAATACGGAATAGAGCTCCTCCAAAAGGGTCATAAAAGCAATATGAGTCTTTACGAAGGTAAGATTAACCGCTTACACTTAAGAAGTGCCCCTCATATTCTTTTAGCTTAGTACTTCCATTTTCAGCTTATGATGAAAGTCATGATCAAATCTTTAAAAAACGCCGTTTTTTGAATGATAGTTGACTTATAATCGTTCTTGGATTGGCAAAAAAATCTATATTAATTACCCTTAAAATCTAAAAACCTTTTTAAAGAACTACATTAAAAATAACCAGTAAAATGAAGCGATAAATGGTTACTTTTTGTTAATCCACTACAATCGATCTTAGCAAGAATTCTTGATTCAACCAGGTTTTATTTAAAAAAAGCATTATGCGTACATGTTTTTTACTCCTTACGTTATTTCCGTTAACAATGCTAGCTCAGAATACTAGCCCTAACTACTACTTGAGTAATACCCCGCGATTCTTAAATCAATTTAATGATACGCTACCCAACGCTTTTGCAGGGGGGTTAAGAAATCCACAGGTTTACAACATTGACCTCAATAAGGATGGACAGCAGGACTTAGTAGTATTTGATGGACGGGATGGCAGTATATTGCCCTTTGAAGCAAGAAGAAAAGGGGAAAATCTGTATTACACCTACGCTCCAGCTTACAAGGCTGAATTTCCGAAAAGCAATCTTTTTGAAGCTTTAAAAGTAAGGGATTACAATGGAGACGGGCGCAACGACCTCTTCTATAACCAAGGTGGCGGTCTGGCAGTTTATAAGCAGACCGATGACTCCAATCTCAAGTTTAGATTGGTAGACGATGAGCTTATGGCGCGAGATGTGGTTTTTTGTCCGGATACCTGCTCGGCAAGGGTGTTTACCCCACCTACCGATATTCCCGGAATTACCGATGTGGACAATGATGGGGATTTAGATATCCTGACCTTTAGCAGCTCATACTTGACGCTATACCGGAATTTAGCCATGGAAGCATCTACGAATACCCGGGATAGCCTAAATTTTGAGCTTACCAATGCTTGTTTTGGGAGCTTTAAAGAATCCGGAGCAGGTACGGGTATTCCAGATATTAATTTCAACTGTCCTGATTTTCGGCGAACTGGTAAAAAACACGCTGGAGCCAATATAATGCTCTTGGATAAGAACAATGATGGTGATCAAGATATGATATATGGAGATGTAAGTTTTAAAAATATTGTTTATCTCGAAAATGGAAAAGCAGATAATAACTATTCCCTTGACACCTTTACCAGAGCAACAAAAAAATTCCCAAAAGGAAAGGCTGTTGATTTAAAGGAATTCCCTGCCGCTTTTAGGCCGGAAATGTCAGGCGATTCCCTGAAGGATTTATTGGTAACGCCTCAGGAAGAAGTCAATGGACGGGTCAAGGACCAACTTTGGTACTATGAAAATACTGGTACCAAAGCTGATCCCAAATTTACCTTTAAAAGCAATGACATCTTACAAAATACCATGGTTGACCTTGGTGGCGGAACAGCGCCTGCTTTCCTTGATTTTGACGGAGATGGCGTAGAAGATCTGTTAGTAGCCACAAGCCAAAATACTGATAATGGGGGTAGTTACCTGATACTCTACAAAAACAAAGGCACTAATGAAAAGCCTGTTTATCAAATCCAAAACAGTAATTACCTGAAACTTAAAGACGATAGCCTCCTGCTGCAATCCCTTGCAGTCGGGGACCTTAACCAGGATAGAGCACCAGATTTGGTGCTTGGCACGAATAAAGGGCGACTCCATTACTACCAAAACCAATCAAATCCCGGAGAGCAAGCGCAATTCAGTCTTCAAACGAAGTTTCTGGACAGCATAAATGTGGGAAGGGGCAGTTCGCCGGCTATAGCTGACATTAACGAAGACGGCTTTAATGACCTTATTGTCGGGGCTAGTTTCCAGAACCTCTTCTACTTCCGACAAAACAACAACAATTCCGGCAACCCATCATTTACTAAGATTACGGATACATTAGGAGGCATTCAGCAAGAACGGTTCTCTTTTTTGCGACCTGCTGTAACCGACCTTGATCAGAATGGCAAACTTGACATGATTTTAGGAACCCGCAGTTCAGGATTACAATTTTATTACAATTTTCAATCGGCCATCGGTAAAAAGCCTTTCAAGGAAACATCGCCCAATATTCAATTTCCAAGCAAACCTCGGCAAAAGGTTAAGCAGATCGGGCAATTTTTAATCCCGGCAATAAACAGTCAGGGAACAGATTCCTTTCCGGATATTTACCTTGGCAATTCGCGGGGTGGATTGGTTTACCTTGGAACCCAAGCCAAACGAGATACGGTAAAGGATATCACAAAAGTTGCCACAAAAACCAGACGCAATCTGAACTACAAGATTTATCCGAATCCGGCTTCAAATGCAGTTAACCTCGAATGGCAATCCCCCAAGACTTCAGAAGGAGCTTTTACCTTCCGCGTAAGAGACCTAAAAGGGCGTATGGTTATGGTCAAAGAGCTCAGAGGCCAAACATCCCATCATAAATTACAGCTAAAGCGCCTCAATCCTGGCCTTTATATCACAACCCTTACTAATAATGATGGGAGACTAATTAGACGCAAGCGGCTGGTTATCACCCCTTAAAAATAGCCTTAAGGCAAAAAAGCACTGCAATTTCCCTTAAGCGGACTTACTGAATAGGTAAAGCAGCTTAAGTCAGGTTTAGGCAGTAAAGGCTGATTTGCTTACCATATTCCGATGCCAACTATCCTTAAAAGGAATACGGAATTGACTTTCAAGCTCGGGAAGGCTGCTGACGAGGTTGTTATACACCATGGTTTCATCTGTGATGTAGCCTTGCTGTACTAGTTGGTTAAGATTGGTCAGGCGATCATTGATCACTTGCCCTTGATATTCATAAGCAAATTGGTGGCGATCAAAAAGTTCAATATCGTAGCTCTGCACAATGTATTTGAATAAAGCCACAGACTTATCAATGGCACAACCACTGGGTGCTTGGTAATCTTCGTCAACTTTGAGGATCAAAAATAGGTGATGCCTAATTTCAAATTCAGCCGCCATGGGTTTACCATGTGTTTGCCAATCGTTTAAGAAATTATTGACTTCCCCTTTTATGCCAGCTTCTTCTTGGCTGGATAGTCTTCTGTTTGATTGGTATATCCAAACTTTTATCATAACATGAAATAAAATTTTTGATTAAAAAATTCAATCCTTCATCAATAAGCAATTGTAATGCCTTACAATCCTGTGGGCCAGAATAGCACTGCTGCATCCTTTTTTCCTTCACGAACTATTGACCCTGTAATAGCGTACTTTTGATCCGGACTCATGCCTACGGCCCGGAAGTAATCCCGACCATCGGGTTTGTAAACACGAACTTGTTTCCCAGAAGAAGCCTCCCATAAGCGAGCGGTTTTATCATTAGACCCGGTAACCACATACTCACCTTTAGGACCAAAAGCAACATCCAATACCCGCCAAGAGTGCCCTTTAAGCGTATGTAAGACTTTTGCTTTGGCGTAGGACCAAATTTTAGCGGTTTGATCACTCGAGCCTGACACCACTTGTAAACCATCGGGGCTAAGTGCTAGACTACTTATAGCATCGTCATGCCCTTTAAAAACACGAGCTTTCTTGCCTGTGAGAAAGTTGTAAACATAAATATTGCCTTTACCACCGCCTACCAACACATATTTTCCGCCTTTATCAAATATTACAGAATTAGCTGACCGTCCGTCTTCCAATTCAATCTTACGGATAATCTTACCGTCTTTTTCCCTGTCATAAACCCGAACAATTCCATTATTGGTGGAAGTGGCTATAAAACGCCCTTTGTTTTCATCAAAGTGATCATTGAACGATATGTCATTAATGGTAGAACGGTGACCTCCCAACGTGCGAATGCGTTTTTCTTTCTTAATACTCCAGATGTAGGCATTCGCATCACCAGAGCTAGTAGCAATGTATTTATTGTCATGACTAATGTCCACACCTTCAACCGTAGTACGGTGTGCTTTAAATTGCCATTGCTTTTTAATGGTATTGCCCAGCTTCCAAAGGATCGCATTGTTACGCCAGGATCCTGTTACCATCAGCTTACCATCATGACTTACAGTTAGGGCTGAAACATCTCTTTTGTGACCGTGAAGTTTCTTAGCCGCCTCCTTGATGGTTTCTGTTTTCTGAGCCTTTAATGGCGAAATTAAAGCACCCATCGTACAAGCTACTGCCAACAGTTTTAGGGGAATATTGCGCATTGTTCGATTTTTTAAAATGGCATCCAAAATTGCCGTAAAACAAGGTTTTAAATGACGCTTCTAAGGCTTATTCTGGTTCGTGATTGGGCTTGTCACAAAGATAAGGACAAATTCATTTCTGAAAATCGGGGATTTAGTATAATTGCCTTTATAAAAGGTATTAGCCATGGACATCCAATTTATTGGCACCGGTGGTGCTTTTGACTATCAGTACGGTAACTCATCGGCCATAATTGACAGGGATGGTGAGCGTTACCTAATAGACTGCGGTCAAGATGTATACGCTAACCTGCGTAGGAAATCTACGATTGACCCTATTGATTATGTACTGATCACTCACTTTCATGCTGATCACGTGGGGAGTTTGTCTACCTTTATACTTCACCATCACCTTTTTGTAAAAGGCAAGCAGTTGCAGATCCTTTATCCTGATAAAGCTTTCAAAGATGCCCTGTATAATTACCTGAGTTTTTCCCTTCAAAAACCAGAGAAGTATATTGCCTTCATCCCGATGCAGAACCGCAGTCACCTGGATTCCGTCAATACGTATGGCAAGCACGTAGCCCGTATGCAAACCTACAGCTACATCTTTTACGAGGGAGATGAGCTGATTTTTTATTCCGGTGACACTAGCGATGCTGATCCTACTTTTGAATATTTAGAGGAACATGCCAAGGCTCATAATCGCGTATTTCACGATATCACCTTTGATCCGAACAATGGCTCGCACACCTATTTTAAAGAATTAGCGCCTTACAAGAACACCTATGAAATATACGGTTATCACTGCGACCCCACTCAAAACTTGGAAGAAAACCCCGTCCCATTAGTCGCTAACCAAGCTGACCTTTTGCTCTAATTACTCAACGTAGCCCTTTAATTTTAAAGTTACATAGGGATTTTGGGGGTCATTGGTATAGATATCCAGTTGCTTATTAAGACGACCTGAATAGGCGCTTGTATTGATCTTAACGCTAAGGGCAGTTTGCTCTCCAGGTTTTAAACGATTTTTATCAGGTAACGGAGCTTCGCAGCCACAACCATCGCTGTCTGTACCCTTAATGATCAGGGGCGCATCCCCCTTATTCATGAGGGTGGCTCCTGTGGAAATAATGTTATTACTCCCTAATGTGCCCAATTGGATCACCTTTTGATTAAGCTTAGCGGTCGGAGTATTCTTCGGTTTTTCATTTTCCTTAACAGGTGGATAGATACTAGTTTTATAACCAAATTCCTTGTAAGGTTTTTTTGGGTCATTGGTCAATAAGAGCCCTTTGCCATTTTTTAGGCCCAGGTTTTTGTTAATGCCTGCCATTCTATTTACTGAAGTGTAGGTTAGCATGACTTTGGTTTTTTGGCGAGGTTGAACCATACGAGGTAATCCAGGCGCCTGTACCAATTTCGTTCTTCGGAGCTTTACTAAGCGCAACGGCTTGCTGCCAGTGTTATAAATGGTAATATAACCTGTATCCTTACCGCCTAAAGGAATATGGCCAAATTCCACATAACCTTTTTTGAAAGCAAGGTTACCCTGCTCCACCTCGTAGCCTTTAACGCTGTTACCCGTCTTTTTAGGGGCTGGTTCCCCTTCAATGGTAAGCTCATGAACGCTTGAATTACTAGTAACAACCGTCACCTGTTTCCGGAAATACCCCTTACTGGTAGTGGCATCATAAACCACTTTCACATGCCCTTTTTCTCCGGGTTCAATAGGCTTGCGAGGCCATTTAGGGGTAGTACACCCGCAGGATGTCTTTACATCCTTTAGTTTAACAGCGCTATTCCCTTCATTGGTAAAGGAAAAGGAATGGGTGAGTTGGGTCTTATCCGGCGAAAACCGGCCAAAATCATGTTTCTGTTTTTCAAAAGTTATCAATTGAGCGCCTGCTGGAAGCCAAGCACCACTTATTAAAGTAAACAAGAGCATCATTAAACGGTAGTGCATATTAATTCTAAATTTTTATTTAAGTATTCCACCAATACTGAAGCAAGTCATTGCCTATGAACACTTGCCTGGTTTTTTTGCCCTGCAATTGTGGGGCCGGGATACCTCCACCTAAATGTCGACTGCCTGTAAAAACCCTGGCTTCGTGCCATTGCCCGTGCCGAATAAAGGTATCCAGCAACATACCACCACCTTCTACCATCAAAGACTGATAACCCCGATATGCAAGGGTATTCAGCAAAAAAGGTAGCCATTCATGCTCCTCTGAACTGACTTGGAAATACTCCACATTCCCTGAAACCTCATTCTTATGATCGTTTAGGACCCATGTAGGGAGCCCGTCATTGATCAAATGCGTATTTCCTGTAGCAATCCGATCAGGGTCCAACAGGATCCTTAAGGGGTTTTTGCCTTTCCAAAACCGGGCATTCAATTGTGGATTATCTACGACAGCCGTTTGACTCCCCACCATGATAGTATCTTCCTGTGCTCTCCACTTATGGACGAGAACACGTGAGTAAACGTTGCTTATCCAACCTGAAGCGCCCTTATTGTCAGATAGATAGCCGTCAGCACTCTCAGCCCATTTGAGCATTACGTACGGTATATGCTGAGCATGAAAAGTGTGGAAGCGGTAATTTAACCTGTGATCTTCTGCCGCTAGCACACCACTGGTCACCCTTAAACCGGCTTTTTGTAAGCGATCAACCCCAGTTCCGGCTACCGCTGGGTTCGGATCTAAACTGCCAATAACCACTTCCGGGATGCCATATTCGAGGATACGGTCTGTACAAGGAGGCGTTTTGCCGTGATGGTTGCAGGGCTCTAAGTTCACATAAAGTGTGCTGGCAGCTAACAAATCCGGGTCGGAGACCCTGCCCATCGCCTGGACTTCAGCGTGAGGGCCGCCAAACGCCACATGGTATCCTTCGGCAAGGATTCTACCCCGGTGTACCAATACGGCCCCCACCATGGGATTTGGGCTAACATGGCCCTGACCTTGAGCGGCTAAATTCAAACAGCGTCTCATCCAAAACCGATGGTCCGACTCGTTAACTACCATGGTTACCGTTTTTTCAAGGTAGGACAAAGATAAAGGACGGATAATTGAAAAGTTAGGCCTTGCTATTAACCCTTAATTTTGGCGGTGAGAACTCCAAGCCCATGCCGTGCTGATAAGTGTTGTGATCCCTGCCCTTTACGAAACTGAAAACCTACAAGTACTACTGGCAGCATTGGCTGATAAGGCAAGTCAGCCGAAAAAGATGGAAGTCATCATTGCTGATGCTAGTAAAAAACATGCTATAGCGCCAATTGCAAACTCCTTTGGTGCACAGGTCATTTCATGCAATGAAGCTAACAGAGCCATCCAATTAAACCAAGGTGCCAAAAACGCGACAGGAACAATTTTATATTTCTTACATGCAGATGTCATCCCCCCTTTGGCCTTTGACCTGGCCATTCGGGAAGCTGTAAAAGACGGATACAAGGCCGGTAGTTTCCGATTAGTTTTTGACTGGAACCATTGGTTCCTGAAGTTATCAGCCTGGTTTACAAGGTTTAGGGCCACCGCTTTCCAGTTTGGGGATCAAAGTTTGTTTGTAGAGGCATACAGTTTCCGGCAAACCGGAGGCTTTGATGAAAGCCTCTGTTTAATGGAAGACCAGGAAATGGTAAAAACCCTTAAATCAATGGTGCCATTCAGGGTTATTCCGGATTGGGTCACAGCTTCTGCTCGCAGGTATCGCCAAAATGGCGTTTTTAAACAACAATGGAGTTATCTCAAAGTCTACTTGCTCTACCATCTGGGCTATTCCCAGGCGCGGTTACTACAAATGCTTAGGTGAGGGAATCGGGGATGGTATATCCAAACCGCTCCATAGCCGGGCCGGCAATTTCAAGGAATTCTTCCTGCCATTGACGGGGCCATTGCTCATAAGGCGGGAAAAACCGCGAGGGAGCACGGTTTACCTTTTGCTTCACCATACCTTCTATGGTGGCATCATTGTAGGACCCAATGGGTAAAGCTTCCAGCATGCGAAAGAGGTCCCTGTAGGGAGGGCGGAAAAGTTCCTCAAAATGCAGCCAGATGTCCGGTTGCTGATCAGCAACGAGCTCGTTCACGGTTTTCCAATACCAGCTTAATTTTTGAACCGGATTCCAGGCGTGCCAGTGATCCTGTGCCCGATCATCCGGTAATTGAAAGGGCGTGATGTGGTTGTTGGTGATGTAACGGTATTTGTTCAACCAAGAGGTAACCACTTCCCTCCCATCCCTTATTACGTGAATAATCCATGCATTTGGAAATGCTTCGCGTATTAAAGGGATAGCCGCAAAAAGATGGTAGTTGGTCTCGACATACCAGCTTTGGGACTTGCGCTTATGCCAGCGCTGGCGTGGCCATTGAAAGTAAAACCGCTCAAAAAGGCTGTGCCGCCGGCCTATCAGTTGGTAACTGCGGGCCCTAAAAGCTGGGCGGGGCTCGTGCAGGCTCCATGCATCCGGGACTGCATCACTATTGAAAAGTTTAGTGAAAAAATCGGTGCCTGTCCGGCCGGTCGAAATGATGAAAGCCCATTGTTTATTGTGCAAGCAAAAGCAATTTTCACAAAAACTTCCTGCAAAGGTACCGGAAAGATAGCATCCCCCGTAATATCTGAATGAATATAGAGCTCCTTACAGGCCCTTGCTACTTGTAGGGGATCATACAACTTGTTAATTTTCAACAAATAATAGAATAAACCTTAAAAGTTTATACCGATAATTAGCGGCAACCATGAGCCAACCTAGAGCCCGAAAGATCGATCTCACCAAAGCCAATCTCTGGAGCATTGGATTACTGATCGTGCTAATCCCGATTTATGGCTTACCCTATTGGGCCCTGTGGGGCGACACGTTATTGAATGGGCAGCTTGTCGAGCAACTGAAGGAGGTTAGCCACTCAGCCTTCTTCTGGGGCTCTATGGAAGTGGTGCTGCTTATGGTTTTCGGCATTGTTATCCATGAGCTGATACACGGCTTGGTATGGGCGCAATACGCCAAAAGCGGTTGGGACAGCATTCAGTTCGGATTCTTCTGGAAGGCTTTAGCGCCCTATTGCCATTGCACCGAAGCTATGCCAGTGAGCCACTACCTGAAGGCCGTATTAGCACCGGGCGTAGTGCTGGGGTTGGGACCTGCCATTGTTAGCTTAGTCAATGGCTCTTTCACTTTACTGCTTTTTGGATGGTTTTTGACGGTAGGGGCTATTGGAGACTTCCTTATGGCGCGCCAGCTCTTGCAGGAAGATGCCAATGCCTTTGTAGCAGATATGCCGGATGCGGCTGGGTTTTGGGTGTATGATCAGTAATGTTCTTTTAAGGAAAAAAGCCCATTTACCCTCGTTTGGTTAGCAGCGTGGCAATTGTCGGGTATAATATTAGCTAAAAAAGGTCGTTTTTTACTCCCTTAACTTGTTATACCTACTGCATTGTCTCAATAATTAATTTTTTTTGCTGGACCAATTTTAACCTTCTTCCTATTCATGAGAGTTATGATTATAGCAATATTAGGACTATTGCCTTTGTCTGTCCTTAGTCAAGGCTTTGAATACGGAGAAGCAGCAGATCAGAACAAAGCCCTTCACATTGAGCATTTGCATAAGCAAGGGTACACTGGTGAGGGTGTAACCATAGCTGTTCCTGACGCAGGTTTCAAGGGGGTAAAATCCCTTGATGTTTTTAGCCACTTGCAGCCAGACCAGCTTCAGGCTACAAGAAATTACCTCACTGACACTAGCAGCAATGTATACCAATATAGTAGCCATGGAACCTTTGTTTTGTCACAGATGGCGGCAGTAGACAGTGGTCGTTTCATAGGGGTAGCCCCGGATGCCAATTACCTTTTAGCAGCCACAGATAACATTGATAGTGAGCCAAAACAGGATGAGCGGAACTTAGTCAGCGCTTTTAAATGGGCTTACAACTCAGGGGCTGATATCATCCAAGCTTCCTTAAGCTATTATGATTTTGATCCTGGTTTTGAAGACTATGACTACCAAGACAGGGATGGTGAAACGGCACTTTCTTCCCAAGCAGCAGATCGCTGGGCAGATAGTGGGATGGTGATTGTTACCATTGCAGGCAACAATGCCAAAGTCAAAGTCCCTTGTGTTGCAGATAGTGTGCTGTGTGTTGGCGGTACGGGTTTGAAAAAGCAATATGATGATAGCTCTTCCGTAGGCCCTACTGTTGATGGGCGTCTAAAGCCTGATGTAGCAGCACCAGCTCAGAATGTTGCAGGGTATTTTGATATTGGATTTTATGAGTTCAATACATATGCCGGTACCTCTTATGCCTCCCCTCTTGTAACAGGTTTAGTGGCGTGCTTACAAGAAAAGTACCCGAAGGCTACCAATGCTCAACTGATGAGAAGCATTCGCCAAAGCAGTACGCAAGCTCAAAATCCTGACACCTTGATAGGACACGGGGTTCCGGATGCCCGGGTGGCTGACTCATTACTTGGGAAGATGATGAATACTAGTTCACAACAGCTTAAGGCACCCGGCTCTGCCATCAGCATTTATCCAAATCCTGTTAGGAAGCAATTAACTATCGAATTCTCAGGTGAAACACAAATCAACAGCCTTTCTGTCATTTCTTCTACCGGGCAGACCGTAAGACAACTTTCCATTGAAGATAGGCGTGGTCAACTAAGGTTAAATACCAATGATCTTAAACCAGGCATCTACAGCATCAGACTTCAAGATGCTAATGGAAAAGTGAATACAAAGCGCTTTGTGAAGCATTAATTGATTCCATCACAGGCATAACACTGCCTAAGCTTTGAAAGCTTTTAAGGGGCTTGTAAAGATTTAACGCTAGTAAAACGTGTTGAAGCGGCTCCGTTAAAATTGGTAAAAAGCGCTATAACTGCGATTTCCATTCAATCAGTTGGCTGAATTGGGGGTTTTGTATTTGCTAAAAGCAAAAAAAATCCCTGCTACCCAACCTCCCCCTTTATTGCTTCGTAAATGATGGTGAAAAGGCATTAACAACCGGGCCCGGTTATCAAGATGCCTAGGTTGAATTAGATTGTTTAAATAAAAAAAGGATGTATAAAGCGTAAGAAATTGGGGAATTTCATGATAGTACGCTTTATACATCCTCCAAAAAGAAATTCTATGAACACAAAAAATCTCTTATCAAAAGCAATTGGAAAAGTAAGATTTATTACCCCTAAACGATGTATTAAATCTTTGGTTCCTGTGAGATTAAGTTTACTCATTGGGGTCCTGTTATCAATTAGTGGAATTACCGGACATCAGACGCAAGCCCAGAATTGTGATGCTGATTTTTCCGGAAGCCAAATCGGAAGTAGTACGGAAGCCTTGTTTATTGACAGCAACAGCCGCGGAAATTTCAACAAATGGTATTACGGTAATAGCCAAACAGATACCGGTACTAGCCTTATCATAGCCACACACGACTACAGTAGCTATGGTACTTACCAAGTTTGCCATGTTGTAAAAGATGGTAGCTGCAGGGATTCAACATGCCAGCAAATAACACTGGATTGCGATTCCAGCGCTAATTTTAACTATAATGTTCAGGGGCAATCAGTGAATTTCAGCAGTTTTAATTCCTCAGCTGACAGCATCATTTGGGATTTTGGGGATGGCTCCAAAGGCAGTGGTAATAATCCAAACCATACTTACAGTAGTAGTGGTAGTTATTCAGTAACGCTAAAGGTCATCCGGAACAGAAATCCCCGCTGTGTAGCCACCACTCAACAACAGGTAAACATTTCCTGCGACACTACTACCAGTTTCAGGCATTCAATTAATTATTTGGATGTAACCTTTACTGCTGGAACGCTTGCTGCCGATTCTTTTATCTGGAAATTTGGAGATGGATCAAAAGGATATGGCGCTAGTACTAGTCACAAATACGCCAGTAAGGGGAATTATAACGTAACCCTGAAAGTAGTCCGCAATAGCAGCGCAGGATGTGTAGCCACTACCCAGAAGCAAATCAGTGTTAATCAAACAAAACCATGTGATGCTAACCCCAGGTTTTCCATTCGTGGAAATGGCTATAAGCGAACTTTTAATGGATTCCCTAACCAAAAAAGTTATTCCTGGAACTTTGGGGATGGTAATACGGCTGCCGGTAAGCAGGTCAAACATACGTATAACAAAAAGGATACTTTCGATGTAAGGCTAATCGTAAAAGAAGGCCCGAATTGTAAAGATACCAACACAAGACAGGTCATTATCGGGAATGATAACTTCTTAAGTGGTCAGGTTGATCTGCAAAAGGGGCAGCATAACAGGACTGATAGCATCCTAACTGAACTATACCACTACGATTCCTGCAAAGGCGTTTATAATAAAATTCGATCATATACGACCTTATACGTCAGGGATTCGGGTAGGTATCGTTTTGACGAATTGCCAGCGGGTAAATTCTATGTAAAAGCTGATCCCAGCAGGGACTCTAACCTTAGTAGCAGCTATGTAGCCACCTACCACAAGAAAGCCAGTAAGTGGAGCAATGCCGATTCCATCATTATGAACGGCCTTGGTAACACCAACTACGGCAATGACATCACCTTGCTAAAGTCCTCTAACAGCAATGGTTCTGGTAAGATTACCGGTTTTACAGGCGGTAGTAAAGCTAATTGTACCAATAAAAAGCAGCCTGCCGGCGGAGCTCTACAGAACATGCCTGTTCTCCTATTAAATGAGGACCGTGAACCAGTTGCTCGCACAACCACTAACCAGCGAGGCAATTATCAATTTTCAAGTTTAGCCCTCTCGACTTATTACGTTCGAGTAGATCTACCCGGTTATAAAGCCGAAGCCAAAGAAGTGACTTTAAGTACGCAGGATACTAAGAAGGAAGTGGAGTTCAGGGTTAATGGTCCTCAAATTAAGGTAGAAGAGCAAACAACTGGGATCAAGAATGATGCACCTGACACTAAGGCGAAGGTTTATCCCAATCCGGCTACCTCCCAGGTTAACGTTGAAGTTTCAGCAATAGAAGCCGAACAGGTTACCTTGACCATTAGCAATTTGAATGGTCAGGTAAAGGACCAGAAGGTTATCAACGGTGATAATGGTAACCAAACGATACAGCTTAATATAAGTCAATGGCCATCAGGGGCTTATATTTTAAAACTTCAGGATCAACATGGGCAGGTACAAGCCGCACAAAAGCTCATGGTAAGGTAATAAAAAGCTTGCCTTTGTTCCTTTTTTGTTGGGTAGGGGAGTGGACTTCGGTCCGCTCCCTTTTTTTGCTAAGAGTTAGGATTTGGATTCTTAAGGTAACAATTTCCACTTCCAGCCGCCAAAAATGACAAGTCCTGCTAGCCCCCCACCCAGATGACCTAAAGCGGAAACCGCCCCATCAGCATAGAGTTGCTCATAAAGCAGGAAGCCCTGGATACCGAGGTAAATGAACAGGAAATAGCGCACCGGGATGCCTTCTCTCAAAAAGCGTTTACCTATCATTTTTTCCGTTCGCAAGGCTATCAGGCGGAAAATGAACCCGAAAAACGGGATCCAGAGAATTCGGGATTTGGGGAAAAGCATGGCATACATGACCAGGATCCCAAAAATGCCTCCACTGGCTCCCACCAACGGTTCTGCTGCTAATAAGCTGTGAAAATAAGCGCCTAGCGCAGTAGCGATGAAGAATAGTCCCATCATGCGCCGGCGCCCGAACCGGCTTTCCACATTCCGGCCAAATAACCAAAGAAAGTACATGTTTCCCAGCAAGTGAGCCCATCCGGCATGGATAAAAGCACAGCCAAACAGGCCTATATACCATTGCATACCCGAGGCTTCCGGTTTAAAGATCAGCCTCTGTAAAATCATCCCCTGCTCAAAACCAAACCAGAATAAAATTGAAACCAAGCTTATACCCGCTATCATACCGCGGGTGAGCCAAGGCGTGGTGTGCAGAACACTTTCTTTGACCTTGACCGGCTTGCCGATGAGGAAAAGCAGCCAGCGCGCCCATCCAAGCTTCCGGCGTTTTTTGTATTGAGTCCTGGCCATAGTTGTTTTATTTGAAATGCTAAAGTTAAATGACCCTATTAACGATCAAAAATCCATTGACCTCAGGGTTTTTTCCTGGTAAACTCAGCTTTTGGCTGCTATTAACAGGATATAGCGCCTTTGGCCAGCAGGTAGAAAAGGATACGGTAACAGTCCGGAGAAGCACCAAGCCAAATAATGGAGGTTCGGGTGCCCGCTAATACCAGCTACCGCGATACCATAAGGCATCAAAGCCATGGGTTTGTGAAGGAGATAAAGCAAAGGCCTTGTGAGATCGACTTGACTTATCCCCTTTTCCGTTTTAAGACCTATCCCAAAGCAAACAAAACCCTTAATAAAGCCATCAATGAAATCGTTTACGGTCAAAGCAAGGAGCTAAAAACATTAACTCTTCAACAGTTTTGCAAAGATGGGATGGTAGGCCATCGGTCAAATTTTAATTTGAACCTTTTTTCGGAACAAGCCTTCATTTCTTTGCGTCTTACAACTACAACATCCAGGGCACAGGTTGCAGCAACACCTGAAACACATACACGACATTATAGCTTCAGAAAGAATAAGTTTTTGAGGTTTAAGCACCTCTTTGATACCGGCAGGCGAAAGCAGCTCAAAACCATGTTGCGCAATAGTAAAAAAGGAACTCAACGAAACAACCCCCGTTGACATTGATCAATTCTTCATCAAGCAAGATCGGGTGATTTTTTACCAGTCGCACCGGCTATTACCTGCACTTAAGCTTTCAAAAAAACGCTTAAGAGCGGCTGGCATTTGGCATTAGCCGAAAGATTAAAAGTTAAATTTTCCTGGATTTGTCCCATCACCCTTTCAACGCTGATAATTAATTCATCATCCGTCTATTAGCGAAAAATTAAGCCATTCGGTAATGTATGGTAAGAACGTCCACCCCTTTTTTTACGCCTTTAGAAAGCTTATCACAGTGATCTATGAGGTCCAGCATTTCTGCTGTATAAATAATCTTAAAAAAAATTAATATCCATATTTATTTATAATTCGGAGTTGTCCTATCTGCAATAGTGAATTAAAGAATTACTTATAAACTTAGCCCACTAGCGCTTTTAAGGCTTTTCACTCCCTTTTTTAATAAATAGCTCGATAGTGCTTGACTGCCTATCCACTGCAGTAAGAAATTTCTGGGCTTGAAAGCGGTGACGCCCTATGCCGCCCATATCAGGGTCACATTATTTTCGATCGTCAATTTTTTTTGGGATAATCAGAGCGGTATAGGCTTTATAATCCCAAGTTAGGGGTTTTAAACCTGTTGTTTGTGAGGATAGAACCGATCATTAATTTGTACAAGTATTGCTAAGGCACCCACTTGAATGGTCTTATTCTCATGCTGTTATCTCCCATTCTCCGGGTAAGCAACGCCTATGGTTCCTTTGAAGGCTTTTAAGCGCAGCTTGCTGTCATCGGCTGCGTAAACCATGCAGTCAAATTCTACTTCCAGTTTGTACGTGGGCTGGCCTCTCCGATTTTCTTGATAAGGTTTAGCCTTTAGGATCCGGAAATAACTGCGATCGGGTTGTTCATGTTTACCCGTAATGTAAACCTTTCCCTGTTCATCACGCCAGCTTATATTCACGTATGAAAGGTCAACTCTGGCGGTGTCATCACTCACCATGTAATTAAAGTTGGCATTACAACCATCGGCAAAAACCTCTACCTCTTGGCAGCGTTGAGTGGAACAACCTGAAGCACCGCTTGCTTTGAGGCAAACCTTATAGCTACCTGGTTTAAGAAAATCAAAAGTGGGATGAGCAACTTTTGATATCAAGGTATTTTCTTTGAACCAACGGTAACGCACAGGGCGGTCAATGTTTCTTACTAAGGACTCAAAAACAATTTCTGTTTGATTGACGTGTTTCACTTGGTAGTTTACGCGGCAAGCATTTTCCTCCAGGGAAATTTTTCTTGAGGTTCTCGCAACGCAGGCCCCGTTATTGTAATTGATTCGTAGAGTAGTGGTAAAAGTATCCCTGCTTGAAGAGGGATAGAAATGGGTGGGAGCCTTTTTCACTGAACTCCGGTCATCCCCAAAGCTCCAGGTAAATTTTTTGGCAGCCCCATCTTTGTTAGAAATGGCATTAAATGAGACTTTACGTCCCTTAACCGGCTGATAATAAGACCGCTCCCCTTCCCTTAAAGCCTCTTCAAGATTAAGCTCACCTTTGGCATTACGATAGGAAGGGATTTGAATCTTAAGAGATTTGGGGCAATTTCTGCACTTGGGATTCCCAAATTGCCCTGTTAGGTAATACTGGTTATTGGAGTCACTGGTGAAATAGGTGTGCATAAAGTACTCAGCTTTCCCTGCTTGAATGGATCTTGACTTTCCATCAATTACGCCCTTCACCTCAAAGGTAGGATCGCCAGCATCAGGTTTGGGAAGTTTTTCTTCGTTACAGCCGGCTATCAGCCCTGATAATACCGGTAATATAAAAACCCACAGCTTCATATAGCCCCGTTTTAATTCAGTTGATATTGGAGCAATAGTTGAACTCCAATATTTTGATCCTGAGCAACACTCGCATCACTGGCACTTTGTTTTACGCGACCTGGGCCAAAAACGCCCCTTAGTTGCAGCCGTATTTGATCATTGTAATCAAAACGATAACCAAGCACACCCTGCAATTGCCAGGTTTTAAGCGAATTTGGTTGTATTTGGGTATTTTGGCTACTGGTGGGTCCTTTATCAAGAGAGGAAAATTGCTTTTGGGTTACAGTGCCTGTACCCGTGACAAGATAGGACCCCTTAATACCTCCGATAACACCATGAGAGCCAAACAGCTCATAATCAAGGTAAACAGGAAGTTCTAAATAATGTATTTGATCTAAAGCTACAGTGGTAGACTTTGCTTTGAAACCAAAATTATACGACCGTTGCGTTACGGTTTCCTGGTATGCAGGTGACTGATCATAATGATACAAGACCTCGGCATTCAAAAACCAGTCAGCCCCTAAATGCCAGCGAACATAGCCCCCCACCAAAGGTTCCGCTGATAAATTACTAAACGCATCACCATTAGGCTCCGAAGTGAACTGAGCACCACCTGAAAGGCCAAAAGCAAAAGTTTCATGGATGTCAGGATTCAGCTTCAGGGAATCCACAAGCGTATTGGCTTCCTGTGGTGAGAGCGCCTGTCGTTCAAGCTGGAAATCTTTAGTGGGAAGTTTGGCAAACGTTAATTGATTAGCTGATTCCTTGACTCCTGCCACTTCCATAGCCTTATCGAAAATTTCAGTTTGAGGTTGGCTTTTATCTCGCTTAGGATCATTGGGTTTCGAAACCCTTTGCTTGTAACCTGATTTTCGAGCTTGGTTTTGAGCTGTTGCGGTATTTGAAACATCTTGGGAGGAAGCATGCTTTGGCAAAGTTTCCTCCCCCCGGGTGCTATTTGATGGTGAATTTGATTGATTGGAACTGGACTCATCAGCTGAACGATTTTGCTTATCTATTTTGGGCTGCCCCATTAAAGCCCCTGTTAGCAGTGGACTCATCGGTGAACCCCTACCATCATTTGACGAATCCTTATTTATTTGAAGCTTACCAGCATTAATGGTTTGTTTTGGCTGGCTAATGGCCAATTTCTTTAAAATAGAGTCCTTTTCCAGAACTAGATAGCCGCCGATGGAACCTACCAATAACAGTGGAAGGATCGTCCACCATCCAGTAAACCTGCGCCCTCTCCTTCGCTTCTTGAGGATATCCTCCATTTCCGCCCAGGCACCTTCGTCAAACTCAGCCCTTTTTTGGCCGAGCTTATTCCTGAACAACTTATCCAGATCTTCAAAATTCATAAGGCCAATTTTTGAGAGGGGTTCATCATATCTTTCATGATTTGCTGTAATTTATTTCTTGCGTGATTCACGTGCCATTTGGATGTCCCTTCAGCAATGTTGAGTTTCTCGCCAATTTCTTTATGATTAAAACCGTCTACTACATACAGGTTAAAAACTTTCCGGCTTGTGTCAGGAAGGCTATGTAGCATCCTTTCCAGGTCTTCTGCTGTGAACACTTCCAAAGCATCATTAAGACTTATTCCTAGCTCTCCGTTATGACTCCATTCCTCAAAATCACAGCTTTGCGGTTTATTGCGTTTTTTCCGGTAAGCATCGATCAGGGTATTGATCATGATTCGCTTGCACCAAGCTTCAAATGGTACATCTTGATTAAAAACATCGAGGTTATCCAGGATCTTTAAAAATCCTTCATTCAACACAGCCCTGGCATCTTCCTCATTGTGCTCATATCTCATACATACGGGCATTAAAAGGCTATAACAGTGGCGATAAAGCTTATACTGTGCCTGTCGCTTACCTTTGAGGCAGCCCTTAATCATCGACAGTATGCTGCCATCATTGGACATACAACCTCGGTGCTACCGGTTTTGCCAGTTTCTAAATAAAAGCACCCCTTTGATGGGTTGATGCCTTACAAGTGTAATAAATACTTGAGCTCATTATGATCCCTAATTTTTAACAATTTTTTTCGTAATAACTTGCTTCCCGGTACTTAACTTTAGCAAATAAACACCATCAGGATAGGTATCCATCGGTATGGTCCTGTTCGTATGAGCCTGCTCAGTACTTAGTACTTGCCTGAAAAGGGTTTTACCCCTCAATGAGCTGATGCTCAGGGTAACTTTTCTTGATCCTTTAAATCTTAACGAGAGGTTGAGCTGCTCCTGAACCGGATTGGGATATAGCTTGGTAACCGCTGGTTTTTGGCGCTGGCGGGAAACCGAATTCTGCTCTTCAATAATTACCTTATCAGAACGAATGGTAAAGTATATATGAGTGGTACTCAGGTCTTCCTGGGTCAGGGTTACTTGTCCTTTTTCAGAGGGGAAGCCCGGAACTTCCACCCGTAATTGATAAGTGCCAAGTGCCACGTTAGGGAACTCATAAAACCCAAGCGAGTCACAATGCTGAAAAGCGACCGGATCCCCATCTTGATCAAGTAACACAACCAATGCATCGTCAGCTGGCTTTTGATCCCCTACAACATTTCTTTCATGCACGTAGCCAGTAATAAAACCGGGGCCATTTAATTTGGTAGCATTGTGCATATTAATACGCGCCTTGTATACATCCCGGGTTTTCAAGGTTATGGAATCAGCATTAGGCCAGATACCTGCACCGGGAATTGTGCGAATATTGCGAAAATAGGTGGGCATGTAATTGAGAGAATCTGTAACCTCAGGCGGCATTTGTGCCCTAAGATAATACGTGCCTGGCTTGAGCCCTTCAAACTTATAAGTCCCACTACTATCCACCCCTGTTGAATCCTCAGGTTTTAATTTTGGCTGACCTGGAACGGCTTGCTGCTTTTGAAAAACTTGAACTGAGGCGTTAGCTACTCGTCCTTGTTTAGTGGCTACAGAACCTGATAAAGTCATAGATGACAATTGCGGACAGACATTTAAGTTAAATGGAGATTGCAGACCTGAATCCGCATTCACAAGTTTTGATCGCTCAACATCATCCCCATTACAAGTTTTAATGCTTATCTGCACGGTATCCAATGTGGATGCAGGTACGGAAATGGTACTCCTGAACCTCCCGCCTGAATCCGTAAAAACAGTAGTAACTCCTCCAGTACTGGAAAATTTTTCTTCAATAGTTACAGCAATGCTATCCAGTCCGTAATCAGGGTCATCTGAGGTAAGGCTTCCTTTTATGGTCAAAAATGCTTTTGGGCAGGCATTTAAGGTAAAGTTTACCTGGTTGGTATTGGCCACATTTACTTGCTTACCCTTTGTAATACGATTACCGTTACAAGTAATTACCGTTGCCTTGACCGAATCCCTGGATAAGGGCGGAACCTGAAACGTTGTACGAAAATTTGCCTGCCCATCTGTGGTAAGCGTATCAGTCTGCACCTGACCTGATAGGAACTGTTTTACAACAACCGCACGGTTATTTAGCCCATAGTTCGCATCATCTGAGGAAAGTTGACCCCTTACTTGCAATTGCCTACGTGGGCAGGCATTTAATCGAAAAGTATCCGGTGAAATGGTATCAACAATTAAAAATTGCGAATCCACCCTTGGTCTGTTGTCACAGGTTTTAATAGAGGCAAACAGATAGCCACTGCCTATTTGATTAACGGGTATAGAGTCAGAAATAAAGCCCCGTTTATTCGTCAGCAATGTATCCGCAGTACCTCCTAAACCCCTTGCACTGCTAACAACAACCGAAATACTATCCAGGTCATATTGGGATTTATCAGCTGTTAATTGGACATTGATGCCCACTTTTTTTTGGGCTTCCGCCGAAGAAAAGCAAACAACCAAAAACAGGCTTATAAAACACAGCCGTAGTAAGTACATAAATTTTTCACTGCTCGCTTTATACCTTTTCATAAATATAGTTACTTTCATCAACGTAAAAGCAAATGGACGGGTTGGGTAGGCAGGTCATTTTTATTTAACCAATAGCTCTTGAGACACTAAAATTGATGTTAGCCGCCCATTCAAGCCTTCTTATCCGACTTTTGAGATCTTTGTTAAAAATCCGGCAAGTTGCTTGGCTACTTCCGCGGAAAGCCCCTTTGGTAAACGGCCAAGCAAGTTTTTGCCCTTTAGTTCCAGGGTAAGGCTTTCGTATGCTTTGATGGTTTGTAAAAAAGCCGGGGAAGCCTGTGTCTTTAACTTTTCAGGCTCCTCAGCTTCAACGCGATAGCGTTTATTAAATTCCTTATCTGAATCAAAGCGAACTTTGGTAGGGTTAAAAACTTCCAGGGTACGCTCAAAGAAAGTTTCGGGGCGAATGTTGGCATTGCCGTAATCTTTATTCAGGGTGGTAAGCCCGGCATAGGAGAGCTTGGTTAAACCGGGAGTTTGCCCCTGATAAGCCGTTAAACCTTCCTGCTGATAGTTGAGGCTAAGCACCAGGAAGTAGCAGCTAAAGCCCTCAACCATGAGCTTGACGCCTCCATAAATAAAGACCTCTTGGAAAACGCTAAGCGCTTCAAACATCGCTAAGCGCTCCTGAATTTCAGCTTCTTCTGTTTGGGTGAGGGTTTCTACCTCGTATAGCTTTTTTAGCTCATCGAGGCCGGCTCTTATCTGCCTGTTATCTTCTTCCAGGGATTGTGTAACTGCATCCTGCATAAATCCGAAAATGCTAGGGTTTTAATTCTATAATGCTAAAAATTTGTTAAAGGAACTATGAATTAAAACTAGTAATCATTTTAGACATACATGTTAAGCCATTTTGAGGTTGACCATTAAACAATGAATATTTAACAACCTCGCAGGTGGGTTAACATGCTGCTATAAAAAGGGTATATCCTTTTAGGCCTCTGTAAGATTCAAAATCCCCTAAAACAAATGGATTAAAACAATTTGTCATTTAATAGCATCCTAAAAAGCAATTCCAAAAATAGTAAAGTAGCTTAACTATTGGCTTTCATTGCGTAAAGTTTTTGTACCTCTTCTTCGCTCAGGGGCTTGTTATAGATCCGCAGGTCATCGATGTAGCCATCAAAGTATACCTCACTGGCATGGTTCCAGAATCCTTTACCGATCCACATACGCTCATGGGCCTGCGCATCATCAAAAAAAGGGGAGGCTTTGGCATCGTTAAAGTTATAGGCGCGATAGCTGATCTTTTCTCCATTCAAATAACCCGTATTGTAACCTTCACCAACCACTGCTACAAAATGGTACCAGCGACCTTCACGGATAGCTCCTTGGGTATCGGAAAGGTGAACATCTGAATGGGAATCCCAACAAAAGGAAGGCAATTGGCAGCCATTATTGAACATCGTAAAAAAGACCCCGCGCGCCCCGGAATAAACATGGCCGTGGGCCACTTCAATGATCATCCCTTCATTGGAAGCATCGAACATGGTAGGACAGCCGTTTTTATTGCCATAATAAAATACGGGCAAGATGCTTTCACCAACCGGAATATCTCGAGCCTTGAACCAGACCGCGATCGTTCCCTTGTTCAAGTCCTGAATGTGGGAGGGTGTATGCCCATCCTCAAGGATAGCAACATGATCATCCTCTCCGTCCAGGGCCAGGGCATTTTTACCAACCACTCCTTTCACCCTTTCCGGTTTTCCCAGAAGTTCACCATGAGCTTGATGGTCTGACCGGTCGATTACCCGTTTCCCGGAATTGAGATCAAAACTCCAATGACCTACCAGGTTTTCACTGAGGCTTTGCCCTTCAGATGAGTTTGGTTCAGTTTTTATTTGTTCCTTCCCCTGACCCCATGCGATGGCCAATAAGGCAAGAATGGCCATGGCAGGTATCCCTTGTATTTGCTTAAGCATAAACACCATATTTTTTATTTCCTATTATACAGGAACCATTAGCGATACCAGTTTAGTTTGGATGTACCTTTTTAAATCAGCCCTTTTAGCAAATTGCTGACACTATGAAAAAACTGCATTTAAAAGGTTATCCAGGGATCCCCTCATTGAAAGGGCATCTAGGCAGGTTAAAAATTGATTAACAATAACCCAACTCTAACTAAAAATGGGACGTAATAAGCGTAAAACCTTTAAATACGTACACAAAACAATTAACTTTTATTAACAAAAATTGATACTCATGAGTTATTTAATATCCTATAACAAACAGGATATTACGCTCCTTTTTAAGACCTTGTTGGTTTTGATCCTTCTTGGAGCCCCTGCCGTTGCTCAGAATACTGTCTACCTCAAGGAAGATTTTTCAAGTCGTAAAAAGCCCAAGGATTGGGTGCTAAATGCAGCAGGGGAAAAGGTAGCAGCCGGTACTTGCCAAGATCATAAACGTGTTTTTGCGTTTGATTGCCAAAGCCTGCCACCAGCCCAACCTAATCAACAAGCTAAGGGATTTTCAGGCAACATCGCCACCATCGACCTGAAGAATGTGGGCGGGGCGAACAAAGCTGCTGATAGTTTACACTGCCTGGTCACTGATACGGTCAATACGCTAGGATCCTCTTACCTCAAATTGGCTTTTGACTGGCAGCATGCGTCAGCCGGCAATAAGGGCACTTTCCGGGTCCAGGTTTGGGATGGCAATCAGTGGCAAACCGTATTCGTCCAAAATCCTGATGGCAGTGGAAGAGCCGAGCTGTTAATTGGAAAATACAGCAATAAGAACCTGAGGGTCCGCTTTTGCTTCAGTACAGAAGGGTTTGTCACATCTCACATGGACGGGGCAGCCATTGATAACATCCAACTGTCCAATGTAAACTGCCCTGCCCCCACTGCTTTGTTGGTTACTGAAGTGAAATCCACCTCAGCAAGCATGCGATGGCAAAGTGCCACCAGCAAAAAGCAGTCGTTTCTCGTATCCATCGAAGGACCCAATGGCCATACGCAAAGCCTAAGCGGTAAAAGTACTACTATCAAAGGGCTGAAGGCAGATACGACCTACCAGATGGCCGTCAAGTCCGTTTGCCCAAACGGGGACACGAGCCAAGCTAGTAAAGGGCCCAAATTTCACACTTGGTGTAATCCTAAGGAAGTTCCTTATGCTCAAAATTTTGATGGCGTATCTCCGGAGCATGGTTCGGCTGATTTCGGCCGCCGGTTTGATTGGTTAGCTAAAAGTAAAGGTAACAGTGGCATCCGGTTGGTTAACTTAGCTAACCGGCACGAACCGGACACGCCACCTTCGCCTCCTAACAAGGTCAGGTTTAGCTATGCAGGCCTGGATCAATCGGATAAAAAACTCTTGGTATCGCCGCCTTTAAAAGGACTAGCAAGCCAACAAAACCGGCTACGCATGCAAGTAGCCTTTGATGATCCGGATGACGCCCTCTATGTGGGAATACTAGCGAATCCTAGAAATACTGGCTATATTCAGATCCTGGATACCTTAAGGCCTCGCCTTCCTGATCCTACTAATACCTGGAAAACCTATAGTGTCAACTTTGATGATATCGGCATCATTCAGCAAGCTCGTCATATCGTAATAGCAAATAAAAAAGACCACACGAGCACTTTCATCGATAATATGCGCTACGAGCGCTTACCCGCTTGCCAAAAGCCGCGCAATCTAAGAGTAGATAAGTTGGGCGCTGATAGTGCTCGGCTGAAGTGGTCCCCTGCCAATAATGATAGTAAATGGCTGGTAAATTATGGCCGACCGTCTTTCGATCCCACTAAAGCTGGTAAAACGGTTTCAGTGAAAACGCCGGAGGCCTTGCTTGAGGGCCTTGCTGCTAATCAGAACCATGAAGCTTATGTCCAGGCCGTTTGCGACAATGGCGATACCAGTGCTTACAGTTTCCGCACGGCTTTTCAAACTCGTTGTAGTCCTTTTCAGGCTTTCTACCAGGAAGGTTTTGACGGTCTGCCACTGGAGTATGGGGAAGCCTTAGGGAACCGGCGCTTTTGCTGGACCACCCTTACCAAGGAATCTCATAAAATTGAATTAAACGCAGTTGGTGCCAAATCCGGTGCCAAGCACAACAACAGCGTTGAGATTGAATATGGGCAATACTTTTATCATGAACGTAATGATGATCCTAAACCCTTGCTGATCTCGCCGGAGCTGACAGACTTACCTACGCTGAAAAGGGGTTTAAGCCTGGATGTGGCATTTGATGCGCATAAAACCAAACTTTATGCAGGCGTTATGAAGGATCCGGATGATCGCAGCACTTTCACCATCATTGATACCTTTGAGCCTAAGCCTGACCAATCCCTTCACGAATACCGGCGGTTCTATTTACCCTTGGATGACGGATCGGTTATTCAAGACCAAAACCATGTAGCCTTTACGGCTGTGGATAGTTTTGTTAACTACGGAGGGGTCGATGGCGTCAGTATTGACAATATCAGGTATCAAAAACTGCCGTTTTGCCGGACGCCTTTTAAATTCAATATTGAAAACGTAGGTAGCACTTCAGCAGATCTTAGCTGGCAAAGCCAGGGAAAAGCCGACCAATGGCTTATAAAAATGGATACACTGGGATTTGACCCCAATCAAGCAGGAAAGGCTTACACGGTCTCGAAAACGCAGGGAACTGTTAACAATCTCAAGCCTAATACCCGCTATCAGGCTTATGTGCAGGGAATCTGCAGCAATTCCGACTCCAGTATCTACAAAAAGCATGTAACCTTTAAAACCGATTGCCGGACGCCCCCTGCCGTGCTGCCCTACCGGGAAGGGTTCGACAGTTTTAAAGGGACTTACCTTGAAAAAACGCAGATCTGCCAAAGCCCAGCACAGTGGCAGTTCTGCAGTGACAATGCCCATGGACGTCTTCGTTTTGGCAATGTAGCCAATAATGCCAAAAAAGGCGATAAGGCCGCAACATTGGACAGCCGTGTTAGCCACAACCCTACCGTCAATGATTTGATCCTAACACTCAACATGACCAACTATACCACGAGTAAGCCCTATCTACTGGAGTTCAACTACCGGAGCTACGGTGGACAGGATAAGCCCAATGACCAGGTGTGGATCAGAGGCAGTAAAAACGATTCCTGGATAAGTGTTTACAAACTTCCCAACAGCTCGGGCGGAGTGTATAGGCAAGTGGGCCCCATCAACCTTACGAAATATTTAAAGAACAATTTTCAGCGGTTTACCAAAAGCTTTCAGGTACGGTTCGGACAACAGGGTAATTATGAGGCTAACGGTCATCCTTCAGCCGGCCGTTCTTTTGATAACATCAGTATTACCAGGGTTCGACATGATTTAGCAATCACCGCAATGGCGCAGCCCTCTCAGGCCTGTGGCCTGTCTGAAGAGGAACAGCTATCCGTCATCATTGAAAATTCAGGTGTAGAGCCCATACCGGCAAATACTTCAGTTGAGATGCAGTACAAAATGAATAACCGGACGTTCTCTTCAAAGTCGATTACTACCAATGAGCGATTGGAGCCCGGGGATACGCTTCAAATGACCTTCCCGACCTCTATGGCTATGGACGCTCAGGATACCACCTACCCCATCAAAACCTGGCTAAGCTGGTCCGCTGATCAATTCAGGAGCAATGATACCATGGCAAAGGTGATCGAAGTCCCTGATCCCCGGCATAGGGTTGATCATGTACTGGACACTTCAGCGATGCTGAAATGGAACAACGCGGTTAATACCAAAAAGACCCGTGTAATTTGGGGTGCTAGGAATTTTAACCCTTTGAAAAGCAGTAAGCGGCTAAGTGCTGCAAAAGGGAATCACCGAATCAGCGGCCTGCAACCCGGAAAGACCTACGAAGTTTACACACGGGAGGTTTGTGGCAACAACGATACGGGCAGCTTGAGAGGCCCTATAACCTTCACCACGCGCACAGATGCCCGGGATCTCAGGGCTTTGCGTGTTTCCAGGCCTATTGGTCAGTGTGAGGCCTCAGGAGATGATCCGCTGACCCTGAAGCTGATGAACTACGGTCACGATACCATCCCGGCTGGTACTAAATTGACCTTGAACTATCAGGTTAACAGCAAGATCCCTATTGAACAGGCCTACCAACTCACACAAAAGCTTGGGCCCACCGATACCCTTACCCATGTTCTGGAAAAGCCCTTGAGACGGGCTGAATTCCTGGAAGGGCAAACCAATCAGGTGCAGGCTTGGGCTAACTGGCAGCAGGATCAAAATCCGAACAATAACCGCTTAACCCATTCCTTTTACCTGGCTAACCGGCCAGCCACACCAAAGGTGAACGATCAGTCTATCTGCCGGGGAGAAAGGTTAGTGCAGCTTACTGCAGAGACTTCTGCCAATGCAGTCAACTGGTATTCAGCACCGGATACTATGCTAGTGGCCGAAGGTAGTGTTGATATGAAAGTCTTGCCTGATAAAGATAAGACCTACTACGTAAGCGCTTATAACCATCCTGATAGCTGTCAGAGTGCTTATACAACTGTACAAGTCAACGTTCAAGATAAACCTGAGGTCAGCTTTTCAGCCGATACGGTTTGTGCGGGAGAGCCGCTGTCGCTAGAAGCTCAAGCATCCGTCAAGGATGGAACAATAAGCCGTTTTACCTGGCAACCGGAAGGCCTGAGCTCGCAAAACGGACGTCAAGCGAAAGTTTCGTTTCCATCAGGTGGCCTCTACAAAGTCCGTCTTAAGGCCACTTCTAGCAAAGAATGCCAAGCCAGCACTTCCAAAAATGTGAAGGTAAGACCGGGTTTTGATCCGGATTTCACCATCCAAAGGATAAGGCGTAATACCGTCAGTTTTTTTGGGAATTCCAAAGCAGAACGGTTTCATTGGCAATTAGGCGATGGGGCTAGTAGCCAAGCCATGAAGGTGAAGCACACCTATCAACAGCCAGGGACCTATCAGGTCAAATTGAAAGCTTCTATGGGCCCGGGTTGTGAGCTTACACACCAGGAAACTATCAAAATCAAGGCGCCGGATGAGCAAGCAATAAATGTGTATCCGACCCCTGTCAGGGCCTCAGATCCCCTAAATTTAACCTATACCCTGCCAGCTAAGCAGGATGTACAAGTCCAGGTGCTCAGCCTTGATGGCCGGCAACAGTTGAACCAAACCTTTCCTGATCAGCTAGCAGGTGAGCACGAAATGCAACTACAAATGGCGAGTAATCCCGGTATTTATATCCTTCAAGTTCGAACCGGGAACAGCATTTACAAACGGGAAATCGTCATCATTCCTTGACCCTATTCTTAGCCATTCTAAGCCCCGTGTTTTAAGCCCGGGACTTTGAATACCTAAGGATAAGGATGCTTGATAGCATGCCAGATGCCGTGCCATTTTTTATCTCAAACCTGAGCATGGTTACATCAGCGGATCAGAGTGACAGAGCCTGTTTTGCTGATCAGGCCTTCCGTTCCTTGTACGCGGATGACATACTGATAAATACCCTCAGGTGCCAGTTGTCCATTTTTTCGGCCGTCCCAGGGCTTCTGGCGGTTGTTGCTTTCAAAAACCAGTTCACCCCAACGGTTATAGATCTTGATCGCGTAATCCAGCACATAGCTTCCTTTCGGCCGGAAAAGGTCGTTGTTATGGTCTCCATTTGGGGTGAAGGCATCGGGGATAAAGATGGCTGACTCAGTATTGAGACAGCGCTCATTGGATACACTGCTTACAGAGGCTGAACCTGCTTTATAGCCCACAACGCGGTAGCAATAGGGATTTTCCTGCTTGCGGGTCTGGCTGTCGATGAAAAAAGTAGTATCCGTGGTACCAACCGCCTGGTAGCCATTATCATTGGTTGTTCTCCATTGCACCTGGTAATGCTGCACGCCAGGTGCCCAGCCCTCATAAGGATTAAAGGATAATTGAGGATAGGATTGATGGTTTGCTGCATTCAAATGAATGGTGCGGCCATACGTGAGATGCGGATATTTTAATCCGCAGCTATCCTGAAATGCCAGCGTGTAGTAATAGTCCTGCGAATCTACCCGCACATTATGGTCCTTTATAACCGTATCACTGCTCCGGTATGAACCAACCAGGCGATCCCTTTCAACAGGTGAATTGGTGGAACGGTATAGCTTGTAAGCGCCGGGATTAGGGCTTGGCGAGGGCGACCATTCAATGCGGTTAAAGGAGTCCTGTACTACTAACACCCGCTTTACAGTAGCGCTTTTCGGGGTGCCGTAAATACGGTTGGCCTGCTGGGCCGTATCATGACAGCCGTAATTGGTGGTGGCCACAAGCTGAATGTTGTAAATGCCGCCGGTATCATACTTAGCCGCAGGGTTTTGTGCGGTCTTAAAAGCACCATTACCCATTCGCCACTGCCAGCTATCTACTACACCAGCTGCTGTTGTGCTCTCATCCCTAACCTGAAGGGCAGCATTGATACAACCCTTCCTGACCGAAAAATTGGCTACAGGATCCGGATGAACTGCTACTAACTGACTATCAGTGGCCACACAGCCAAAATCAGAGGTTGTTTTGAGCTTGACCCTGTAATCCCCGGTATCCTTAAGAGCCCGTTCGTAATTCCGGGAAAATGCACTGTCTGAATTGGGCGAGCCGCTAAGACGAACACTTTCCCAACGATAGGTTAGGGTGCCCCTGGGGATCCGGCTCTTGTTGGTGAAGGTAAAAAACGCGTTCTCCCGGCACTGGGCAGTATCATTGGTGACAAAACGGCTTTCCGGCATTGGATAGACGGTTAGCGGCTTGACTGCTGTGTCTTGACAATTATCCGTGCTTGTAACCGTTAGCTGGACATCATAGGTATCCGCGGCATGGTAGGTGTGCTTAACTGTAGCCCCGGATCTGTTAGTGCTATCCCCGAGTTGCCAATCCCATTGCTGAAGGGAAGCCTGCGGCATTTTAGAGCTATCCTTGAAGTGAGCTCGTTCAACACGGCAGACGTCAGTAGTACTAAACCCAGCGATGGGCTTGGGAAAAACTTCAACGGATTGGGTACTAGCATCCCGGCAGCCTTTACCCGTCACCGCTGTTAGCCTTACTTCGTAGCGGCCAAAACTGTCATACCGGTAAACCGGAGTGGTAGCAGAACTTGTACTATCATCACCAAAGTCCCATTTATAAGCTGCTATCGTTCCGGTATTTACTGTGCTTTGGTTACTAAAATCAAGGGGATTGGGCTGACACGTATCCTGAACTGCAAACCGGGCAGTGGGCTCGGGATGAACGGCCATGGTCTTATCCGTGGTATCCTTGCAGCCTTTATCGGAACTTACAATCAGTTCTGACCTGTAGAGACTATCCCGTGCATAACTGTGTGATGGCGAAGCTTTGGTGGAAGTGCTATCATCCCCAAAGTGCCATTGGTAGCTCAAATTGCTTAAAAGCTGTTTAGTACCATATACGGCAATGTTATCAGCGCGGGTGGTCCAACCGTGATCTAAAAAATCGCAATAGCTACTGTTCTCGTCCTTATTACCTATGATCAGCGTGAAGTCTTTACTGAAATCACTGACCGTATCAATCACCAACCGCCGGTAGCCTTTATCAAGTGGCGTACTTAACGGACTACGGGTGAAGACCACATGGTGCGTAGATGAATCATCATCCTTGATAACCACCTCATTGTTACCAAACGCATCCTGCTCATAATTTAAATACAGAACAATAGAATCCGGCTGAATGGCAAAATCAAAATCATAAGCCAAGCCAACCGTGCCACAGGCCCCATTTAATGGATGTTGGGCTTTCAGCGCTTCCCCGCCCCGGTATACTTCATCGGTGGCATCAGTGGTAACAGTTCTTGGGGCAGTGGGCCCGCCATTGGGACAGCCTCCGGTACAGGCCGTGTAAGTGTACCAGCCTGAATCGCTGCCTTCAAAATCTTCAAAATAAAGCTGTCGCACTTTCCCTGAGGTGTCAATCGTGAAGTTAAACTGGTTACTATCTAAACACTGGCCGGGATCATTGATCCCAAAGGCAGCATTTGGCTTGGGTTCTACAGTGACCCCACGGCTAATCGTATCCCTGCATCCCCTATCCGAAGTAGCCACTAATTGAATTTGGTAAAACCCGGCACTATCGTAGCTGTGCTTGGGAGAAGGCGAACTTGCAGTCGTCCCATCTCCAAAATCCCACTGATACGTTAGGCTTCCCTGAGCTACGGAACTCTGATTGGCGACTTTGAACTGGTTATTGGTTAAACACTGAGCGGAGTCTGATTTGACGGTAAAATCAGCGGACGGCTTTACATTAAGGAGTTTTTGAGTAGCGGTAACCTGAGCACTGAAGGCGCCAAAAGGCTGAAGCATACATCCTTCAGCGGCTCCATTGGTCAAATTTAACTTCACCCAAAATTCAATGGTAAAATGGTTTTCCGGCATATTGAAATGACAAGCAGCTCTATCGTTAACTCCATCAAAGGACACTGATTTTTTAAACTTACCTGGTTGAAGGGCTGCCCCATTGATCAACTCACCAGCGCTATCGCTGAGCGGGGTGCTGGCAGCATTGTAAAAATGATTGGAGGCACTGGAATCAAAATGCCATAAGCCAACAGTTGCGCTGTCTACCTGGAACGGCCTGTTGGCCTGGTAGCCCTTGATGATGGCAGCGGCTTTCCTCACGGTATCCGAGACCCGCAATTCATCAATGGATCCGTTTAGATGTTTAGTCCAGCCATTCCCTTTTTTAGCACCAAGGAACAGGTTGTTCCAGTCATAATTAACGTTAGCCCAGTTCCCTTTTACAATTTGTTGCCCATCAATGAAAAGCCTACCAACGGTTCCGGATTTCGTGATGGCTACATGGTGCCATTGCCTGAGCGATAAATTGGTATTAACCGAGTCCGGCCCATTCCGGTGGTTGTAAGCAGCTACTTTTGTTTGACAGTTTTGCCCTCGGCTAGGGGATGGCCCTAACAATAAACAACCCAATGCCAGGCCAATGGTCAGGATGCCACCTGGAACCTTAGGTAATGCTAAAAAGAGGTTGCTAACACTGGAGGCTTTTTTCCGATTCTTGTATTTGGTCAAAGGCCGATTGTTATTTTACGAAATGACTTTAAAGGCGATTCAACTAAAAAGACTTCCATCAATAAAGGCTTAAAAGGTAGCCATTTTGTGGCCGCTACCTATCAAGACGGCCATCCCAGGCTTTGGGTTGCCTTGGGACGCCTTTTAAGTAAGATGGGGCAACTGCCATTGTTACAAATGCTCCTTAAGGCAGTGGCCGTCAGAGCTTTGAAGCTTAATGCCAATTTAGTGCCCCTATTCCTGGCTTGGGAAAGAATAAACCGAAGGGTTGGGGATAACGGATGAGGAATAGATCATTGGTCCAGGGCGAAGCAGGCTAAAAAAGTTGAAATTGGTCGTTCCCGATTTAAGCATGAAAGACTTTGAAAACTGGTAAAGCAAAGTAGCCGCTTTGTCCATACAATTGTATTCGTTTTTGGCCGAGTGAATGACAAATCCTCCCCGTAGACCGCCAGCCTATTGACGGAGGCAAGGTCATAACTTGACGGGTTACTTGGCTTTGATCACCCGCTCTTCCTGCTGCTTACCATCAGCCATTAAGCGGATGAAATAGGTAAACCAGTGCTGCATTGCTCAGGTTCTTTTAGACTGCAACTAGATCGCGGAGTGTGCTGTGTATACATAAAGTTGAACCGTCATATGTATTTGTGTTCCAATACATATAGGGAAAAACCAGATCTATTGATGGCTGGGCTTTAAGAATTTTTATTTCTTTTTGGTATTGCCTAAGATGTAGGACAATGCAGTTGGTAAATCATAAACGTAGAAGCAATAAGAGTGTGTGAAAAGGTTATACCTCATTACCTCATAAAAGGTCAAAAAAGCCTTGAACAGTTATTGGGACGGCAACAAGTGCCCTGTAATTATGCACATCTTCAAGGTTTACATTTAGAACCTATGTAAAGTAATTCCCTTAATTAAGAGTACTTAGTAACTCCAAGTACTTTTTTTCTGGTTTCATACGTAATGAACTAAAGCCCCTGAAGCTTATTTCATTTGTCCCTATTGGGTGATCACAGGGAATAGATGCATCTATCCGGGGCTGGCCGGTTTGCCAATGCCAAGACTGAAGCTCTTTGATCGGGGTTGCCGACTTTTAGGGAAATTACGGAAAGCCATTCTTCAGACATTTAAAGGCGTTAATCTGTTTTGCTGACTCGTGCCAACGGACGGGTTAGTGTAGCTGTTTGTTGGGCTCCTAAGCTAAACCAAAATCGTTGGAACCCCCGTTTTATTAGCAAACCTAAGGGGGTGGAAATTTGGGGTAAAACCCTTTTACTTATCCCCTCAATTAAAGGCTTAGAAGCTTAGCTATGTGGCCATCTGCTTCTTCGAAGGTATTAAAGTGCTTTACCTACCGCTGATTAACCCGAATAAAATCCCTTAGTTGATAAGGATAAATGACAAAGAATTGGTCATAGGCGGGCTTTTTAGTGAGCAATCTTTCCAATACAGCCTTAAATTACGGTCCCTCTCATTCCTACTAAGGAACATTTTAATTAAAAGAAATGTACATTCAGTAGTTAAATTATTGTACAAAAATTTATTTGCTATGAAAGCGCTTACCATTTCAGCCCTGCGAAAAAACATCCGGAAATATTTTGATCTGGTTACGCAATCATTCGAAACCATAGTGGTTCCCAGGAACCAAGGGGATGAAGATGATGGGATCGTGATCATGTCATTAAAGGAATACAATGCCATCAAGGAAACAGAGTATTTACTCTCTACCCAAGCTAACCGAAGAAGGCTTCAGGAATCCATGGAGCAAGCTACTAAAGAACAAACGCATTCCTACAATCCGGAAGAAACTGAATAGGGCTTACCAACCCGGATAAATTGCTTTTATGAACATTGAGTTCACAGGACATGCCTGGGAAGAATTTCAATATTGGATTGAAAATGATCCTAACACGGTGAATAGGATCAAGGAACTGTTGAAGGCCATTCGGCAAAATCCTTTTCACGGAATCGGAAAACCGGAACCCCTTAAATTTGGGTTGAGAGGCATTTGGTCAAGAAGGATTACCGGGGAACATGGATTAGTTTACAAAATAGCAGGAAAAAAGGGTGCAGATCAAAAATGCATTGTCGTCCAATGCCGGTTTCACTATGATGACCAATAAGACGGTTGTGTTCTAACTATTTTCAACCTTTTCCGGCTCAAAGTGAAGGCGCATTAATTCTTGAGCTGGCAAACCTAAGGTGGCGATGGTTTGGCCGGATGTGTCGGTAAATTCTACTTCATAGTAGTCATTATCGAAAGTTTCTACGATGGTACCAACCTGGCCCTTAGCCAGATCCTGATCCGGATAAGGCTTTAGAAGCGCCACCACATCGGTAGTTTTAAATGCAGCCATACTTCAGCGTGTTTTTTGAATGTAACAAGTCAGTAATCTTGGAAAGCTTTCATCATGCTTAACAATCCAAGCAGTTCTTAAAGTTGCTTTA
>CAZIUI010000014.1:16937-70511 GCA_964542585.1 uncultured Sphingobacteriales bacterium | reverse complement strand
TTTGTCTTTATATGATACTTTTTTGTAATCACTTGCTTTTTTCCTAAAATATTTTATAGTTTTAAATAATTTATATGAATTAACCCATTCAATCAAAAAAAATATTAAAAAATATATTATCAGTTCTGAAATTTCGTAGTCCCATTGATTACCAAGTAAGAAGGGTTTAATTAACCATAATAAACAAAAAAAGTGAAGCCACCAAACCAATTTATCCAAAAATACTTTTTCATTACTTTCAAGATTTTTTAGTAAGATGATCGGAGAAAAAATCTACGCCTCTTTTACCAAACAATTAAAAAGATTTTTACATAATGTAATGTTACTCGAACATCAACATGTGAATAAGCTATCCCTTTTCTAAAAAGTTAGGGCCTTCTACCCCTAAAATGCAAACACCTGCCCCTCACCTACCGGGTAAACCGCTTCGCCTTCTGCAGGCTGTACCAGAGCATTTCCGGTAAACTGCCCGAAGGCCGGAAGCACTAAGTGCTGAGCGGTCTGGTAAAAACAGGGCAGCTTCAGGCTTTGCCGGCCTCCGCCTCTGAGCTTAACGGCCGGATGCCAGTGTCCGCAAAGGTTAAGCTTGCCCTCACTCACTTGCTCCAGTGGTTCATGGCTAAGCGTGAAAGGGCCCAAATCAACTGGAGGCGCATAGACCCCAAGCCCTGCTTCTTGGTAAGCTTGCTGATCCAGGATATCATGGTTGCCCTTGACCAAGTAAAATTGGGTATCTGCATAGCGCCGTAACCAGGCTGTGAAGCTATTCCAGGCTTGATTGTGGTCGCTGTGAAACAGGTCACCCAGAAAGTACACGGCCTCTGCCGGATAGGCCTCGAGCAGGCGTTCCAGCCACGCGTAGTTGGTCGCATCCGCGCCATTCGGCACGGGAATCCCGGATTTGCGGAAGTGATCGGCCTTGCCAAAGTGCGGGTCTGCTATGAACAGCACTTGATAAGCCGGACAGTAAATGGCTTTGTAAGCAAGCAGCCACAGCTTGAGGTTTCCAAAGCTTATCACAACATGCTCAGCCTGCGTCATAGCTGATTTAGGGTATTTTTAGGAAGGTGCAAAGGTAGCGCTTGCAGGTGGCTATGGCTCCTAAGCAATGGTTTGGAAACCCATTGTTTGTGCCTTATTCTACTAACGCTTGAGACTCGTCTTCCCTTTTTTAGAAAAAGGAAACAAAAATCGCGGCTGAAGCGCGTCAGCGGTCAAACCAGCCGCTCGCTTTCCAACCCTGCCGCGCTATAGGCCGTTTCTTGCATTCAGAAGGTTATTAGCCTATGAGTTTTTCCAGCTTTTAATGGTTCTAATAGCTTGTTCAGGAGAAACGGCTGAATAGCGCTTGACCGCCTAACCCATCGCTGCGAAAGCTCGCGGGGTTTGAGAGCGCTCACGCGCTATGCCGCCACAGCTGGCGTTGAGCCATGTTTTGCCCTTATTCCTTTTTAGAAACAGATGTAATTCCAGTATAATTTCTAGATCCTTAGAGCTTGGTAGTAAGTCTTTCTCATCCTTTAACCTGTTTTAGATAAATAGGCCTTTCGGCTCTCAAGCGAGGGGTTTGAAATCCCTTGCTTAAGAGCTACGAGGCTTCAGGCTCATCCGGTAGCTTTCCGGCTCATCACATCACCCTTCCGGCTCATCATTGCTGATTTCACGTCATACGGGCATCAAAATTCCTTTGCCCCCAGCAAACAAACCCCAAAACACTGGTTTTATGAAACGACCAATGATCACAATCGCTCTTACCTTTAGCTTAGCGCTTACCACGGTTCTAAGCCTAAGCGCTCAGGATTTAACCCAGACCGTTCGCGGTCAGGTTATTGATGCCCAGAACAAGCGGCCCCTCAAGGGAGCCAATGTGGTGGTGGTTTCTACCGAAACGCCAACCGGTGCCACAACCGATGAGCAAGGGAATTTTAAAATACCGGAAATCCCGGTAGGCCGGCATGCGCTGAAAGTCACCTACGTAGGTTATCAGCAGCGAACCTTATCCAATGTGGAAGTTAAATCCGGCAGCCAGACGGTACTGAATATCAAGCTCCAACAGCGCGTCATTGAAGAGGAAGCGGTCGAGGTAACAGCTGAAAATGATAAAATGGAAACCAATAACGAAATGGCGTCCGTCAGCACCCGCAGCTTCACCATTGAGGAAAGTCAGCGCTATGCGGGATCAAGGAATGATGTCTCCCGGATGGCCTCCAGTTTTGCAGGCGTGCAAGGCAGCGATGGCTCCCGGAATGACATTGTCATTCGCGGCAATTCACCATTAGGCATGCTCTGGCGCATGGAAGGGGTCGCCATTCCCAATCCCAATCACTTTGGCGGCTTTGGCTCTACCGGCGGCCCCGTCAGCATGCTGAACAACAACACCCTGGCACAGTCCGACTTTTCTACCGGAGCCTTTCCGGCCCAATATGGCGATGCGTATGCTGGTGTTTTTGACCTTCAGATGCGCAGGGGCAATAACCAGGAGCATGAGTTCCTCGGCCAGGTAGGCTTCAATGGTTTCGAGGCCGGCCTTGAAGGCCCAATCGATAAGGATCAGGGCTCCTCTTACATGGTAAATTACCGGTATTCGACTTTGGGCGTTTTCCAGGAGCTTGGAATAGACCTGGGAACCGGAGCAGCCGTCCCCAAATACCAGGATGTGAATTTCAAGTTGCACTTCCCCGATGAGGAGGGCGGCCATTGGCAGGTGTTTGGGCTTGGCGGCACCAACCGCATTCAGTTTTCGGCTGACAATGAAGAAGAATCTAATCCTAACCTGTACACCAATAACGAACTGGAAGTCACAGACCAGAATCGAATGGGGGTATTAGGAGTAGAAAAGCAATGGCTCCTGGGCGATGAGACCGTAGCTACCATGACGCTGGCCGGTACCCATCAACGCAATACCCAGCAGCGGGATTCCATGCTAAATCCGGAGGGTAATCGCGAGCGTACCCTGTATGGCCAGCGGTTCCGCAGGAACAAGCTGTATGGCTCCATAACGGTTGATCATCGTTTCAATAGTCAGCACAGCGTGGAAGCTGGCATAAAAGCCAACCATTTCCGGCTGGATATGGTGGACAGTACTTACCAGCATAGTTCGGACAGCTACCGGCGGTATACCGATTTTGACGGTCAGACCAACCTCATTCAGCCCTACGCGGCTTATCAGTGGAAAGCTAATCAGGAACTGACGCTGAATGCAGGACTGCACGGAAATTGGCTAACCCTGGATGATCAATTTGCCCTTGAACCCAGGGTCAGTGCAGAATACCAGCAAGGACCCAATACCTACACCGCCGGATTTGGGCTGCATAGTCAGAAGGCACCGCTAAACCTCCACTTCCAGAATGTACCCGGTGCCAATGGCACTTATGAGCAAGCCAATCAGGATCTGGACTTCATCCGAGCCCTGCACGGGGTTGTAGGCTATGAGCGACAGCTATCTCCTAAGGTCCGCCTCAAAACCGAAGCTTATTACCAGGATATAACCCAGTCAATAGTGGAACCCACACCCAGCTCCTATTCGATCCTGAACTTTAATGATGAGGGCTACCAGGATCGGTCACCGCGCAATCTGACTAACGGAGGTAGCGGCACGAATTACGGCCTGGACCTTACCCTGGAGCAGTTCATGGATCAGGGGTTTTACTACATGCTAACAAGCAGCATCTTTACTTCCCAATATGAAGGCAGTGATGGAAAGCAACGCTCTACTGCGCATAATGGCAACTACATGAACAACCTGGTGATCGGCAAGGAATTCGAGCTCTGGGCCAATTCCGGTGATCAGCAAACCAAGACCTACCTGGTCATCGATGGAAGCATCGCTCATGGGGGTGGTAAGCGCTACACGCCTATAGACGTTAAAGCCTCAAGGGCCCAGGGAGAAACCGTTTACCAAACCGATAAGCCTTATTCAGAGCAATTCAAGGATTACTTCCGCTCGGACCTTCAGGTATCCCTCAAAGTAAATGGAGAGAACGTCACCCAGAAATTTGGTTTTGACATTCAAAACATTACGGACCGTCAAAACCCGCTAAGGAGGAATTTCAATCCCGCTTCGGGGCAGGTGGAAACCATTAACCAGACTGGCCGCTTGCCCGTAGCGCAATACCGGATTGAATTTTAAAAAGAACCTTAATTTTACGAAGGACAGGAGATTTACAAGCGCTTTATACCTTGCTCCTGTCCTTTATTCAGGTTTTTCGGTCCAAAACTCAAACATTAGCATTAACAAGGTTAATTTCCAGTTATGCACTATCAGCTCGGCCGATCTCATTGGTTAGCTATAATGGTTATTACCGTCATTCCTGTAATAGTTTTTGCCATAAGGGCTTACGTTACAGAAGAGGCGGTTACCTCGCCAGAAGCGCTGGCTATAATGCCAATGTTAGCCGGCTTAGGCTTCTCCTTTGTAATCACCACCGTGCTTTATATCGGCAATCTTTACCTGATCCGCTTTCTCAATAAGCAACTTCCATGGCGGGGAAACCCCCTTTTACGAATCTTTATTCAAGTACCTGCCAGTATCCTCTATCCCGGTATTATGATGGCGCTGCTTTACGTGCTTTATGCCAGTTTTACACCCTATGCAGTGCTCACGAGTGAGGCCCTTTTTCAGAACATATTTATTGCTATCGTTATTACATTGGTTGTTGCAGCTATTATAGAGGGTTTCAATTTCTTTAAACGGTGGAATCAACAGCAGCTGCAGGCGGAACAACTCAAACGGGAAAACCTTCAGGCCCGGTTTGAAGCGCTTCGCAATCAGGTACGGCCCCACTTCCTGTTTAATAGCCTGAACGTCCTATCCTCGCTGGTTCACAAAGATCCCGATCTGGCTGAGGATTTCATTGAGCAGTTGTCAGAGGTATACCGGTATGTATTGGATACCGCTGATCAAAACCTGGTAACATTAGAACAGGATCTGCAAGCGCTTAAAGCCTACATTTTTCTTCAGCAAACCCGCTACGGGCCCAATAGCCTGCAATTTCACCATGAAATCAATGGCGATGCTCAGCATGCCTTTATTCCTCCTTTGACTCTGCAAATGCTGGCAGAAAATGCTGTGAAGCACAATGTGGCTTCTGAGCATCAGCCTTTACAGCTCTCCCTTAAGCCTATAGCCGGCAACAGGCTACTCTTGCAGAATAATAAGCAAAAGCGCACCGATCAAAATCGCTCAACCGGCATTGGGCTGGAAAACCTGAGAGCTCGTTTTAGCCTGGTTAGTGACCGGATGCCAACATTCAAAGAAGATGACCAAAGCTTCAAGGCTTACATTCCTTTGATCAAATAAAAGGACAACCTATGCGTATCCTGATAGTTGAGGATGAACAATTAGCAGCTGAAAGGCTTGAGCGCTTACTGCAAAAGCTTGAGCCCCAAAGCACGATTTTGGCCAAAGTAGATAGCGTCAGCGCTGCTATTGAGGAGATCGAAACCCAACAGCCGGATCTTATCATGCTGGATATTCACCTTGCTGATGGTTCCGGATTTGAGTTGTTTGAATACCTAAGCGTAAAGGTTCCGGTTATTTTTACCACCGCTTACGACCAATACGCGCTGGAGGCTTTTAGGGTTAACAGTTTGGACTACCTGCTTAAGCCTATTAAAAAAGCTGAGCTGCAACGTAGCCTGAATCGGTACCATGAACTGTACGAGCAAACCAACGAGGTGCAGGAAAACCTGGAGGCTTTGCTCAGTACTTTCAAAAAGGACCCGTCCACTTACAAAAAGCGGCTATTGATCCCCCTGGGCGAAAAACTCAAAGCCGTTCCAACGGCTGATATTGCTTATGCTTACGCCCAGCAAAAAGCTGTATGGCTGCGGCTTTTCAATGGGACGGAATATCCGATAAACGAATCCTTGAAAGAACTGGCTGATCAGCTGGACCCGCAGCAATTTTTCCGCATCAACCGGCAGTTCATGTTGAATTTCGATGCCATCACGGAAATGCACCAGTATCCAAAAGGCCGCGTCAAGCTTGATCTTAACCCGGCACCTGATGACTTGGTAATTGTCAGTGTAGAGCGGTCCAAGGAATTCAAGGCCTGGCTAGAGGGGGCTGCGTTGTAGTGCCTCAGCTGCCGGCCGCCTTTTCCAACTGCACCTGCATCTTTTCAATGCGCTCCATAAGTTTTTCATTGCTCATCCGCTCCCGCAGGCGATCTACCATGATGGGAAAAGCAAATGGTGTAGGTTTGGGCGGATGGGTTACCACTACATGCTGGCCTTGGATCCGTCTTAGAGCCTGTCTGAGCCGAATCTCTTCCAGCTGAAATTGCTGTACTTCTTCATAAGCTTGTTGTATCAACGGATTATTGGGATCATAATCCTGAAAGACATCGAAAAGCAGTTGAGAGGAGGATTGCAGGTGCTTTTCCGAAGCTTGCCGGCCAGGGTAGCCTTTGAAGATCAGGCCTGCAATGGTAGCAATATCCCGAAAACGGCGCTTAGCCATTTCAGTGCCATTCAGGGTTTCATTAATGTCCGGGATCAGGTTTTCTTCAGAAAACAGCTCATAGCGCAAGGCCTCTTCAATGGGGATCTCCTGATCAGAGAGCAGCTCAAAGCCATAATCATTCATGGCCATGGAAACCGTGATGCGCTTGATGCGCGAGAGCCGGTGCGCTACCAAACCTGCCATTCCCTCATGTACGTAGCGCCCTTCAAACGGATAGATCAGCACGTGCCAGCCTTCACGGGATTTAAACTTCTCGATCAGCAAATTATTAGTGTGGGGTAATTCGGACCATTCTGCCTGTAGGGTAAAGAGCGGCTTCAGCAAATGTAGCTCCGGTTCTTCCGGTTGGCTATGAGCGACATTGTAAAGTTTCTCCCGAATCAGCTCTGCTAATTGCGAAGACAGCGGCAAACGACCACCCAACCAGCTTGGAACCTTGCCGCTTTTTTGCTTGCGGGATTGCCGCACGTAGGCCGTCATGCCTTGAATTCGCACCAGTTCCAAGTTACGGCCACTAAACCAAAAGGGTTCTCCTTCCTGTAACCGGGCTAGGAAGGCTTCCTCGATAGTGCCCAATGCTTTACCCTTCAAGAACTTAACGGTAAGAGCCGTGTCCGAAACAATGGTACCTACATTAAGCCGCTGACGGGTTGCTTTCCGCCTATCTGGAATTTGGAAGCGGCCATCTTCCAGCACGGTGACCTTGTTATACTCATCGTACTGCTGCAAAGCCTGGCCACCATGATCAATGAAATTCAAGATCCATTGGTATTCGTCACGGGTAAGCTCATAGAAGGCATAGGTCTGTATCACTTCTTGATAAACCTGCCAGGGATAAAAGCCTTCGCCTACGGCTATTGTCAGCAGGTACTGGATTAGCGTGTCATAAGGATTAATGTAAGGAACGCGTTCCTCGTAGATCTCACGGTAAATGGCGTCTTTCAGGGCTGCGCCTTCTATTAGCTCCAGCGAATGGGTGGGCACAAAGTAAATTTGGCTTACAGCACCAGGTTGGTGCCCGCTGCGGCCAGCCCGCTGCGAGAAGCGGGCGACCCCTTTAGGACTTCCCACCTGGATCACGGTCTCCACAGGCCGGAAGTCAACGCCCAGATCCAGGCTACTAGTGCAGACCACCACCTTCAGGCGCTCCTCATGTAGGGCATTTTCTACCCAATAGCGCAGCTCTTGATTCAAGGAGCCATGGTGAAGGGCCATCTGACCGGCTAATTCCGGGTAGAATACGAGTAAGTTCTGATACCAGATCTCAGCCTGAGAGCGGGTGTTGGTAAACAGCAAGGTGGTTTTGCTGCGTGCAATGACTGGAATGATATGTTCAATTAGCTTAATGCCTAAATGACCGGCCCAAGGGAATTTTTCAATGGTGTCCGGGAGAATGGTTTCAACATGGGTTTGCTTAGGTGCTTCTCCTTTGATGATGACCGCTTTCTCGGGTTTGTGCTCCGGTCCCAGAAGGATCTCTTTTGATTCGTTCATATTGCCAATGGTAGCGGAAAGCCCCCAGGTTTGGAGTTCTGGCTTTAGGGCTCGTAAGCGGGAAAGGGCCAGCTCTACTTGTACACCTCGTTTAGTACCCAACAGTTCGTGCCACTCATCAGCAACTATTACTTCCAGGTTGGCAAATAGCTTGGGATAGTTCTTCATGGCCAGCATGAGCTGCAGGCTCTCCGGTGTGATTACCATCACTTCCGGCATGGAACGTTTTTGGCGCTCTCGTTCTTTAGAAGGCGTGTCGCCTGTTCGCTTTCCAATGTGCCAGGGTAGCTCAAATGCAGCCGCCATTTCAGAAAGGGATTCCTCAATGTCCTTAGCCAAGGCCCGTAGAGGTGTGATCCAGAGCAGACGCAGGCCATTGTTGCAAAGCTTTTGGTAGGAGTCAGGATGCCGGTTGATCCAAGACGCAGCCATCGGCACCAAAAGCGAGGCCGTCTTTCCCATACCCGTAGCAGCATTCACAATGCCCTGATAGCCTTCCAGGAAATACGACAGATTGCGCTCTTGGTAAGGAAAGGGCTGCCAGCCTAGCTTATGATACCAATAACCTGCCGAAGTTTGATCATTGTTCGGTATCATTGAGGCGATTTATCAGTAATGGCTAAAGATTCGTTTCTCATTAACAATAAAGACCCTTTTTACTCCATGGAACATCATGGAAAGCCGATTTTTAGGGCTTTCTTTCATTTTTAAGCTTTTTCCAGTTGCTCATATTGAACAAAATTTTTTGAGCGGATACATGCTTAACCTTATAGTGAGGTCTCCCAAATTCATTCAGATGTTTGATGGGACTTTTTATCCAAGGGCATTACTAGAATTTAGATTACCACACGATTATTTGCGAAAATTCCTCCTTAAGAAGGAAGCATAAAACACCATAGGCTAATATATCTCTTTGCTAACAATAAAATTTAGGTTTGTGCTTATCAAATTTCAAGGCTATCTAAGCTACGAACGTTCTTAATGAGGCTTTCAGCCAGGGGCTACAAAAATGGCTTCATCATTTATGCTGGGATCTTAGCGGTTATCATGCCGCTAATGAGCCTGGACCATGGGACCACCTGGGATGAGTATGCACAGCACCGATACGGGCAGCAAATCCTTGATTTCTATCAATCGTTTGGCTCTGATAAAAGAGCGCTTGAATACCGGAACCTTCACTTGTACGGGGGCTTGTTTGAAATTGCTGCTGAAGGTGCTGTTGAATTATTCAATCCTTTATTTGGTAGAAATTACACTTATGAAATTAGGCATATCGTCAATGCGCTAGTAGGTTTTCTAGCCATGCTTTTCACAGGCTTATTAGCCCGGTATATGGGCGGTTGGCGTTGCGCTTTGATAGCTTTAATCATGATAAGTTTATCACCGCGCTTTCTGGGCCATTCCATGAACAACCCTAAGGATATCCCTTTTGCGGCTTTTTTTACTATGGCGATATACTTCATGCTGAAGGTAATCAATGCCTTTCCAAAACCAGCTAAGCGCCATTTAGCTTGGCTTATAGTAGGAATAGCCTGTACCATTAACATTCGGGCAGGAGGCCTTCTTTTGATCTGTTATTTCGGGCTCTTCTTGTTATGCCGTATAGGTTACCTGTGCTACAAGGATGGCAGCTTTTTCAGCAATGCTTATTTGATTAAGAAGGGTATTTTCTATGGATTAATTGTGGTTATGCTTGCCTACTTAGGGGGTGTCGTTTTCTGGCCTTACGGTTTGATGAATCCGATCGTTCATCCTGTTAAGACGCTTTTAACCTTATCGGAATTCCCGGCCATAATTCCAGTATGGTTCAATGGCGAAAAATTAATGTCAAGTCAATTACCGTGGTATTATTATCCGCTAAGCTTAAGTATAACCACGCCATTGGTCCTTTTCGTAGGCTTGATAGTCGGCTTTGGATACTGGGTTCTAAAAAGCCTAAGCCGTATTCGAAAAGATGTGGCCATGGTGTTATTTAGCTTAGTTTTTCCCATTTTTTACATCATAGTTTCCGGCTCAGTAGTATATGATGGAATAAGGCAAATTCTTTTTATTCATCCGCTTTTGGTGGTACTCAGCAGCTTTGGTTTATCCAAGTTGTTCTCAATCTTAAAAGGTCGGATTGCTAGAATTGCTTATTGGGCCGGCCTTACTGGCTTTTTCCTTTTACCCCTAACTCACATCATTACTAATTATCCCAATGAGTATGTCTTCTACAATACCTTTGTAGGAGGTACGAATGGGGCTTATGGCAGTTACGAGCTAGACTATTGGGGAAATGCTTCTAAACCCCTTAAAAAAAAGCTAGCTAAGCACATTCAAGCAAAAGTACCACCCGATAGTACCGTAGTTATTCTGAAAAATTTTGTTAGCCCGGATAATTACCTAATAGAACGGCATCATGAGAATGTCCAGTGGAAAAATATAAATGGAGGAGTACCTGGTGACCGATCCTATGACTATGCTATTTTGATAGCGCGCTACTTTCCTTTGGACTACTTTGAAAATGGCAAATGGCCTCCCAAAAACATCCTTTTTCAGGAAACAGTAGATGGCTTTCCGGTTGCGGTAGTATTAAATCAACCAAAACATCCAAACTAAGCAGGCCTAGCAATCAATTTCGAGCAAATAAAGCTTAAAAGGTCCTAATAGCAGTAAAAAGTTTGATCCACATTTCCTTAACCAACCCGTCAAATAACACGTTAAATAATCCCGGCTTTCTGCCATTAAAAGGATTAGAAGAGCTAAAAAATCCTAACCGGCCTCTCATGTTAGATTAGGATTCCTTTTAAGTTTTCAGAGCAGTTTCCTCTTTCGTCCACCTCAAGTATCAACTGAACTGAAATTGTTAAAGACCGCACAATGATCTTATGCTGGCACAGCATTTTAAAAAGGGTGGTTCATGGTAGTTGAATTTGGCATTTGACACCTTTCCCTTGAAAAATTACTGGTTACCTTTACTATGAGAAAGGAAAATTATTGTGTTGTAAATCGCTTCACACGGGATTAATAAAATGTTACTTCAAACGCTGAAAGTTAAAATAAGCTTCAAATTGTTTTATTTTTAAAATATTTGGAATAACATTAAAATAAAGCTAAACCATGCAACTTTATTACGTTTTAATCGGATTTTGGGTGTCCTTAATTATAACATCCATGGGCTTCATCGACACAGCAACTGCCCAAAATGGAGCACCCAATAAGCCGGAATTTGAAAAAAAGGTTTTCCGGGATGATAATGGCCGACTTTACATTAACAAGGGACTTCCGGTGTACCTTAGCCTATCAACATCTGAGAACGGTGGTGAATCCTACCAACTAAAGAGTAAAGAGGACCAATCATACACCAACCCCATGTACTTTGATACCGAGGGGATTAATTACATTCGGCACAGGCACGCTGTGGATCAGGAGAGTCAAGAAATAGTTCGACCGAAGAATACCGTCAAATTTGAAGTTTACGCTGATAGCCGTAACCCTAGAACCACATCAGACTTTGAAGGCGCAGAAAGCTATGTAACCCCTACTGGGGATGTTTATTATGGGGAAGGATTAAAAGTTAGCCTGCAAGCTAATGACGCTGTATCTGGAGTTAACCAAATACATTATGCCCTTGATGCTAGTAATTACTCGGACTACAATAACAATATTCAAGTGGGTGAGGAAGGAAGCCACAACCTGTACTATTTCGCTAGCGATCGTGTAGGGAATTCGGAAAACGCTAGGAACAAAAATTTTACCGTAGACCTGACACCACCAAAAACCACTAAGACTATCAAAGGCAATACCCACGATGAGAATATCCTGGGCCCTAATGCCCGTTACGTCTTAAAAAGTGAGGATGAGTTATCCGGTGTTAGGTACACTTATTACCAAATTAATGACGGTAAATTCAATGTCTACGATCCTTCACAACCCGTATACGTGAATTATTTGAGCGATGGCACCCATTCAATTACTTATTACGCAGATGACCGGGTAGACAATGAGGAATCCAAAGAAACCTTTGAATTTTACCTTGATAAAATTCCACCTGAGGTTACCCTAACGTTGCAGGGTGACCAGTATGATGGAGGTAAATATACTTGTGTATCACCGCGAACGAAAGTTAAACTGACTGCCACTGATAACAAGGCTGGCGTAAAGGATATATTTTATGATGTGGATTCGCGGGGTAATGAGACCTACAGTGAACCTTTTAAACTATATGATGAAAAGGGAACTCAGCGGATCGTTTACTACGGGAAAGATAACGTTGACAATCAAAGCACGCCTGGTGCTAAAGTTGTTTACATGGATAACCGCCCACCTAACACTTCCATATCATACGGTAGCCCCAAGTTTTTTACCAGGGACACCCTGTTCGTCAATGATAAAACCGATGTCCGTTTAACAGCTAGAGACGGGGAGTGCGGAGTTCAGGAGACGTTTTACAAGGTGGATGGCAATAGTGAAAAATCCTATAATGGTGCATTTAACCTTAATAAGGAGGGCTATCGCAACATCTCATTCCGTTCAATTGACCGTGTGAACAACGAAGAAGATGCCAAAGAAAGCCAAGTTTTCGTGGATAACACCCCTCCAGATATTTACCACAATTTTAGCGTAGACCCCATTGGAACCAGGAAGAAAAATGGTAAAACCATAAACATGTATCCCAATTATACCCGGCTCTTTTTGGGATCAACTGATAATAAAGTTGGCAGCAAGGAGCTCTACTACTCAATGGATGGCGACCCATTTAAAAAATACTCAAGCCCTAAAACACTGGATATTTCAGAGCTTGAACGTTTTGGAAGTGAGAAATATTACAAAATCAAAGTCAAAGCGACCGACAAACTTGGTAATGTGAAGGAAGAAACCATTGAATTTTTCGTAGGAATGAAAGAGTAAAACCCATTTTAAGTTTTAATTAGCGCTTAAATTTTTAAAATGCCAGCGTAATTCTTGAAAAAGAAATTGCGCTGGCATTTTTTTTCTTAAGGTCATGCTTAGTCCTTAATTTACACCCCATTCATAATTAATTCTGTGTTTTTTGGATAGGATGCAATCTTATTCCTTTTCAGCGCCTGTTTCAAAGTACTGTTCTAAAAGTTCGTACAAGTAACTAAGGTTATCGGCATCATTTACGCTCAGGTCCTGCCGCCAGCGATACATGCGAGGAAAGCGCAGGGCGATACCGGATTTATGCCGTTTGGAGCGCTGAATGCCCTCAAATGCCAGCTCAAATACCCAATGTGGCGTCACAGCCCGTACCGGGCCATACTGCTCAATTGTGTTTCGCTTCACCCAGCGATCGATCTCCCTTAATTCCTTATCCGAAACCCCAGAGTAGGCTTTGGTGAACGGGATCAGCTGATCCCCGGCATCATTCCACACGGCAAAGGTGTAATCGGAATACAGGTTAGCCCGCCGGCCATGGCCGCGCTGGGCGTAGATCATCACCGCATCCACGGTAAAGGGATCTACCTTCCACTTCCACCAGTCGCCTTTGGTACGGCCAACCTGATAGGTAGAGGACTGCCGCTTGATCATCAGTCCCTCCGCCAGGTGATCGAGCGCCTGCTGCCGGGCCTCCTCTAGCTCATCCCACTGCTGAAAAGGGATAACCGGCGAAAGCCTTAGCACCGACTGATTCGCCGCATTGACCAAGTTTGAAAGCTGAGAACGCCTGGCTTCCAATGACCAGTTGCGGATGTCATCTCCTTTGTACTCGAGGAGGTCATAGGTCATTAGCGCTACAGGCGCTTCTTTCATCAGCTTATTCGTAACCTTTTTCCGACCAATGCGGGTCTGCAACACATTAAAGGGCAAAACCCGATCCTCGGTATAGCTGAAGGGTAAAAGCTCCCCATCGATCACCGTTCCATTAGGCAGGCTGTTCGCTAGCACGTGGAGCTCTGGGTAACGGTCTGTGATTAGCTCTTCTCCACGTGACCAGGCATATAACTGACCCTGCCGGTAGATCACCTGAGCGCGGATGCCGTCCCACTTCCACTCAGCATGCCATTCACCAGGTCGGCTAAAGTCAGCCACAGCCTCATCGATCTGATGCGCCAGAAAAAAAGGATAAGGTCTTGATACATCGGTATTGGCATCTTCAGAATAAAACAATTCCTGGAAACTAACTTTCTCGGGATGCCACTGACCCATAAGCTTATGCATAAGTTCTGTAGTGGGTAGCTGCGTGACGTGCGAGAGCGCCCTAACCATCAACCGTTGGGAAACCCCGATCCGGTAGCCACCGGTCATCATTTTGGTAAAAACAAACGTTTCCTGACGATCTAACTGTCGCCAGGCCCAAAGCACCTGTTCGTGCTTTCCAGCCTCGTCTTTAGTGGCAAGCTGTTGCAGGAAATAAATCCAGTCAGTTAACTGATACGCTGACGCATAGTGCTTTTCGGGAAGCATAAGGGAAATCGTCTCAGCCAGGTCACCCACCACATAATAAGAATCTTCGAATAACCAAAGAGGAATACCGGCCTCTTCTGCGCACCACTGCCTTAACAGAGGTGTGTTTACCGGTCGTTTTGGGCGTTTACCTGTAAAAAGGGCCAAAGCCCACATGATATCATCATCCGTTGCTTGCTGGAAGTACTCCTTCAGGTAAGTGACCTTGGGATTGGTCTTGTTGGTCTGGTCCAGCTTGGTGAATAAGTCAGCAAAGTCCTTCATAAACAGGCTGTGTGATTTTAAGCTTCCTCTTCGCCCTCGCTTTCATACTGGGTTTCTACTTCGTAGGCTTCATAGCCTTGCTCTAGTAGCCATTTGGTCAGAATGCCCGTATACCCATGAGTGGTGTATATGGTACTCGCACCAGTTTCCTTTATAGCTTGGTTAACCTCTGGCCAGTCCACATGATCGGATAAAACAAAACCACGATCCATGGCCTTGCGCCGCTTGGTACCGCGCAGCGTCATCCAGCCGGAAGCCATGGCCATGCTGAAGGGCTCAAACCGTTTGGTCCAGCCGGTGCCAATTGCCGATGGTGGTGCCAGGATAAGCGCTTGACGAAGGTCTTGTTTAGAGGTATGCTGGTCCAGCTTAAGCGCGGATGGTAAATGAATACCGTAAGCTTGAAGCTGGGCATTGATATTGGCTATGGAACCATGGGTGAAAATGGGGCCTAAATCATTGCCAATAGCTTTTAGCAACCTTTGAGCTTTCCCTAAACTGTAACCTATCAGTAAACTGGCTTTTTTATTTGATTGGTTTTCACGCCACCATTCCCTAATCCGCTGAACCTCGGATTGGGGATCTGGCCATTTGTAAACAGGAAGCCCAAAAGTGCATTCAGTGATAAAAGTATGGCACTTAACCGGCTCATAGGGAACGGTCAGGGCATCTGCATGGACCTTGTAATCGCCGGATACCACCCAGATTTCCCCTTGGTATTCCACTTTTACCTGCGCGGAACCCGGAATGTGCCCTGCGGGATAAAGGGTAACCCTAACGCCCTGAATGGTCGTGGTTTCGCCATAGGCTACGGTCTCAAGCTTGGCATCACTACCCAGCCGGTAATTCAAAACCGGCTGCGAATCATGATGACATAAGTAGGCCTTGCAACCAGCCCTTGCATGGTCAGCATGGCCGTGCGTTATGACAGCTTTGTTAACAGGTTGCCATGGATCAATGAAAAAATCCCCGGCTTTACAGTAGATGCCTTTATCTGTGAAAGTTAACAGCTTATCCAAAACAGCTTCAATCACTTTTTTTGTGTAACAAAGACAAAGCAAAAAGTTTATTCACCTTTTGTTTTAAGGATTTTTAATAGTTTATTTCAATCAAATTATGAACAATACTGAATTAAACGCAACAAATTCAACTTCTAATAGGCTTTTTATTATCCGCTTTCGATACGGATGAATCAGGTCTCACAGGCCGGAGGCCCCAAAATTGGCGTCTCCATAAATGATTTCCTCGAGCAGAGTCCTAGGTGCGAGGCTCCAGCAAACTTTAGGAAGCTTTTCATTGGCATGTTTTTGACCCTAGGGCTGCTCTGGCTTTCTGGCTATTTCAAAGGTTTCCGCATAGTCACACTTTCGCTGTTCAGATCTTTTGCCCAGAGGCATAGGTTAGCCCAAAGCTCCATAGATATGGAAAGCAACGCTACTCGTGGCATCTTTTTGCTCTACTACTTTTCCTTAGTGGTTATACTCCTAGTAGGACACTCATGTATTCATCCTCTGTCTTTCTGTTCCTACAGCATCCTTTTTGGAACCAGATTATCATAACCTCAGGTTACTTGCTAGCTTTATCAATTCCTTATGATAAACGGGTCTTTCAATTTTCAAAACAGATGGGATTACCGCATTTGATCAACTATTGCTACCCTAAAACCCAGCATGAGATTTGAAGTGCGGCTAATCGTATTTCCTTCCCTATTATTACGTTTCTTTCAAACGCTCAAAAATGGGCACTTTTACCAATCCTAGCTTTTGAAAAAAGTACTGGATAGATGTTTTGATAACCCCCAAGCCGTAAATGGTACTGTGGAGCAGGTTTATAGAAGAGGCTTCCTCAAAGTATTTGGTAGGGCAAGTTACCTCGGCAATCTCATAACCTGCATAAAATACCTGTGCAGTCATTTGATTATCAAATACAAAATCATTGGAATTAGCGCTAAAATCCAGGTCATCCAATACTTTTCGCGAAAAAGCACGATACCCTGTGTGGTATTCAGAGAGTTTCTGGTTCATCAAGATATTCTGAAAAAGAGTAAGCAGGCGGTTAGCCACATATTTGTAAAGTGGCATACCTCCTCTCAAAGCCCCTTTACCCAGTATCCTGGAAGCATAAACCACTGGATAGATATCATGGGCAATTATGCTGGCCATGGCTGGAATAAGGCTTGGCGTGTACTGATAGTCTGGATGAAGCATTACCACAATATCGGCTTCCAGATCCAGGGCTTTTTGGTAACAGGTTTTCTGATTACCGCCATAACCTAGATTTTGATCATGTTGGACTATATGTTCTATGCCTAACTGCTTTCCCACATCCACTGTGTCATCCTTGCTGGCATCATCTACTAATATGACATTGTCGACCACTTCAAACGGTATCTCTTGATAGGTTGCTTCAAGGGTTTCAGCTGCGTTGTAGGCTGGGAGAACCACCATGACACGCTTACCAGCTATCATAAGAAGTTGATTTTACAGGTCGGCTGAACGAGATTTAACAAGAGGAGTCGGATGTTTTCGTAAAAAGCTTACACTGGCATGCATTGCCTCATAGGGCTCGCGGTCATGGTCAAAAAAGGGCACTTCTTCACGGTAGGCATCTATTATAGCCTCTAATTGGGGACTAGTTTTAGAGGGGCGGCGGAAATCCACTGCTTGCGAGGATGTTAAAAGCTCGATACCCAAAACCTGCCAAACATTGTTAAGTACCTGATAGGCTTTTAAGGCCGCATTAGCGCCCATACTCACATGATCTTCCTGTCCGTTGCTGGAGGTTATGGAATCAACGGAAGCAGGTGTACATAATTGGCGGTTCTGGCTTACAAGGGAGGCTGCGGTATACTGCGGGATCATCAGCCCGGAATTCAAACCGGGCTCCAAAACCAGGAACTCCGGCAAACCATGGCTTCCATTCAGAAGCTTGTAAATCCTTCGCTCAGCAATGCTGGCAATCTCACTGAGAGCCATAGCCAGGTAGTCCAGCGTCATGGCCAATCGCTCCCCATGAAAGTTGCCACCTGAAAGGATCTCATCGGATCCTGAGAAAATATTGGGGTTATCCGTCACCGCATTGATCTCTTGTTCAAAGGTGTGCTTCACATGTTCATAAGCCTCCCGGGCAGCCCCGTGCACCTGAGGAATACACCGAAAAGCGTATGGATCCTGTATTTGGGACTTTTCCTGATTAGCCAGGGGGCTGTCGCTTAAAAGTTCAAGGATATTGGCGGCCACTTCCTCCTGGCCAGGTGATTGCCTAATTTCGTGGATGCGGGCCTTAAACTGTTCAAGTTTACTTCCGAATCCATCTGACGCTATAGCCGTGGTTGTATCGGCCCAATCCAATAGCATTCCGGATTCATATAAGCAATAGGTCCCATAGGCCGTCATGAATTGGGTCCCATTAAGTAAGGATAAGCCTTCCTTGGCTTCAAGTCGCAGGGGTTCAAGCTCATGATCCTGTAAAGCCTGATAAGCAGGCTGTGGCTTATCATCTTTACCCCAAACCTCTCCCCTGCCAATTAAGGGTAAGCTCAGATGAGCCAATGGCGCCAGGTCACCGGAAGCACCCAACGAACCCATCTCATATACGACCGGCAACACATCAGCATTGTAATGCCAGACCAGGCGTTGGATCGTGCTTCGGTTTACCCCGGAAAAACCAGCTAACAAACCTTGAACCTTAAGGAGCAGCATCAGCCGCACCATATCGTAAGGCACATATTCCCCGGTACCTGCTGCATGGGATTTAAGCAGGTTCTCTTGCAATTGACCGAGTTCCGCATTAGAGATCTGCACATTACAAAGCGCTCCAAATCCTGTATTGACTCCATAGTAGCGCTTATCGCCAGCTTTTAATTTATTAGCGAGGTAATTCCGGCTTTCATCCACATTCTGCCAGCAATCATTGGGAATAACGACTGGCTCTCGGTTATGCAAGGTGGTCAACAAGTCATCAATGGTTAACCAACCAGAATGGAATAAATGGGCAGTCATAAGCAAAACGGTTAAGCAGTTAGCTCAGCCTTCACGGTTTGCAGGTCGGTATGTTCTGTTTGATTTCCGGTACTCATATGTTTTAAGGTAAAGCGTTGGTTGCCACTATTTTCCGCATTCAAAATAAGCGCGTAGTTAACATGCCTTCGATCAGCATATTTGAGTTGCTTAGCCAATTTCCTTGCGTCAGGGGTGATTTCAGCGGAAATTCCGGCATCGCGAAGGGTGGTTACCACCTGGAAACCGTAAACTTCTTGCTCTTCTTCCAGCAATACCACAATCACCTCGGCATAGTTTCCTTTCACAGCTCCCAGCAAGCCCTGCTCATCCATTACCTCGTATATGCGCTCGACACCGAAAGAGATCCCGATCCCTGAAACATTATTCAGCCCAAAATAAGCAGTCAGGTCATCATACCGACCACCACTAGCGATTGAACCGGATCTCAGGTTTTGCGGTACAGCTTCGAAAATAATCCCAGTGTAATAGTCCAGTCCACGGGCTAGCGTCAGGTTAAAATTCAGCTCTAGCCGCTTTAAGTTCACTGCGTTCAGCATCTCGTTCACCCGCTTAATCTCATTCAGGCCTTCCAATCCCGTCACATTATCATTAAAGTAGGAATCTAAAAAGTTGAGCTTCTCGGCATAAGTGGTATCTGCTTGAAGGATGGGGTGCACCTCATCCAGAATTGATGATGGAATACCGCGGTTATCCAGCTCTTTTTTCACCCCGGCCATTCCGATCTTATCCAGTTTATCCAGGGCAATGGTGAAGTCAGCAAAACGATCTTCAAAATCAAAGGCTTTGGCCAATCCCATAAGGATTTTCCGGGAATTCAATTCAAGGGTTACCGCTCCCAGGTCCAGGGCGTCAAATACGGCATCAAAAAGGGTTATGAGTTCCGCCTCGTACATCAGGGAACGGCTTCCGACCACATCGGCATCGCACTGATAAAACTCTCGATAGCGCCCTTTCTGGGGCTTATCTGCCCGCCATACATTTTGTAGCTGGTATCGCTTAAAAGGAAAGGTGAGCTCATTGGTATTCATCGCCACATAACGAGCCATCGGAACCGTAAGGTCATAACGTAACCCTTTATCGCTGATATAGGGGAGTAATGCCTTGAAGTCCTTTTGGTTTAGCACCTCCCGGGGTACTTTACTCAGGTAGTCACCGCTATTCAGGACCCGGTAGAGAAGCTGATCACCTTCTTCGCCATACTTCTCCGTAAGGGTACCCGTAGTCTCAAAAGCCGGAGTTTCGAGGGGTTGGTAGCCATACTGCTCAAAAACCTCCCGGATACGCTGAAAGATGTAGTTACGCTTATACACTGCTTCCGGCCCAAAATCCCGGAAACCAGCCGGCAAATGGGGTTTCGCCATGGCTTGATTTATTTGTTGCAAAGTAACAAAGGAAAATAGGAACAGACGCCCTTGGACCGGCAAAAGCTTGCTCACGGAAAGCCATTAAAGCCTTAATCGTACAAGGCCTTAGCAATACGATAGGTATTACAATGCGCTTCCAGAATTTCTCGCAAGCTATCTGAATATCCTCCGCCCATAACAGCCATTAACGGAATCTGATGCTTCCAGGCTGTTTCCAGTACCAGTTCATCCCGCTGGTAGCAACCTTTTCTGCTCAGGTTCAGCGTGCCTAGCTTATCACTGGCCAGGATATCTACGCCGGATTGAAAAAAGATAAAATCCGGCAGTAAGTAGCTGATCAATCCTGGTAAATGGGCTTGCAAATGATCCAGGTATTCCTGATCTGCTGTGCCAGGGGCTAGGGGCACGTCCAGATTAGAGTTTTCTTTGTTGTGGGGAAAGTTTTTAGCACCATGCATACTAAAAGTAAAGACCCTGGGCTCATCTTGGAAGATAGAAGCCGTACCATTTCCCTGGTGCACATCCAGATCTACCACCAGTATTTGCTCAACCGAAGTGTGATCCAGTAAGTATTGCGCTCCTACGGCTATATCATTGAAAATACAGTAGCCTTCTCCCCTATCCCGGTAAGCATGATGGGTTCCCCCCGCAATGTTGAATGCAAAACCGTAATCCATGGCGGATAAAGCCCCCTGGATGGTACCAAAAGTGATACAGTACTCACGATCTATAAGCCGCTGGCTGTAAGGGAACCCAATGCGCCTGGCTGCTTTTTTCGGGATAGTGCCATCCTTAAGCTGCTGTATGTAGCCACGCTTATGAACAGCCTTGACAACCCTTTCATTCATTGGTTCCGGCCTGAAAAACTGAGGCTCTTCATAAGTCCCTTCATGGATGAGCTGTTTGGGGATCAGCTCATATTTCATCATCGGGAACCGGTGATTCTCCGGTAATGGTAGCTTGTAAATGGGATCGTATGCTATCCGGATCAAGGGATTGCGCTTTTCCTCAAGAGGTCAGTTGATACTCGATTACCTTCTCATCCGGATTAAAGGCCACCACATCGCTTAACTCCAGCGAAATTACTGCCATATCAATAATCTCCTTCTCTGAGTACCCTTCCGGATTTTCGTTTTGCTTAAGCAGGTAATGACGCCCAGCGCTCATCAAAACAGAACGAGGCACCATCCCTACCACTTCAGAACCTGTAACCCGGAGGCCACGTTCATGCGCTTTGGCAACTACGGTATCAAATACATCCTGAATAGGGGCTTTCTTTATATCCCGAATATTCAGGCTGATCTGGGCTTGCCCAAAATCAGCAATGTACCAACCAAGCCCTCTTACTTCTGATAGCAAACCCGGAATGCGTTTAGCTTTACCGTGCTCGTCCTTTACAACTTTACGGTTTTCATCCCTCTGCGGCCTGCCGCTTTCACGGACATCACAAGCAACAGCATGGGCTTTATCAGCCTTTTTAGTGTTTAAGTTAATGTTATAAGCAATAAGGAAATCACGCGCTCCAATAGCCGTGACACCCGCCTCTTTATTGAGCTCCATAGGCCCATAATCAGGCTCCCACCCTGGTGCTTTTAGCTTTTCCGCCATGCCTTCATACTTGCCTTTTCTAACATTCGCCAGGCTTTCGCGCACTGGCTTACTGGCTGCCTGTTCATAGAGGTAAACAGGAATATGCAATTCATCTCCAACCCTTTTACCCAGCTTTCTAGCGTAATCAGCAGCCTCGTCCATGGTAAGGCCTTCGTAAGGGATCAGCGGGCAAACATCTGTAGCACCCATTCGCGGATGCTCCCCCACATGCTGGCTCATATCCAACAGCTCACCAGCGCGCTTTATTAATTGAAAAGCCCCTTCAAGTACGTGCTCTGGAGCACCGATGAACGTAAATACGGTTCGATGAGCTGCTTCATTACGGTCAACATGTAAAAGTTGGACCCCTGCTACCTGGCTAAGTGTTGTTTGAAGCTTGAAGATCAGGTCTTTATCCGTTCCCTCGCTAACATTGGGAACACACTCTAAGAGCTGTTTTTCAGCCATTCCTGTTTTGTTGATTGGTTTTTAAACCGGTTTAAGCCCATGATACCTTTCACCATTAACAAGGACTTCGGCAATGTGCTCATTCCCGAAACTATAGGGCAGAAAAGTGTAAGACGGTATGGGATCCGTTATGAAAACATTAGCTGCGGCATTTTTTCTAATATGCCCGTAATCCTGGCCCATTTCTATAGCGTGCGCTGCATTGACAGTGGCCGCGTTAAAACTTTCTTCCGGCAAAAGCTTCAGCTTGACGGAACCTAGAGCAGCCGTAAATGGCATGCTACCCGAAGGACAACTTCCGGGATTGTAATCCGTACTGAGTGCAATCGGAAGTCCCGCATCAGCCATCTGCCGAGCAGGTGGTGGTTCTATATCCAGGAAAAAAGCAGTGGACGGTAAGATTACCGGAATCGTACTAGATGTTTTTAGGGCATCCAACTCATTTTCTCCGGTGCATTCCAAGTGGTCGACCGATACTGCATGCTGATTGACACCGGCCTGAACACCACCGGTATAGCCCAGCTCGTTGGCATGAACCTTAGGTTTAAGGCCATACTCACGACCCTTGGCTAACAGCGTTTCCGTTTCTTCCTGGCTAAAAAAGCCTCTTTCACAAAAAACGTCCATGTACTCCGCAAGCCCTTCTTCTGCTACCATTGGAAGCATGCGATCTTTGACCTCGGAAATGTAAGCATCACGGTTGTTCCGGTATTCTATGGGAATAGCATGAGCTCCCAGAAAAGTAGCCTTAATCGGGATCGGGCTTTCCTTTTTCAATTGCCGGATGACGCGTAGCATCTTCAGCTCGGCATCATAACTAAGGCCGTAACCACTTTTAATTTCCAAAACTCCAGTGCCTTTACGGATGATTTCATCCAGTCTTTGGCGGGCACTTTCCAAAAGGCTTGCTTCTGAGGTTTGCTGGAGACGCTTAGCTGAGTTCAGGATTCCGCCACCCTCAGTTGCAATTTCCTCATAACTCTTGCCCTTTAGCCTCATCACAAATTCATTCTCCCTACTAGCTGCAAAAACCAGGTGTGAATGAGCGTCCACATAACTGGGAAAAACCCAACGGCCGCTAGCATCAATAAACTCTGCATCAGGATTGGGACATTGGCTCATAGGGCCAAAATCTGCAATTTTGCCATCAGAGAGGTATAGGTAGGCGTCTTGAAGGACCGGCAGTTCTTTTAGATCCGTGCCTGTTAGCGGCTTAGGAGCGCTTTCGCGAACCTGCGCTAATCCAGCTATATTTTGTATTAAAATGGCCATTTGCTAAGCATTTTATGGAGTATACCTATTATGAACATCAACTCAGGGCAAAAGTACAAAAAGGCCACAACGTATTTTTAGCCCCCAATGCCACGGTTTTAGGTTCGGTAACACTTGGTAATCAAGCATCGGTTTGGTATCAAGCGGTTATTCGAGGAGACAGTGATGCTATTGCTATTGGAAACCGGACCAATGTCCAGGATGGAGCAATAATTCATGTAGATCCCGGTTTTCCTGTTGAAGTGGGCCATAATTGCATTCTGGGGCATGCTGCCATTGTGCACGGTGCCCATGTTGGTAATCACTCGCTAGTAGGCATGAGGGCCACCATCCTGAACAATGCCCGGATTGGAAATTGGTGTATTGTAGGAGCCCATAGCTTGGTGACCGAGGGTAAAGTATTCCCGGATTATTCGGTTATCATGGGCAGCCCAGCCAAAATAGTCAGAACTGTCACTAAATCTGATATGGAGGATCTACGCCAAAATGCGCAAACTTACGTTGATAAAGCTAAAGCCTACAGGAATTCTGAATAAGGGAAGAGCTTAGTCATTTAAAGCTTGTTTTGCCAAAAGCTAAGTAAGCCCCATCCGGCCAAACCTCCCAGGATGTAGTAGAAAAAATCTATCCAGATAAAAGTGGTTCCCAAAACCAGGCGCCCCACAAAAAAACTTCGGGCCCATTCCAGAGGGTACCATTCACTTAGCTGCAAAAGTTCCAGGAAACAGGTAACCATAAAAACCACAAGCGCATTTTTCCAGCTAGGAAAAGAGGGCCAAATAAAGGCAACCCCTAAGCACCAAGCTATTACATACCAGATACCTACAAGGTCATTGTTAACCCAACTGGCTGAAGGACCATTATATGCCTTGCTGTAGAGCCCTAACGGTACTATTACCGCAAGAGCAAGCGCCACTTTAAGTCGAAAAATAATGGTTGAGGAGCGCTTAATTGCCTCAAACATAAAGCTTAAATCTGCCGTTTAGCTTCATTCCAAGCCAGTGAAAGGCATTTAAAAATTGTAGTTTATACCGGCCTGAATCCCTATCCTGTAGGGGCGATTGGAAATGGGATAATTTTCTTGGTAATAGGATTCCATAGCAACACTGGCTTGGGGAGCCACGGTCACCTGCCAGTTGGGGGTAAGTTGATAGCCAACGCTAGGGCGTAGTACCACATTTGACTGCCAGGTTCGTAAATTAGAATTATTTGAAGACCGGTCGCTAACCCTCTGAGCCAAGGGATTGAGCTGCTTACCGCTTGCATTAACCAACTTGCGAACGGTAATACCTCCTTCCAAACCCAACTTAAACCGCTTAAAGGAAAACCCGTATTGTAGGCTAAGAGGCATCTTGATGTAGCCACTGGTATTGGTGGTAGTCTGCTTTTCAGCAGAGCGAATGTTGTTAGCTGTTAGGTTTGCTTCGTCATCCTCATCATTGCCAGGGTCTGGGTTCCGTTTAAAAGCAGAATTCGGCCTGTAGGTAAACGATCTCCTAACCACTTCAACTCCGATACCGCTAGTCAAGCGCCAGTGGTCACTTAATTGATAATGAGCAACTGCCACTGAGGAAAATACCTTAGCCGGACCATTTGCCTGCTCTAGCTGTTTTTTTATCACTGGATTGTAAGGCCGTTTGACCTGGTAATTGGGTTTTTGCCAAGCTATTTCAGCGCGTATCCCTAGAGACCATGAAGAACTGGCTTTTTCAAAATTTTGATCAAAACCTAAGTCAGGTTCTACCGGTATTGAATTAGAATTTTGATCAGCATCAGGCAGGTTATCCCTAAAAGCTAGGATTTTCTGCTTACTTAACCTTTCTTCTTCTTCTATAGCGGAAGTAGTCGCCTTTGATTCCTGCGAGGATAGGGAACTTGCCGAATTATTACTATTGGATTGATCGGATTGTGAAGTGGCTACTTTAGGGCTTAATTCAGGATTTGTTTGCTGTCCATTGCTTAAAGCTATCCTTCCAGTATTCAGCATCTTACGCGTTCCCTGAAACCAGCCTTTAGATTCAGCATTTATTGGCTCCGTAAGGCTATCGGCAAGCACAAACTGTTTTGGCGCACTTTTGTGAGTGTATGTTGAACCGCTATGCCAATCTTCGTAAAGGATACCCAAAAAGAACCCACTTAACAGAAGCAAAAGAGCGGAAGAAAAGCCATAGGCTTGTCTTTGCAACTGTTTTTGTCGCTGATCAAGTTGCTCCTCGATACCCTCCCAGACGCTGGAGGAAGGGGCCGCTTGAAAATCCTGAAAACGTTCCTGGTATCTACGGTCAGCCATTAGGGTAAGTGATTTACCAATTCAGGATCCATTTCCTTAACCTGCTTTTGCATCATATTTTTAGCGCGGGCATATTGCGATTTCACTGTACCAACGCTTATATTAAGCTGCTCGCCAATCTCTTTATGGGAAAAACCTTCAATAGCGTAAAGGTTGAATACAGCCCTGAATCCCGGTGGCATCTGTTGGATAAGATTGAGCAATTCGTACCGGGTCAGATTAGAGGTGGCGCTTTCATCCTCAACCGGTTCAGGTACCTCGGTAGTTTCATCATCTGAATAGGAGAGCACTAATCGCTGTTTGCGCAAATGCATGAGAGCCGTGGTCACCATGATTTTTTGAATCCATGACCCAAGCTGAGCATAATCCCTCAGGTCTTTCAAGTTTTGAAAAACTTTCAAAAATCCTTCTTGCAGCATATCTTCAGCTTCCGCCTTGTCAGCCGCATACCTCAGGCACACCCCAAGCATGCGGGTAGCATAGAAGTTGTAAAGCTGTTTTTGGGCTGTTCGGTCTCCTTTAAGGCAATGCTGAATCAGCGCCTGTTGGGTGCTCATAAGCATTAATTGGGAAAACTATTTTTAAGTAAACCCCAGCAAAATTTCTTGGTTAGACATCCGTCAAAATCACTAAGTTAAAACTTTCCTTTGATATGTCAATCTTTAAAAATGTGGGAATAAAGGTTGGTAAAGTATTTTAGGGAATCTTCAGGAATTTCATGCCCGCCACGGAATGTGAAATGCTCGTATTGCACTCCGGCATCTGCAACAATTTGATGTCGCTCCCTCAGTTTTTCGTCATCCCAATAGGGATCCTTGTCGCCATAAACAAGAAAAGTGGGAGCATCACGCAACTTATCAGGACAAACCGAAAAATTAAGGTCATGCGGAAATAACCCGCCCCATAAAACCCAACTGTCAACGTTTACCGCACCTTCTGCAATCCAACGTGATACCGTAGCTGCCCCTTGTGAGAAACCCAGCAGGTGAACTTTCACCTGCTGCCGGGGTATCTGCTCAAAAACGTGTTCATAAAGGGCATCTAAATAGGATACATAGTCCTGGATATCCTGCCTTCGTTCTTCTTTGGTCATCCAGGTGGCCCCAACCCGACCTTCAAGATGCTTCACGTAAAATCGGGAAAGGGCTTCCGGTGCCACCACATAGGTTTTACCATCGTCTAAGGGGGTAAAGTGCTTAATAAAATAGGGTGCTAATTGGCCATAACCGTGGCAAACAAACCAAACATGACTTGTAGCAGAAGATAAATAACCTAAAGTGGCATAGCGAGCTGTTTTGTAAACGGGAAATTGAAAAATGGTCATACAACTAAAACCGATAAGGCTTCAAAATTAATAACTTAGCTCAAGCGACTTTTATTTGAGAAAGCGAACTTTTCTTAAACCTTTTTTTTAAATCACGTACCACTTTTAATAGTTAAGAAATTCAAATGTACAGGGGGTATCGCGGCTTTCGAGGACAACGCACTTATTACCAAACCAGGGTAGATGAGGAAGCTGATGACCAGTTGCGTTTTTACCGTTACAGCACTAACTGGGTGGTTTTCAGTTGGTTCGCAGGGTTTGGATTGGTTGTATTCGGGGCCTATAACACCTTCATTTCACTGGATTCAATATTCCACTTTTTTGTTATAAGTGGAGGGATTGCCACCGGTGCGCACTACTACCTAACTGCCAATCGGAAGCCTGAGATGTTGCCAGGTATGGCTTTTTATAACTATGTAGGCATTGGGGCCATTTTTACTGGCGGATTTCTCATGCTTAACATGGGATTAGCGGGGCCAGAGCAAAAAACAATTGTTAGGATTAAAAGTATCAGCGAATCCTACGCACCGGGAAGCAAGATGGATGGTGATGCGGTAAAATTAGGAGAAGCAGAACTTGATCAATTCAAATATGTGATCGATTTTCAAAAGTGGAAATGGAACGAATTTCGCTCTGCTAATGCCATAAAGATTACCTACAAGCAGGGTTTCTTTGGATACCGTGTTTATCAGAGGGCCACCCTTGTCAAAGTGTGAAAGGCTTTGATATGGAACAGCAGCTACAAAGCAAAGTCAACTTTTATGAACTATTAGGAATTGATCGGCAGGCCACCCATCTGGAGGTTAAGCGCGCTTACCGCAATTTGGTAAAGCAGTACCATCCCGATGTCAGTAACAAACCCGACACTGCTAAGTCCTTTCAGCTGATCCAGAAGGCTTATGAAGTACTATCTGACCCCCAAAAGCGTGAAATTTACGATAAACTCTTGTATCGTAAAGAACATGGCATTGGCCAAGAAAACCCCAATCAATATTTTCGAACCAGAGCACGTTATAATGCTTATTACCAAACAGCCACCGAAAAATCACCCGAAACCCCCTCAGAGCAAATACAATTTCACCTGAAACAATTTGTTGGATTACTCATTGTTACAACGCTGTCTTTAGTGGGTTTGGGATTAATAGGGCTAGGAGTCTTATTTCTGTTTATCAAAGAATTCAACGGTTCGATGATCGCCGGGTACGCAACCTTGGCGGGAGGAGTAGCTATCTTAGTGAATTCCCTTAAAGCTTACCAAGACCTTGGAAATATTTGGCTCAAATGGTTTCAAGAAAAAGCATAAAGGCTTTCGTTTAAGAACTTTCTTAGAAAGTCTGCATCCCATAAATACTGTAATAAAATGGCCAAACAGCATCTGAAAAACACGGGTTACCTGATCCTACGCCTAGGTGTTGGACTTATTTTTATAAAACACGGTTACCCAAAAATAGCGGCAGGACCAGAAACCTGGGAGAACCTCGGAAATACCCTCAACCTGATAGGGATAGATTATTTGCCGGTATTTTTTGGCTTCATGGCTGCTATAACAGAATTAGTAGGTGGCTTTCTCCTCGTTTTGGGATTATTCACCCGATTAGCTGCTGCATTTTTATTGGTAACCATGATGGTAGCCACCTTAAAGCATTTTCTGGGTGATGGGGGTTACAGCCATGCGCTAACGAATGCCATTATTTTTACATGTATTCTTTTGACGGGGGGCGGCCGCTTTTCCCTTGACGAAAAATATTTAAAGTAGCCCCCATTTGATCGTTTGCTTTTTGAGTAATACTCCTTTGTGTCCGCTGTATCAAATGCTACTTGCTAGTAAGGGCATTTACAGGCGATCCCTAACTTTTTAATCTCGCTGCGCTGTATCTTGTTTTTGGCTTACAAAATTCGGCCATCTATGCATTTGGACTGAGGAAAACCAGTAACAGCAATATTTTGGAAGGGATAAATATACCTGAACTAAGCCTTGGAGGTGTCTCTTTTCCGTAAAAATAATATCGTAAGCTAAGGCCCCGGGTTTGATTTCTTTTTTCGGTAGAAATGACCAAGTCCGGCAGTTGGAAGGAGGTTTTTACTTTCTGATGAGTGTTATGAATCTGAAAACATAACTCGAGGAATCAACAGTTTAAACTTGCTATACCTTTTATCCTCAACCAACACCCAGGCATTATCAATATTGCTCTTGGCTAAAGCACCTTGAATATCTTTTAAGCTATTACACACGGCTAGTAATGGTAATATTGAAAAATTACATGCTTCAAAAAAAAGACCCGTTAGCCTGAGTTGGGGCCTTAAACTTTTTTTCTCCTGCCATAACCGCCATCTCCAGGCGGTTTTCTTTAGGTGGAATCGGGCATGCATAGCCATCATTATAAGCGCAGTATGGATTGTAGGCCTTATTGAAATCCAGGGTCACAGAATTTCCCAATTGGTCCATTTTGATATCAAGGTACCGCCCGCCCCCATAAGTGCTTTTACCGTTAGTCGCATCGTAAAACGGGATAAATAACGGATTTTGGCTACTTCTTTTTTTATCGTCCACATTTCTGTAGGCTACCAGCTTAGTAGACTTACCTTTTAGTTTGAACTGCAATCTGGCAAAACGGATATACGCCTGAGATTTACCATTCTTGTAAGCCATCCTTAATGTATCGGGGTTCGATAACCTTTCTACATGGGCTTTTACTTTGTACTGCGTATCAATCTTGAAATAGTTAAGCTTTTGAAAATCCTTTTTTTGCTCATTGGTCAAAGGCGAAGCATCCGCATATTTAAAATGTTTACGTTTTTCCATGCGGTTTTCTTTAATCTTGCTTTGGTAATCATCACTAGAACCGCAGGAATTTAAACCAAAGGCAAAGGTTATTAGTAATAGGGCTTTTAGGGGGCGTTGAAGCATAGGGGTGTTAGTTAACAGCTATTTTTTGAGCTTGTAGAACGGGACCTTTTGAATCTTTAAGGTGGGTAAAGGCCACAATGTTTAAATCTTTCACCTTCCAGTCAGATTCCAGAGGCATAACGAATTCTTTTACCACCACTTGGCGTTTATCCGGGTTTTTAATTAGGTTCAGACCTTTGGCTGGGGTCTGTATATAGCGTACGACATGGTCATGCTCGTACTGAGGTAGTTTTTTATCGGGTCCCAATTGGATGTCTATAATATTGTCCTCAGTTATCATTAAGGATAAGTAGATCGTTTGATCCAACGCCTCTTTAAAACGGATGCGAATCCTCACTTTCACTTCGTTGGCTTTTTGGCTGAAGTTCCGTTCCAAGTAAATATTGGTTTTCGCTGATCCACCGATTCTTTTATTAGCCAGGCTTTCCCATCTTTGGTAACTCAATATATAATTTGACTGACCGGAGAACTTATAGCGATCAAGCATTCCTGAGGGCTGGAAAGGTGTACCGAACCATTCATAAATAGCTTGGCCCTTATCCAATCGGTAATTTTCATCACTTTTCTCATAGGGCCTCGAAAAATTCCGATTACAATGAATACCAAGCGCTACAACAGAATCACCGTAGTTGGATTTCAGGGATTTGATAACCTTTGCAGCCTTTGGGCAATTGTTACAACGGACTGCCGTAAAATCTTCAACTAGCAATTTTTTTGTTTGCGCTGGGGTGTCTGACTTGGCTCGGTAGGTCGTATCCTTTAAGTCAGATTGCCCTTCAGGTGGTTTGAGACGAATATCAGGCCCATCTTCGCTGCAAGCACTGAATAGGATTAAAAGTAACCCCGCCCCGAAAAAACTTAACTTTAAATGTAAAAGCTTTCCCATATGCGGATAATTTAACTAAAAGTTAGTAGAAACGCTTACCTCAACACCGCTGAAAGCGGGCTCAACCCTACAAACACCTCCAGTGCAGACTACCCCTTGTACACGCTTAACGTAACCAGCTGTAAAGCGGGTTTGGTTCAGGGTATAAGAGCCAAATATACTATAATAATGCACCCAGTCCTGATCTTTTTTCAATGCACCATTCTTACGAGGCTGGGTATTCACCATGTCAGATACTGAAAGGGTGTAGTGAGGAGCCAGATTGTATTCCAACAGCGCAAAGGCAAAGTCACCCTGATCTTCTTCTGTAGACAAATACTGGAGTTGAGTTCTCAGGGATTGCTTGCGGGTCAGGTTGTAGGTAGCCTCTGCATAGGGCGTAATGGTTTTCACCATGTTCCCGTTCGGTTTCCCTTGGTAAACCCTGCGGTCATAATTGACCGTTTGAATACCCGCCCTGGTTTTCAAGTTAAGGCCCCAGCGATGGTAAAAGTTGGTATTGATCTCATGGTAAATTTTGTCCGCTGGGCTTTCTCGCATTTCGGAGTTGGTCAGGTTCCCGTAGGCAACGGAAGGTGCCGAAAATAGGCGGCCGTCTGTCCCTTCTTTAATGTAGGAAGCATTCAGGTTAAAGGCACTGCTACGCCCAAGTGAGTAGGTTACATCTAACTGATAAGCCTCTTCACCAAAATTGCGAGCCTGTGGCGCATAACGGCCTGTTAGCCTTCTGGTATGCTGCTTCGCTACAGGAGGCATAAAGTTGATATTTCCTCTTAATCGATTGGCATAGGGAGTGGTTTTCATTACGAAAGTTTGGTTTTTCCGGTAATCCAAGTTGATACCCAGGTTTTGTACCGCGTAACTAAAGGTTGAGTACAAGGCATACCCATCCTCATTGATGAAGCGCGAGCCATTCTCGCTACGAATGGCTTCCTGGGTTTTACCTGCATAGGTAAGGTTCCAGGTAAATCCTTTGTAGTTCAGCTGATTGTAAAAAGACCATGCATAAACGTTATAACTTGGTATAAACCGGTTATCATAGTCGTAAGTCCGGATCTCATCAGCAATGTTATTCATGGTTTGATCATCAATGGTGCGGTTGATCACCGCAAAACCCGGATACAGCTGAAAATTGTCATTAATAGCTAGATCTTTTTCAATATTGGCACCTTTTAGAATGCTACCGTAATTCTCAAACCTTCGCTTTTGCTTACCTGTAAAAGCCGTTACCCTAAAATTCTTGCTTATGTCATATTTGAGGCGTACACCCTGAACAGCATTATCAATACCTAGTAGGCGGTCCTCATAAGCACGAAAGATGAGACCATTGCCAAATTGTTCATAAAAATGCCCCCCTGTGATAGTGAGGTCATTTACATCCTTGGATAAGGAATAAAATCCCAAGCCTTGATTGCTGTAGGCTTCTTGTGGATTAAAAAGGGGTGAGTTATGAAAGGCGTCAAAACGAGCTGCTAACCGGAAACCTTTTATCCGGTAGTTGAGGAACAGCCATCCATCAGCTGAGGAAAGCTCTTGCTGGTATTGCGTAGTATTGGTGCCTATATCAGGGTCATTGTCATAAAAACTGCTGTTGAGCTGAAGACTCCCGGACAAATTACCCTGGCCATGCGCGTTGGTGATATAAACTAATATTATCCCTAATATAACTGGTATTTGACGCATTTCCTTGTTGGGTTTAAAAATCTAATTTACCTGAAATTTCCCTCTATTCAATAAAAGGCGGTTAGGATAAACCTTACATTAAGCCTTCATCAGCAAAGCTAAGGTACTCGTTATCAGTTATAATAAGGTGATCTAGGACCTTAATATCAAGATTTTTACCTCCGTCCTGAAGCTTTCGGGTCAGGCTTTTATCTTCATCACTGGGTTTTTTATTCCCAGAAGGATGGTTATGACAAATGATTAAACTACTGCAGAGGTTATCCACAGCCGCTTTGAACACCATTTTAGGATCCACTACCGTACCACTAACGCCACCCTTGCTGATGTTAATAGCTGACATTATGGTATGCCTTCGATTCAGGAGGATAATGTAAAACTGCTCATGGTCCAGGTCAGCCATGTATGGGTAAATGTAATCGTAAACATCTTGGCTGCTAGTTACTTTAGTGGCTTCATGAGCGGCCGATTGCTTTCGCCGGCGGCCAATCTCGAGGGCAGCTGCAATGGAAATGGCTTTTGCCTCGCCAATTCCCTTCGGTTCGCAGAGCTTTTTAAGTGAAAAACGTCCTAAGCTATCAAGGTTATTACCAGCACTATGCAGTAATCGCCGGGCAACATCAACAGCTGATTCCCTGCGCGTTCCCGAACCCAAAAGTATGGCTACCAGCTCTGCATCGCTAAGTGCTTGGTAACCCTTTTGAAGTAATTTTTCCCTGGGCCGGTCCTCTTCCGACCACGATTTGATCCCAAAGCGGGATTGATCTTCTGAATATTCTGCACACACAAAAGGTCTTTTACTAACTGAGGTTGTTTACGTGCTTGCGAAGCTTGGATTTCAGGTTATTAGCCTTGTTTTTATGGACCATGTTCCGCTTAGCAAGGCGATCAAGGCGGGAAGCTACGGTATTGTACCATTTCTCCGCTTCTTGCTTGTCAGTCATCAGGCGTAACTTCTTTACAGAATTCCTTGCGGTCTTTTTGTAATAATGGTTGTGGGCTTTCAGCTTTTTATTTTGGCGCAGACGCCTTTCAGGTGATGGATAGTTCGGCATAGTTTCTTACTCAGACGTTTTAATTTTAGAGTACAAAAATAGCGCTTTTGACTTACACTTGGAAATCTTTCGTTAAAAGCTATTCTTCATCGGAGGTTGAAGCCTTTTTCAATTCGTCCTTCATGGCGTATTCATCTCCTGATTTGTAACCGGAGTGTTTGTAGATGATTTTACCTTTTTTATCTACGATCATTGAATAAGGAATCGCATTAAAGTTCAGTTGCCGTTTGGTGTTGTTATTGGGATCCAACAGTACATCAAATTGCCAACCTTTACCATTAACGTAAGCTCTAACCTTCCTTGATGTCTGAGAATTATCCAGGGAGATAGCCAGTAGCTCTACGTCATACTGTTTTTTCCACTTGGGCAAAAGGTAGCTAAGGTTATTGAGCTCTTTTTTACAGGGTTTACACCAGGTAGCCCAGAATGAGATAATCGTATACTTGTCACTGGCTAGCTCATTAGAGAGCTTTACCTGATTGCCTTTGAGTGTTTTAAGCTCCGTATCAGGAATTTTCGTAGCATCGCCTAATGTTTGTCCTTTGACTACCTCGAAGCTTGAAGCGATGAATACCAATAATGGTACAAGCAATAATTTACCAAGTTTCATAGCTTATAATGATTGTGAACGCTGAGGGCAACATTCCGCTGAGTGCCCTCAGCAATTGTTGATTTATAGATTACCTCGCTTTTGCTGTTCAGCCTCAATAGCTTCAAACAAGGCTTTGAAATTGCCCTTCCCAAAGGACTTCGCTCCTTTTCGCTGAATAACCTCGAAAAAAAGCGTTGGTCGTGGTTCCACAGGTAGCGTAAAGATCTGCAGCATGTAACCTTCATCATCACGGTCTACAAGGATGCCTTCTTCTTGCAAATCCTTAACCCGTTCATCAATGTGGCCAACACGATCCAAAAGGTTTTCATAGTAAGTGTCAGGCACTTTGATAAATTCAATACCCCGTCTTTTCATTTCTTTTACCGTACCCAGGATATCATCTGTGGCCAATGCAATATGCTGAACACCGGGGCCATTGTTATACTCAAGAAACTCCTCAATCTGGGATTTCTTTTTGCCTTCAGCCGGCTCATTGATGGGAAACTTGACAAAACCATTACCATTGGTCATCACTTTGCTCATCAATGCGGAATACTCCGTAGAAATATCTTGATCATCAAAAGAGAGCAAATTGGTAAAACCCATGGTATCGGCATAAAAATCAACCCACCGATCCATGTGGCCAAGCGGCACATTTCCAACACAGTGGTCCACATGTTTGAATCCGACTTCCTCAGCCCGAAAGTGCGGATTCCAGGGCTTAAAAGTAGGCATAAAAGTTCCGGCATAGCTCTCACGCTCTACAAAGACATGCACCACATCTCCATAAGCGTGAATACCAGAAAAGGAAACTTTACCATGATCATCTTCCAGCGTTTGGGGTTCCATGTACGGTTCAGCCCCCCTACTAGTGGTAGCTTGGAAGGAATAATCCGCATCTTCAACCCTGATGGCATAGGCTTTTACAGCATCGCCATGCTTTTTAAGGAAATCCGCAATATGGCTATCATGCTCTAATGGTGACGTTAAGATCAGGGTAACGTTCTGTTGTCTTAGCGCATAGGATACCCTGTCTCTTACTCCAGTTTCAGGTCCACTGTAAGCCAAAGGTTGAAAACCAAAGGCGGTTTGATAAAAATGGGCTGACTGCTTGGCATTACCTACGTAAAATTCAATGTAATCGGTACCTTGAATGGGCAGGAAATCAACTTCCTGACCCTCTTTAGCTACAAGCTCTTCCATAGTCAATATATTTTTTAAATGATTAATTCCGCATATTTTCCTCTGCTATCCAGGTTTGGTAGTACTCTTTGAATTCAGTCTTCAATGCCGCTTCGGTAATCCAAAGCGGCTTAAACGTATCTATCATGACGGCAAGCTCTTCGGTGGAATCCTTACCAATGCTGTTCTCGGCAGCTCCGGGATGAGGACCGTGGGGAACACCTTGAGGGTGCAATGTAATCATACCTTTTTCCACGTGCTTACGGCTCATGAAATTACCGGCTACGTAGTAAAGGAGTTCATCGGAATCAACGTTACTGTGGGTATAAGGCGCTGGTATGGCCTCGGGATGGTAATCAAACTTCCTGGGGCAGAATGAGCAAATTACAAAGTTATTACCCTCCCAGTTCTGATGAACGGGGGGTGGCTGGTGAACACGCCCTGTAATGGGTTCAAAATCGTGGATGGAAAATCCATAGGGGTAAGCGTAGCCGTCCCAGCCCACTACATCAAAAGGATGGGTGGCGTAAATGTATGGGAATATTTCATCATTTTTCTTGACCCTGATCTCAAAATCTCCAACCTGATCATGGGTTTCTAAATCCCGGGGTTTTTTTATATCTCGCTCGCAAAAAGGCGAATGTTCCATTAATTGCCCAAAACTATTCATGTACTTGCGTGGTGGGCGCACGTGAGTAGGCGATTCGGCAAAGAGGATGCGGTTATCATCATCTTCAAATTCCAACTGGTAAATGGTTCCCCTTGGTATGATCAGGTAATCACCGTACTCAAATGGAATTCGCCCGAACATGGTCCGCAGATTACCTTGGCCTTGATGAATGAAAAGCACCTCATCACAGCTAGCGTTCTTGTAAAAATAGTCTTTCATGGAAGTGGTAGGGGCAGCCACTCCAATTTTGATGTCATTGTTTACTAGCAGGACCGTTCTGCTCTCAAGAAAATCTTCGGTTGGATCCGTTTGGAAGGTCATGAAGGCCCGGTGCTTCATGTTATTCCGGAGAGCGAGGGTTGGGGATACATTCACAGGGTCATAGACTTCCCGGATTTGGGTTGGACGTTGGAGATGATATGTTAGGGAACTGACATTGGAAAATCCCTCTGTAGATATCAATTGCTCGGGATAGAGGTCACCATTTGGCTGCCTAAAAACCGTGTGGCGTTTATGAGGTATTTCGCCTAACTGGTAGTAATGCATATTTACAAGTTTAAAGTTGAGATAATACCATCTAAGCTACTGCCTTTTTTGCAAATAAGCAAAATCTATCAAGTAGTGATTTAAAAATCAAGGTCTTGCATGGGTTCACCTTTATTAGACTGCGAAGAGTCATTGCAATTAAGGGTAACGGGTAAAGGCTGATCGGGCTTTTGGAATTTGGCTTTGGATACTTTAATGGATGAATCCTTGTAGCAACGCTTCATGAACTTAGCCCATATAGGTAAGGCCATGGAGGCACCCTGTCCCAGGCTGATATTTCTAAACCTGATCTGCCGGTCGTCCCCACCAACCCAAACACCTGTGGTCAAATCAGGGACGGCTCCCAAAAACCAGCCATCGGTCTGGTTTTGAGTTGTGCCGGTTTTACCCATGATAGGATTTTTAAAGTTGTACTTGTATCGAAGCCGCACGGAAGTGCCATTATTCACCACATTTTTCAGCATATCAACCATGATATAGTTGGTAACCTCGCTCAAGGCTTCACGCGTTTTGGGCATAAACCTTTCGAGCACATTGCCATTTTTATCCGCTATCCTTGTCAGGATTATGGGCTCAGTCCAAACGCCTTTGTTAGCGAAAGTATTGAAAGCTGATACCATCTCGTAAACCGAAATTTCAATGGTTCCAAGTGATATGGAGGGATAGGGTTGGATAGGACTTGTGATCCCCATCTCCTTTGCTTTTTTGACCACAGCTTCCGGGCCAACTTCTTTGATCAAGCGTGCGGTTACGCAATTGATGGATTGAGATAAACCGTCCTTGATGGTTTTCATCCCTCCGTATTCCCCGCTGGCATTTTTAGGGGACCAGTTATCGTATTCTTCGAAAACCACTGGTGTATTAGGCACTTTGAAACATGGTGAAAAACCATTGGCTGCAGCTACAGTATATACAAAAGGCTTAAAAGTAGACCCCACCTGACGCTTGGTGCCTTTGTTCACGTGGTCATATTTAAAGTCCCGGAAATTCACGCCTCCAACCCAGGCTTTCACTTCACCAGATGAAGGCCGCATAGCCATAACGCCCGTCTGAAGGAATTGCTGGTAATATTTTACAGAATCCAATGGCGTCATTACCGTATCTACGCGACCATTCTCGTAAGTAAATACTTCCATTTCGGTGGGTTCCCTGAAAGCTTTTTTTATAGCTTTTTCTGATGCATCCCGAGCTTTCATTTTTTGATACCGCCTACTCTGACGCATACCCTCTTTTATTAGGCTTTTATCTTCATCCCAGATTCGCCTGTTTTCCCAGTGCTTAAAAAACTTTTCCTGCAAATCAGCCATGCGATTGTAAACCACCTTTTCAGCATGGGATTGCATTTGCTTATTAATGGTCGTATGAATCTGCAGTCCGTCCGTGTAAAGGTTATAACCATTTTTAGCGCACCAAGCCTCCATGCGTTGCTGCAAATGAGACCGGAAATAACGAGCGGGACCTTTGTTGTGGGTCTCCTTCCGGTAGGAAAGCGAAATAGGAACGTCTTGTAAGCTATCGCAAATGGCATCATTCAGGTAGCCATGGCGATTCATGAGCTGAAGTACCAAGTCCCTCCTTTCCCGGGAATTTTCCCTGTTGAAAACCGGCGAATAATAATGGGTAGCTTTCAATGCCCCTACAAGCACAGCCGCTTCTTCCGGCTTAAGGTTTTTCGGCATTTTGTTGAAAAAGGTTTGGGCCGCGGACTGGATACCATAGGTGTTACTGCCAAAACTAACCGTGTTGAAATACATCTGAAGGATTTCCTTCTTGGTGTAATACCGCTCCAGCCTAACGGCTATCACCCATTCTTTCAACTTACGGATAATGATCTCGCTCCAGGTGCTGAAGGACTTACGGGGAAAGAGGTTTTTGGCAAGTTGTTGGGTGATTGTACTGCCACCTCCGGCATCTTCCTGCCCCGATAAGAAACGAACGAAAAGCACCCTTAACAGGGCCTGTACGTCTATTCCCGGGTGTTGATAAAAACGGGCATCTTCCGTGGCTATCAACGCATCTACCAAATGAGGGCTTAATTGGTCGTAATTGATCTTGGTGCGGTTCTGGGTATAATATTTCCCCAAAACCTTCCCTTTTTTGGAATAAACCGTGGATGCCAAATTGGTCTGCGGATTTTCCAATTTCTGGGTGCTGGGTAATTCTCCAAACCATCCCATTGTAATACCATATAAGAGCACAATAAGGCTTAACAAGCCGACTCCGACCATGCCCCAAAAGACCGCTAGGTATTTTTTAATGGGAAGGCTACGAACAGCGTCCTTTTCGTTTTCATTCGATGTTTCTGACATACCCAGCTTATTTCTGCTAGCTATTTTTTGTACTTGGTTTCAAAAAATTGAGCATATACCGGCAGGTTCTGCTCTTTGAGCACTTGCTTGTAATTATCCTGCGTTGCCACAAAATGGTTTGGCGACTTGATACCGATTTTCTTTAGGAAATCCTTATCATTCGCAAGGCTTTGGCGGTACTGCATGGCTTGGCTCTTATCTTCAAAATCCCGGACTACCAATACCTGTTTGTTACCACTGTACATGAGGGTGCTTTGGTCCAGGTTTAGGAACTCATAATATTGTTTATTGTAGTTTGACACTTCCTGTACGACTTTCCGTGACTTGTGGGTGTTAAGGTTCAGAACCAAGAAATAAACATGCTTTTTTTGCAAGTTTTCATTAAAGGGGAACCGGTCTCCACTACTGGTAGCAAGCTTACCATCCGAGTCCAGGTAATTGTAAACTTGCTGGGCATGGTTAGCAACTGGTTTTCCTTCATGCTTCTCCAGGAACGCCTTCAATTTCTGCTTGAAAGTGGTTTTAGTATCCTCATGCTTTCCCTCACAAAGGATGGCCAGGTAGGTCATCTTAGCTGAAAGGTAATGCTGTTCAAAAAGGGAATCCGCAGATGCCTGTCGCTGTCTAACAGTGTCACACAATCCTTGCTGATAGGCTTGATAGGTTTTTTGGTAGTATTGCTCCAGGGCTTGATTTTCGGTACGGATCTCCCGGCGATCAATCTTGGAGCGTTGGAGGATCTGCGCATATTCACTTTCAGGATGATTGCGGACCAATTGATTTTTGAAGCGTTCAGCGGTATCTTTTTGGTTTTTGCTCTGAGCTATCCGGTGGAGGTAATAAAGGCTGGGCGGTTTAAAGGCATGTTTGGGGTGGTCCTTATTTAAACTAGTTAGCGTATTGAATGCTTGATCATAAGCGTCTAAATCTTGGTAGTATATCCGTCCAAGTTCATACCGGGCTTTTTGTCGCTTCTTTTTGGATACACGCATCTGGCGCTCATTGAACGGGATTTGGGCATAGAATTCTTTTTGCTCCTTCGTTAGCTTTTTGTAGTTATCAGGTACTTTCTCCTGTTTAAGCATATCCTTAGTTGACAGGCGTTGTCGATTGGTATCAGCCGTTTTGGAGGCTTGCTGCTTGTTGGTATCAGTTTTTGGCTTGTCATCTTGAAAAGCTACTTTTTTAGTTCTGAATCGCCAGAAATCCTGCAAAGGACGTTCACCCCATTCTCTTTTAAATTGTGGTAACCCTTGGCCTTTAGATGTTTCGCTGTAAAAGTACCACTGACCACCACCCTGCGATACCTGGGGATCCCTGACGGTTTGTTTCTGTTCTAGATTCTGCCTGCGCTGGTTTCGTAATCGTTCGATTTGACGCTCCTGTTTCCTGTTAGCTTCTTTGCGTTTTTCCCGCTGTTTACGCTTTTTAGCTTGCTGGATAAGTTTAGCAAAATGATTTTTAAGCTCATTTTTAGAATAACCAGCCATCCGCTGTAAGCTATCCTGCTTGCGGATGATTTGCTCATAGCGGATCAACTGATCCAGGATTTCCTTTTTCTTTTTAAAAGCCAAATAGTTATCAGCGTCTTGCGTTATGAACCGAGAGGTGCTATCATAGTAAGCTTTGGCTTTCGGATAATTCCCTTTTTTGTAGTGGTATTGAGCCAAGCTGCGGTAAGCCACTGCTTTTTGCCTAGAGGAAGCTTGCTCAGCTCTTAGCGCTTTATCCAAAAATTCTAGGAAAGCTTTGGTACCGCCATTTTCTCGGGATAATTGAGCCAGTTCAAAGTAAATCCTACTCTTGAAATCTACGTTTTTATCATCCTTAAGCATTTCTTGCAGATCTTCCTTAACCTCTGCCACTTTTTGGGGAGCTTCATCAGCTAGCGCTTGGTAGCATGCTGCTTTATTGATCTTAGAATGGAAAGCTAATTCATAGCTGGTTCGCTTAGATAGCACCTTTGTGTAGGTTTTTATGGCTTGGTGATATTTACCTTGCTCCTGGCTTAACTGGCCCATGATGAACCGGTAGCGATGCTGCAGATCATCGTTACTAACGTCCGGTAATACCAAACTTAACTTATCATAGGCTTTTTGGTAAGAACCATTTTCAATCGCTATAGCAGCTTGTGCTCGCTGCAGCTTGTAGGTTTGATCCTCCGGTATCTCACCTTGGCTTTGGACATTGGTAAGCATGGCCCGGGCGTCCGAGTAATTTTTCTGTTGTAAATAAGTATGAACCACCCAAATTTTTGCCTTTGATGCCGTTGGCAGGTCTTTATACTTGGAGCTCACATAGCGGAGCACCTGTATGGCCTTGGTATAATCTCCTTTGAAAAACCTTGCTTTCCCCATCAAAAAGTAGCAGTCATCACTCCACTTGGTTTCCGGACGCTTCTGGAGAACACGTGTACATTTTTTGATGATTTTATCGCATTTTGGCGAGTTTTGCTTTGCCTGTTTCTTTGAGGGAAACTGATAAACATCCAGGATATCGGTATACTTATCCTCATGAACTTTGCGGTTATTTTCTACAACATCCTGCATGAGCATTTTGGCGTTGAAATAACCGTTGTAGCGGGCGGTTGTATTCTGGTAAATTTGTTCTACTTTAGTACCCTCGAATAACCCGCAGCTGGATGTGGTTAGCAAAATGACAAAAAGCAGAAATATGCTAGCGCGTTTCAAATAGATTTGTTTTTTCTGGGGCCTCTTCTTGTCCTAACTTCGCAAAAGTAAAAATATTTTAAACTGACTTACAGCCTAATTTCTCCAAAAGATAGGTAGCGCCATTCATCCCCAGTTCTGCAAGAACTTAAGCTAGTAAAATAAATCGCTCATTGAGACGCCTAAGAAACAGGTACCGCCTTGTAATCCTTAAGGATAATGATCTTGCCGAAAAAGCCTCTTTTTCAATAAGGGGTTTTAATGTTGTAGCGTTTTTGAGTGTAGTATTGCTAGTTACTTTTTTTTTATTCTGGGCGCTGTTCAGTTACACTCCGCTAGTTTATTTCCTACCTGTTAGCAATCAGCTGAAAAAAGAGCGTAAGCTAACCCAGCTAGCACATAGAGCAGATTCCCTTAATAAAGTTGTTAAGGATCAGCAGAGTTACCTTAACAATATTAGAACAGTCCTGAAAGGTAATGTTCCTGAAAATGATAAATCCCGTATGAAGCCAAAACCGGAAACCTTAAGAAGCCGGTCGAGCAGGTTAAAAGATCAAAATGACCTGAAAACCGATTCTTTACTTAAAGGAACCCAGGTTGCGGGAGAAGGGTATCGGTTTTTATCCCCAAATTCGGCTGAAAGAAAAAACAATAGAACGTTAGAAACGATTAACTTCTATCCTCCGCTAAAAGGAGTTGTAACCAACGACTACAACAGTACAAAAAATCATTTCGCGATAGATGTCGTAGCACCTGCTAATACTACCATCAAAGCCGTAAAAGGAGGAACGGTTGTCTATACAGGATGGTCAGCCACTACCGGCCATACTATGATCCTGCAACATAGTAGAAACTTATTATCGGTTTACAAGCACAATTCAGAATTATTGAAAGATATTGGTAGCTTTGTTAGGGCGGGCGAAGCTATCGGTGTAGTTGGAACTTCTGGTAAGCTTAGCACTGGCCCGCATTTACATTTTGAATTATGGAACGCTGGCTCACCACTAAACCCAAGTGCTTATATCGATTTTGACTAAATTCCTACTTTTACTTAAATTTTTTGGTATGCTAAAAAACAACCAGCAAGAAAATAAGAACCGGACAACAGAAGACAGTAGTTCTAAAGCTATAAACCTTGTAGGTAGTGCCACCACTATACAAGGAAAGTTAACGACCGAATCTGATGTCCGGATTGATGGTCGCATAGACGGTGATCTTCACACTCATACAAAAGTGGTACTTGGACAGGGCGGTGTAATTGAAGGTCATGTTTACTGTGAGTCATCGGATGTAAGCGGTCAAATAAAAGGTAACGTATATTGCACCGAACTGCTAAAATTACAGGCTTCAGCGAAAGTTGAAGGGGACATTATCACTAAGCGGATGGCCGTGGAAAAAGGTGCGATGTTTAATGGTCAATGCACCATGAAAGAACAGGTTGAGTTCCCGGATCAAACTAAAACAAACACGAAACAAGGGGCTAAGGAAACCGCTTCAAACCAGCAGGACATTGGTAAAGCCCAAAAAGAATCCCAATCCTAAGAAAAAGAGGCCTAACGCTACCCAAGAGCTTGGGTATTTCATGAGCTTAGGTTTCCGAATAACCGGAACAGTGCTGGGTGCTGCCGGTATTGGCTATGGTATAGATCATTGGATGAATAATGAAACCCTTGTTTTTACCCTGATTTTAGGGGTTTTAGCGATGATTGGCGCTATCATCCAGTTCATCAGAGCACTCATTTGATGGGAAAATCGCCCCTAAGTTCCTTTATCAGGAATTTTACTTTAGTAGGGCTAGTCGTTTTACTAGTCACCAGCTTTTTTGTTGGGGTCTTAGATCCTGCCATCTTCAAAGTAACCATAAGCGGACTTATATTCAACTGGCTGATGACCCTTATTTCAGGTTTGGCTTTAGGTTATACTTTTACCAGAACGCATGCCTTTTTCATGGGAGCCTTGGTTGGTGGCATGCTAGTCAAACTAGTTGTATCCTCCATATACATTTACGTAATGGGCCAGGTTTTTCCTGATATCCTAGCAGTCACGACTTCAGCTTTCCTTCTCTTCTATTTGCTATTTACAGGATTTGAAGTCTATCAATTAATACGTAACTTGCGCCCGCATTTGAAAAAGGATACCGAAAATTGAAGAAAGCCATAACACTCTCCATTCGGGCACTCTGCACAATAACAATTTTTATATTTTTCTTTTCAACGCCCTTACAAAGCTTTGGTAGTTCCGATAAAAAAGATTCCGGCACGGATTTTAATCCGGGGGAGGTCATTATACATCACGTTCAGGATGAGTATAAATGGCACTTTTTTACCCTTGGTGATTTTCATGCAACTCTTCACTTCCCAATGATTCTTTACACCCCTAAAGAAGGGTTGGTATCATTTTCAAGTAAGCACTTATACAAAGCTGAAGATAATACCTACAGGGGATTTAAGCTGGATCACGGTACTATAAAGCACCAATCAGGGGCCGGCGTTTATGACTTGTCCATTACCAAGAACGTCTTTGCCATGTTCATTAGCATTGCTCTAATGCTATGGATTTTCCTCAGTGTTGCTAAACGGTACAAGCAACATCCTAAGTCAGCTCCTAGCGGTCTACAATCTTTACTTGAACCGGTGATCCTTTTCATTAAGGATGAGGTTGCAAAGCCAACAATTGGAAAGAAATGGCTTAAATACTTTCCTTATATTATTTCTGTTTTCTTTTTCATTTGGATTAACAACCTTCTCGGTTTATTACCTGGAGCGGCTAACGTTACGGGCGATATCACGGTAACCTTGTGCCTGTCTCTGATAACCTTTTTTACCATTATCTTTAGCAGTAATAAGCATTACTGGAAACACATATTTAACACGCCTGGCGTTCCCATGGCGTTGAAAGTTTTTCCCTTAATGCCGATTATAGAATTTATCGGCATTTTTACTAAACCTTTTGCCCTCACGGTGCGGCTTTTTGCCAATATTACAGCAGGCCACATCCTAATCCTTAGTGTCGTTTCCCTCATTTTTGTCCTTGGGCAACAAAGTGAGGTTATTGGTTATGCAGTTGTGGCGCCTGTTTCCTTATTATTCACCATTTTCTTGTACTTCCTTGAGCTATTAGTAGCGTTTATTCAGGCTTACATCTTTGCTATGCTTTCAGGCCTTTTCATTGGTGAAGCGGTTGCTGATCATCATGAAGATGTAGAAGCCGAAGAAGCATTAGAAAGGGAACAATCTGCTACTTAAAGTTGATGAACTCGTTTTTTTTAACCTTTTAAATACCTTTTTATGATTTTAGAAATCATGTTGTTAGCCATTGAAGGAAACATCGCCTTAATTGGCGCTGGCATTGGTGCAGGCCTTGCAGCCATTGGCGCAGGGATTGGCATTGGCCGCATTGGCGGCAGTGCCCTTGAATCAATTGCCCGGCAACCAGAAATGGCTGGTGACATCCGGACAAATATGATCATTACAGCAGCCCTTGTTGAAGGAGTTGCCCTGTTTGCTGCCATTATTTGTCTGCTTGGTGTCCTGCTTTAATTGGCAACAACCTCATTAATCAGTCTTACCATCAGCGGTTGGCTGGTGGTAAGGCTTTTATTAAAAGCACTAAAAAATTAAAGAAATGGATCTCCTTTTACCAGATTTAGGACTGTTTGTTTGGACGCTAGTTGCATTCCTGATTGTTTTGTGGATTCTTTCCAAAAAAGCCTGGAACCCTATTGTAAACGCTTTGAAAACCCGGGAGCAATCTATACAGGATGCCCTGGATGAAGCTAATAAAGCAAGAGAAGAAGTTAATAACCTGAAAGCTGAAAATGATAAGCTTATCAAGGAAGCTAAACAGGAAAGGGATCAAATCCTTAAAGAGGCCCGTGAAACCAAGGAGCAAATGATCAGCGATGCGAAAGCTGAAGCCCAAAAAGAGGCTCAGAAAATAAAAGACCAAGCTTACAGGGATATTGAAAAAGAACGAGCTCAAGCATTTGAGGAGTTGAAAAACCAAGTTGCGGATATATCGGTAGATATCGCCTCCAAAATCTTGCAAGAAGAACTGCAAAAGAATAATAAGCAAGAAGAGCTCGTTCAGCAATACATTCAACAAACCCGCGCTAATTAACCCATAATTTTATGTCGGACTCAAGAGTAGCTAACCGCTACGCTCGCTCCCTGGTAACCATTGCGCAGGAAAATAGCATTTTGGAAGATATTCATCAAGATGCCTTGGCTTTCCTGGAGATCTGTAAAAAGAACCGGGAAGTGAGCCTGGCATTAAGCAATCCGGTGGTTCCTCAGCGTAAAAAGCTAAACATAGTTGAGCGCGTCTTTGGTAGCCAACTTAAGGACACTACCAATAATTTTCTAAAGCTTGTCATCAATCATCAGAGGGGGGAATTGCTAATTTCGATTTTCAAACGGGTTATTAGCCAATACAAGCAGATTAAAAGTATCGTGGATGCTAAGGTCTATTCCGTAACCTCCCTTAAACCAGAAATTCAAGATCAGCTTAAGGAGATCATTAAGCGGATCAAAAGCAACAATGATATCACTATAGAATTATCCACTGAGCAAGATCAGTCCTTGCTAGGTGGATTCATGCTGCAATTTGAGGATAAGCTTCTGGATAAAAGCGTAGCATCGCAGCTAAAAAATCTGCGCCAAACCCTGAAGTAATCATTTAAACAAAATAAATTTAATTATCATGGCTGGTTTAAAACCCAACGAAGTTTCTGACATACTAAGAGAAGAGCTGGCCGGTCAAAAAACGGCCGAAGATCTCCAAGAGGTTGGTACTGTGCTGCAGGTAGGGGATGGTATTGCCCGTATTTACGGCCTGAATGCGGTGCAATCCGGAGAGCTCATTGAATTTGAGAATGGCACGCAAGGCATTGTTCTTAACCTTGAAGAGGATAATGTTGGCGGAGTTCTCTTAGGCGATGACGAAGGGATTACGGAAGGTTCCAATGTTAAGCGGACCCGTAAAATTGCATCCGTTCAGGTAGGTGAAAAGATGGTAGGCCGGGTAGTGAATCCTTTGGGCCAACCCATTGATGGAAAAGGTGAAATTGGTGGGGAAGTTTATGAAATGCCCATCGAGCGGAAAGCTCCGGGTGTTATTTACAGGGAACCTGTTGAAGAACCGCTTCAGACCGGTATCAAATCCATTGATTCTATTATTCCTATAGGGCGTGGTCAGCGGGAACTTATCATTGGTGACCGCCAGACGGGTAAGAGTACCATAGGTATTGATACCATTATCAACCAACGGAAAAATTACGAAAATGGGGAGCCTGTTTTCTGCATTTACGTAGCCACTGGTCAAAAGAATTCAACAATTGCCCAAACGGTCAAGACCTTAGAGGAGAATGGTGCGATGGACTATACGGTAGTGGTAGCAGCTAGTGCAGCCGACCCAGCTCCTCTCCAATTCTACGCACCATTTACGGGCTGTGCTATCGGGGAATTTTACCGGGATACCGGACGCTCGGCCCTGTTGGTTTATGACGACCTTTCCAAACAAGCGGTCGCTTACCGTGAGGTTTCACTGTTATTAAGGCGCCCACCAGGACGTGAAGCCTATCCAGGTGATGTTTTTTACCTTCACTCTCGCCTTTTGGAAAGGGCCTGTAAGGTTATAAGCAGCGACCATTTGGTTCAGAATATGAACGATTTACCGGAATCCATTAAAGATCAGGCAAAGGGCGGTGGATCGCTTACCGCACTCCCCATTGTGGAAACCCAAGCCGGAGACGTTTCCGCCTACATTCCTACTAACGTTATTTCTATTACCGATGGCCAGATATTCCTGGAAACAGAGCTATTCAACTCCGGGGTAAGGCCTGCCATTAACGTTGGAATTTCGGTTTCGCGTGTTGGAGGAAGTGCCCAGATTAAACCCATGAAGAAGACCGCCGGAACGCTTAAGCTTGACCTTGCTCAGTACCGTGAGCTGGAAGCATTTGCCAAGTTCGGCTCAGATCTGGATCCGTCAACGAAACAGATCCTTGATAAAGGGGCCCGTAACGTTGAGATCCTGAAGCAAGGGGAAAATGCGCCTATCCCTGTTGAGAAACAGGTAGCCATCCTTTACTGCGGAACCAAGGGTCTCCTACAGCATATTCCTTCTGAAAAGGTCACCGAATTTGAGCGGGATTTCCTCCAAATGATGGAAAACCGGAACCGGGAAGTATTAGACCGTATTCGTGCTGGCGAGTGGAAAGAAGATATTGAAAAGGCCATTAAGGATGTGGCAAACGATATCAAAACCACTTACGAAGTCACACCGGAAGAAGCTTAAATAACCTCCTTAGGCCTTAGCATTCTTCAATGCTAAGGCCGGATTTTTAATCAGAAATTTTGCCGCATGAGTAGCCTTAAAGAAATCCGGAACCGCATAGCCTCGGTTAAAAACACGCAGCAGATCACCAATGCCATGAAAATGGTTTCTGCTGCCAAGCTTCGGAAAGCCCAAACTGCTATTCAACAGATTCGTCCCTATGCGCGTAAACTACACGATATTACGCAACATGTTTCCGATAGCATGGAGGAATCAAGTGCTTTTAGTAAGTACTTCGAAGAACGGGATCTGAATCGTGTGCTGATCGTTCCAATGACCGCTGACAAAGGTTTGTGCGGGGCTTTTAACAGTAATGTACAGAAGCAGCTGCACAGTGTAGTTAAGAAGCAATACTCCCAATTACATAAGGCCGGAAAAGTAGACCTGATGTGCATCGGTAAAAGGGGTTACGAGAGCTTGAAAAAGCTGGATTACTCCATTGTAGATGCCTATACCAATTTTTTCAACAAGCCTACCTATGATGAATCTAATGAAATAGCCAATCGCATTATTAACTGGTATTCGGAAGGCACCTATGACCGGGTAATTATCATTTACAATTGGTTTAAAAATGCGGCTACTTATTTCACTCAAGTACAGCAGTTCCTACCTATAACAAGCATCGAAGATCTAGGTGATCAGTCGCGAGCAACTGACCTCCCCTCAGAAGATCAGAACGGTAGTAACTTTAAGTATGATTACATCTTTGATCCTTCTAAAGAAGGTATACTTGAGAATTTAGTACCCAAAAGTCTTCAGATCACATTTTACAAGGATGTGTTGGATTCCAGTGCTTCAGAGCATGGCGCAAGAATGACAGCTATGGACAATGCTACTGAAAATGCTGAGGAATTGGTCAATGACCTTCAGCTTCAATACAACAAAGCACGGCAAGCTGCTATTACTAAAGAACTTTCAGAAATTGTGGGTGGAGCGGAAGCCTTGGCCGGTTAAACTAACAGTCATTGCTCTGCCTGCCGAATTGATGACTAAGGTTAGGGCTAGCGTATGGCTAGCCCTCCTACATTTTTTAGTCGTTGGAAGACAGTTTCAATCGGGAGTCCTATAACATTCCAATAAGAGCCGCTTACACTTTCAACCCCAATTACTCCTATCCACTCCTGTATACCGTAAGCTCCGGCTTTATCATAGGGTTCACAAGCATCAATATAGTAGTTGATTTCAGGAGCTGTTAAGGTGCGAAAAGTCACCTCAGTTGCTTCGTAAAAGCTCTCCTGCGTTGTTGCTGTTAAAATGCAAACACCGGTTATAACGGTATGCGAGCGTCCGGATAACTGATCCAGATAAGCTTTGGCATCTTCCGCATTGGCAGGCTTTTCCAGGACCTTGTTATCCATGGTTACAATGGTATCCGCGGCAAGAACAAGCTGAGCATTTATTGAATCTTTAAAGTCACGGGCTTTTTTTTCCGATAAGTGGATCGGTATTTCCGTAACCTGAAAGTGATCTGGGTAAGTTTCATCAACCGAAGATGGCTGAACAGTAAAGGGAACCCCAGCTTCCTGGAGTATCTGCTGCCGCCTTGGGCTTGCAGATGCTAAAATCAATGGTTTTTGTAATGTAATGGCCATTCCCTTAAACCAGCTTTTTACCAATGAGCAATTTTGGGTAAATCCTTAACTTTAAAAAGTTTCATAGTAATCTTTAATGACCTGCTGAACAGGCTTTCGCTGCGGTGTAAAACCCGGATCATCCTGCCCACCAGCTTTTTGATGCCGTGGATGCCATTTCCACAAAAATCCACCATGGAACCATTTTTTACCCCAAATCGCCTCATATAATCCCTTATACGCTGCTTTTTGTAATTCCAGGTTGACAGGAGCAGGGTCACTTCGGGCACCCTTCCAGGGGTTTGCTAGCGCCCCATCTTTACTGCAGTACCCATACTCACCGAAAATAACCGGCTTATCATAAGCCAAATGTATACGTTTTAGCTTAGCAATATAGGGTTTCCATGCATCCTTTAGGGCTTTTTGGGTGGGGTCTGCTTTTAGGGGAAAATAGCCGCTCACACTTATGTAATCCAATTGATCCCAAAAAGCCACTTTTTTTACGTTGTCCCAATTGGCTTGGTAGGTGACTTTACCATCGTAAACAGCTCTGATGTCCCGGATCAAATCCCTCCAGTAACCAGGAAAACGCTGAACAAGCTTTTTGCATTCGGTACCAATGGTAAACATGGCTACATTGTGCCTACCGGCAACCTTGGCCATCTGCATAATATAGGATCGATAAGTTTGCTGCCAGGTAGTCTGTGCTTCTTCACTGCTAAAAGCTAAAGCGCCTGGCCAACCTTCACCTCCAACCCATAAATGCGGTTTAAGGTTAACCTTCAGATTTTTCTCGTGAGCATATTTCAATGTTTTTCGCACACCTTTAAGGGTTTCTCCCCACCATTGCTGCTGGTAATCATAACGAACCCGTGGATCATCGGGCTCACAAAAAGCATAGGGTACCACAGCCACTGCATTGGCCCGGATATTCTTTACAGGCCTGAAGGGATTACCCTGAAATGGTTCCCTTGGAGCTTTCAAGCAAACCCCATTAAAAATTGGATGGTCCTCATGTGCTTGCCCCTGTAAGTTTGGAATGGTTCCAAAAAAGGTAATGCACTGGATAAGGAGAAATGCTATCCTCATTTTCAATTTCTATTGATTGGCCAGGAATTGCTGATAAGCTTCCCAATCTGTTATCGGGTACCGGCAGGCATTGGTGTCTATAGCCGCTTTGGCCACAGCCGGGGATACCCGTTTGATAAGGCGGTTATCCATTGGCTTAGGGATTAAATAATCAGCACCGAACGAGAGCTCTTTAAGCCCATAAGTTTCTAGAATAGAAGTCGGAACAGGCTCCCTTGCAATTTGTGCAATGGCTTTGGCAGCCGAGACTTTCATGGCTTCGTTGATTGATTTTGCACGAACATCCAGCGCACCACGAAAAATATAGGGGAAGCCTAAAACATTGTTTACTTGGTTGGGGAAATCACTGCGTCCCGTTGCAATCATAACATCTTCCCTTACATGCTTAGCTTTTGTATAATCTATCTCCGGAGTTGGGTTGGCTAAAGCAAAAACGATCGGTTGCTCTGCCATGCTTTTTAGCATTGATTCCGAAATGATGTTCCCGACCGAAAGTCCCAAGAAAACATCTGCTCCTTTTAAAGCTTCTGCTAAGGAGCTTATGGGTTTATGAGTGGCAAACTCTTGCTTTATAGATGATAACTCATCACGGTCTTGATGAATAACTCCTTTGCTATCGGCCATTATTAAATTCCCTTCCTGTACCCCCAGGCTTTTGAAAAACTTGGCACTAGCAACTGCCGCTGCCCCTGCTCCATTAACTACCACTTTAAGGTCCTCAGGCTTTTTTTCATTCACTTTTAAAGCATTCAAAAGTGCAGCCCCTGTAATGATAGCGGTCCCATGCTGATCATCATGCATGACAGGGATGCCCATTTCTTTTTTAAGGCGATCCTCTATTTCAAAACATTCAGGACTCTTGATGTCTTCCAGGTTGATACCCCCAAAAGTAGGCTCCAGACTCTTGACAGCTTCCACAAAAGCGCTAGGACTTGTAGTACTTAATTCTAAGTCATAGACGTCCACCCCACCGTAAATTTTAAACAGCACTGCTTTTCCTTCCATAACAGGTTTAGATGCCAGCGGACCAATATTTCCAAGGCCCAAAACGGCAGAACCATCGGAGATAACAGCAACCGTATTGGATTTATTGGTATACTGGTAAACATCTGTTTGATCAGATGCAATGGCTTCACAAGGCTCTGCTACACCCGGGGAATATGCAAGCGAAAGATCAGCTTGGGAATTGGTGGATTTGGTTGGAGCTATGGAAACCTTCCCTGGCTTTGGGAAAGCATGATAATGGAGCGCTTCGGAATCTTCTTCTCGTTTATTCATGGTTTTATCATTTGTTAATTAAGGTAGGATGCTGAGTGCCTTATCAAGCAAAGCACTTATAATGGCACCTTTTGAACCAAGGTATTAAGGATAAGGTTCGGAACTGCTTTCATTGGCTGTTTGCATAAAGCCATGTTCCCTAACCCTTAATCTTCAGTGAAAAATGAATTTAATTCAAAAAAATTAATTAACTCGTTGGTTTTTACTTTTGCAATAATGGTTTTCCACCGCTCCATAGCTATATCCTTATTGGTTTTGCTGGCATGGGTGACGTTTCCACCAGCCCTTTGGCACTACCATGAAGGGAATGAGAAAACCGTAGAAACTTTTCATTGCGAACATGATGCCCACTTAGACCATGAAGATGAAGAATGCCTCGTATGTGACTGGCATACACCCCATACTTTTATAAGTGGTGAGGCATTTACCATTGATGCCATACCACGGGAATCCTTATTAACAGCGATCCCCTCTGCACCGGTTGTTGTTAAAACCGCTCACCTCCCCTTCAAGCGCGGCCCGCCCTATTTGATCCGGTAATCCTATAAGTACATTCACATCCATTGCCATGAAAGCCTTTTTAAATCCCCTTATGAGGCTTTCATGAAAGCTATTTATTAACCGGATCAAAAAAGCATACCATGCGGTACCTGTCATATTTCTTGGGCTTTTTAATGCTCATATTACCTTTTAATACACAAGCCCAAAATCCCGAGAGCGGGACCCTGAAAGGCCGTGTCACGTCTATTGAAGGCCAAGGCTTGTCAAACGTTAATGTCATGGTGCAAGGCACTGCCAAAGGAACAAGTACCGATCAGCAAGGGCGGTACTTGCTATCCGGGATCCCGGCAGGGCAGCACAAAGTGGTCTTTAGTAGCATTGGCTATCAAAAGGCCAAAAAAACCATCCCAATCAAAGCAGGAGAAACCACAACCCTTCCGGTAAGCCTGCAGCAGATCGCCATGGATTTGCAGCGGGTGGTTCTCACCGGTTCTCCCATTCCCAAAGCACCCATCGAAAGCTCAGGAGACGTCAACCTGATCACTGGCGTTAACAAATTTCAAACGGAAAGCGCAGGGATGGGGGCCAGTGTCGACCAGACCCCGGGTGTCCGGTCCGTGAACACCGGGACCCAAACGAGTAAACCCATCATTCGCGGCTTAAAGGGCAAGCGTATCCGCCTACTGCACAACAACATCGGAACCGATTATCAGCAGTATGGCATTCGGCATATGCCTAACATGGACCCGTACCTGGCTGAGCGCTTAGAGGTAGTGCAAGGCCCGGCCAGCGTCCTCTACGGTTCCAGCGCCTTGGGTGGGGCTATCAATTATTTAACCGGCGAGCTACCATCTGCCCAAAAGGGGGAAGGCTTCCTGCGGGGTTCCGTTCTTGGCAGTTATACCAGTAACAACGATGGCTGGAACAGTGGCCTTAGCCTGGAAGGGGCAAGCGACCAGTGGGGCTTTCGGGCCAAAGCCATCCGGCGCTCGGGGGGTAACATCACCACCGGAGATGCCAAAAGCTTTTTGAACACCAAGAATGAAGGCGATCCCAAATTCACGGGTTCCCTTAACCACACGGATTTTGACCAGCTTAACGGCAGTGCCGGTGTAGGCTACCAAGGTGATTTTGGAAGGGTAAAACTCAACTACACCCGCTGGCAGAACGAGCACAACTTCCTCCTCCCAAATGGGAAAGGCCTGGGCCAACGGTTAACCAACCAAACCCTGCAAGCCCAGGCGGATTTTAACCTGGATACGGCTACTACCTTGCGCACCACCATAACCTACATCAGCAACCACCGCCAATCGGCACCCGGCGGCACCACCCGCTCCTCC